>NZ_JAFCMC010000024.1:0-96967 GCF_018130085.1 Bradyrhizobium sp. AUGA SZCCT0169 | reverse complement strand
CCCATTTGGCCCGGTCGTGGCAAGGGCGAACTCCCCATGAAGGTCACGCGGATTTCTTCCGGCTGCACCTCTTCCGTGCCGGGGGTCCAGTTGGCAGCGCTCTTCAGCCACGGCATCGGTGCGATGCCGTCGAGGTGAGGAGCAAGTGCAGACGCGTCGCCTGCTGAAAGCGAAGCCAGAATGGCATTGGACTGAAGCATCGAGCATGCTCCCTTGGCTGCAGGCGGGAGCTCTCGAACTCTCAGTTGCCGACGCCCGTCAATTGTGGTCGACAATGGGTATCTTTTAACACCGATTTGATGGCGGTTACGTACGCTGGGTGACTTAGTGTAGGGCCTTATCTCAATAACTGATCAGCTCCATCCTTCCGCTGTGGTCTGGGCGCCGGCTTCTTGGCGGCTGTATCCTTGGGCTTCTTGTCCTCGAGCGACATCAGCATTTCCTTCTGGCCAGGCGACGCCTTGCACAAGCCATCTCGGCCTGCGGCAGCGATGCATGGGAAGCCGTCAAGGCGCTGATCGTGGCGAACTGCTTTCAAGTCGCTGATCGAGGATTCGGGATTCGGCTTCTGCCGGCGACGCACGCGGCCGGTTCGACGTCCAGCGCGATCGAAAGGACTGGTACGACTGAGAGATATCCGGCGTCACCTACTTACGTCGCCTTACCTTCGTGGCCGCCGACGACGGCATCGTCGCCGGCGAAGCGGTGGAGGGCTTCAATCCGAACACCGCTGTGACACGGCGTCGTGGGCCATCGCCTTCAGCCTCAGCAGAGATCCCACGATGAGCGACTTCGGGGACGCCACCGTGATCTGCAAGTTCGGCGACATGCCGAATGATCTGCGCGCTGAGCTTTCGTGGAACGAGATCGCAAAGGATGCCGGGCCAAAATCAGCGGAGCACAATTGCCGGGGGCGGACAACCTGGCGGTCCGCGCAACTGACGCAAATTGGGGGAGCCGCCCCGCACCGCCGGATTTCTAGGCTCGCTCACCGGCGATCCGTCGATCTCTGCACGTGGCGCGCCTGCATGGATCTCCTTCGGTCGATGTTCCGGGCCTTCGCGGCCTGTTGCAGTCGGCTCGTCCAGCGATGCTCTATACAATCAATCACGTGCCTGGGTAGGCGAATATCTTCCATGGGTTCTCCTCAGGCCGCCAGCACCCGCGACGTGGAGAAGCGGCGGTTCGGCTTGCCGCCGGGCGGATTGCGAGGGCCGCCATCCAGTTCGCATAGCGCCTCCAAGATAGCATCGATGCTGACAGGCCCTTTCAGTCCCTCGGGCGCACGTAGCGCGGGACAGGAAGCGATTGCCGAAGCGTCGGAAGCCCAGGAAGCTAGGATCGCCCGCTTCTCGGCCAGCGTAAGCGACGGGTGAGTCACCACGTCCTTGGGATGCTCGAAGACCGTGCCAGGATGCAAGAGCGCTTGGAAGTCGAAGACGTTGTCGGTAGCGGTCGTCGGCCGCATGTTGTCCTCCATTGAAAAGACGAGTTGGCGGCGGCCCGAGACAACGAAGCCGGGCCGCCGCAGGACGCTCGCTCAGGCCGCCTTTGAGTCGAGCTGGTGAACGTTGGCCTGCGCGGAACCGTTGATGGCGATCCGCCGCGGCTTCATGGCCTCGGGTATCTCGCGGACCAGTTCGATCTTGAGGAGACCGTTATCGAACGACGCGTTCTTGACCTGGACGTAATCGGCCAGGTTGAACTGGCGTTTGAAGTGGCGGGTCGAAATACCCCTGTACAGGAATTGACGTTCGGCCTTTTCGGGTTTGTTGCCTTCGATCGTCACGACGTTCTGCTCGGCGGTGATCGAGATTTCGTCGGGCGAGAAGCCGGCCACCGCGAGCGATATCTGATAGCTGTCCTCGCTGAGCCGTTCGATGTTGTAGGGCGGATAATTGTCCTCGGTCGCCCGCTGGGCGGATTCCGCGAGGTCGAACAGGCGGTCAAAGCCGATGGTCGAACGCCAAAGGGGAGAGAAGTCGTAAGTGCGCATGGCCAGATCCTCCAAAGAGCAAAATGGTTACAAGCGGCACCGGACACGACCGGTGGCCGTATCTGCTTTTCCGGGCCCTAAGGCGCCCGGACCACCCTGCGGTGGCGATTGGAGAATTATGAAAACCGGATTTGGTTTCAAGGGTCGGTAAAAAAAATTGGCGCTAGGAGGGAAACTGATTCGGAGGGACCACCTCTCTTCGCTGCACTGCCAAAGATAAAGGGGGCGAAGCCCCCAGAAGGTTACCACCGGCGCCAGCCGCGATGGTGCCAACCCCAATGTCGATGACCGAAGCGTGGCACGGGGTAGAAGCCGTAGGAGCGATAGTAGTTCGGCCGCCACCAGCAGCGGCCCCACGGGTTGCAGACCCAGCGCACTTGCTCGACTTTCGAGATGTGGTTGGCATGCGGCAACCCGTTCGGCATGGCCGATGCCGATTGCGGCGCCAATCCAATAGCGGCGAGCGAGAGTAAGCCAACAAGAGCAGATTTTGGTTTCATGTGTCCCTCCTTTTTTGGGACCCAAAAAACCGAAATCGGCGGTGGGAGTTGCGAAATATCTAACATTTAATTTTGATGAACAATTGTTAAAGCTGCGCCCTTGTAGCTCCTCCGCTTTGACTATCGCAACCACGCTCAAGCCATAACGAACGTATTCAAGCGACCAGTCTCCAGAGAATGCACTGCATTACGGACGGCCTTGGTGACGACAGCAACAATAGGGAACGAATTTTTACGAGCGACGTTTGATGAGGCGGAGCCATCGCCCGCCGTTCACAACGGCGCCTGTCGCGGATAGCCAAAGGTCTTTCGACCCGCTGTTATTCTCAACTAGCGCTCGCGCGGATAGCCAAAGGCGATGGCTCCATCCTGAGCGAGCCAAATTCGAAGGCGATGGACGACCTACACGATCTGGTGCTGTGCGGTCGCCGCCGTGATGCTGGTAGCGGGCGAGATCTATCTGGTAACGCGGCCGTATCCTTCGGAAATAAACTCAGAGCCTCGCCCCGTCGTCACCTCCTCGGCTGAACAGCACTCGTAGAAACGCAGCGCGATTCGATCGGGTCGTGCTCCGTCCCCCTTGCGGGGCTGATGTTGTTGCTTTGCAGTGGGCGGCAATCTTGTACCCTCGTTACTTCACGCTTCTCTGCGGAGCGGATTTGAGCACCCCTTCGATCCTGCTTGAAGCGCCACCTCACCAGCCGGTGCAAATGTCGGGTATGACTCGACGGTCTTGCCGCGAGCGTCTTGAGGCCGAAGCAATCGGTCGGGAGTTGTTACGGACGCCTTGGGCGGATCTTTGGCCCGGACTGTCGATCGAGCGTCCCCGTCCTGCTTGGCCTGCGCCACAGTCGCCGCCACAACAAAGATGAGAATTGCAACTAGTTGTCGCATTTCACGGCTCCGTTGTTCGTTTCTTCCTTTCTTTGGAAAGCCGGCGAGCCGACTTCTTCTCCGCGCGATCGTGATCGACACGATAACGCTTGTCAAAAACGCTATTCAAAACCCAATGCCCGTCGGGCGTTGGGCTCCGGGCCGGGTTACCAGTCGGCCACTACATAAGACGGCGGCATTGGCGGTCCCACCAGGCGCGTCGACACATAGCCTGGGCGGCTCACCACGATGGTGCGTTCACGCACGACGGGTGGCGCGACGACGGCCGGTCGTACGACGTATCTGGGCGCCATCACGACCTGGTAGGGCTCGACGATAGGAAGGGGCTCCGCATAAGTTTCGAGATAGCTCTGCGCGGATGCGCTGCTTATGCCGATCCCCAGCGAGCCGACGAGCGCTAGGCCAAGCCGGGAGAGCATGGACGAGCTGAAGTTCATCTCACACCTCCGTTGGTTTGTTGGGATTGGCTCAGAAACCGCAATCGGCCTCACCAGTTCCTTCGTTCGGCTTTTTTAGCAATTGGGCATGCTTCCAGTTGGAGCGCCCCGACGAACGGTGAACTGAAGGCTCGATCTCCCTGCCAGCGCCGACGGTCTCAAGCCGATCGGACAGTCGCTGGCAGGTTGTCCGTTTGCGCTCATCGCGGCGAACATCATGGTGGGTAGGGCCGTCTGAGCATGACGGCAGCAGTACGATCAGAATGACGATAGCCGCGCGGCAGCTGGCGCAAGAAGCCACTCCAAGTCCGCAGCTAGTCCAGCATCAAGACCGGCCAACGGCGTCGTTCCGCCGCACCGATCGGCGAGCGGATATTCTCCCTCTTGAAACCAATTCACAGCTTCCTAGTTTTTTAGTAGCCACCCAAGGTGGCGCCGGATGCCAAAGCAGGGTCCGGCAAAGGCCATCGGGGCATCCCGGTGATGCTCCTACCCATGTTGCTCAAAGGAGGATGTGGTGATGAGAACGTATGATCTGCCAACACTTAGGCGCTCGACTGTCGGGTTTGAGCACCTCTTGAACCTGGTGAATGACGCGACCGTCGGCGACGACAACTACCCGCCGTTCGATGTCCTGCGCACCGGGGAAAACCAGTACCGGATCTCGCTGGCACTGCCCGGCTTCACGCCGCAAGAGATCGCCATTACCGCGGAGCAATCCGCGCTCACGGTCGAAGGCGGCAAGGCCGAGAAAGAAGACGGCGACTACCTGCACCAGGGAATCAGCATGCGGCCGTTTTGCCGCGTCTTCAATCTGTCCGAGCACATGAAGGTGAAGGACGCGACGTTCGACAATGGCCTGCTCAGCATCCTTTTGGTGCGGGAGGTGCCGGAGGCGATGAAGCCGCGGCGCATCGCGATCGTCGGCACAGGTAACGATAACCAGAAAACCGAAAATACGCAGGCGGCGTGAACGGGGACTGTCGAGCGGCGACCGGCGCGGCAAAGCCGCGCGCCGGAGAGCTGCGACAGATCGAAACCATGAAAGGAGTACAAAAATGGCGTTACGTGATCTCGTTCCGTGGAAAGACGGCTCACGCAATGTGAGCGTCCATGGCAATGAAACAGGCAATCCGTTTCTTGCGCTGCACCGTGAAATGAACCGTATGTTCGACGAGGCATTCCGCAGCTTCGACATCGGTTCATTCGGCTCACCTGCGATGATGGGTTGGCCGAGCGTCGAACTCAACGAGACGGAGAAGGAAGTGAAGGTTGTCGCCGAACTTCCCGGTCTCGATCAGAACGACGTGGCGATCGAACTCACGGACGGTATGCTGACCATCAGCGGCGAGAAGAAGAGCGAAACGGAAGACAAGGAGCGTCGCTTCAGCGAACGTTACTACGGACGTTTCGAGCGACGCATCCCCGTCGACGACGTCGACCAGGACAAGGTTGCCGCGTCGTTCAAGGACGGGGTCCTCACCGTGACGCTGCCGAAGCTCCCTTCGGCGCAACGGAAGGTGAAAAGGATCGCAATCAACGGAAATAAACAATAAACAGTAGGATGAAGGTGGGCGGGTTCGCCCCGCCCGCCTGATCCTGACGGAGGCCTTCGATGAACGTCTCGCCTTTATCGGCCCGTTCGGACTTTACGGCCCGTCAAGGCGTCCCGGGTCAGTCGACGCGGTCGGTATTTCCAGCGGATGCGCAGGCCACGATCTACAAGCCTGCCCGCTCACCGATGACTTCGGGCCGGGCCCGCGCCCAGCAATGGAAGCTGTTTCGAGCGCCGCTCTGCTCCCTACATCGAGCCGCTGATGGGCTGGACCGGCGACGACGACACCCTTGCTCAGATCGAACTTTCGTTTCCGTCCGCCGAGTCGGCCATCGCATATGCTCGCCGCCAAGGCCTGCAATTTACCGTGCAAGGCCTGCAGGGGCCGACGCCGCGACTGGTTTCGGACAATCCGAGCGCCGAGAGCCGAACCGCGAGCCAGCAGCGCCGCCGCAGGCTGGAAGGGATTGAGCGAACGCTTGGACCGGAGGTGTTCCGCCGCGGGTCCGGGCCTGAAATTGTTCCCGCCGCAAGTTACACAGATCCGCAACAGGTGCTGCTAGACAGCAATCTGCCGCGGACGCGAAAGGAAGATGTCCTGCGGCGCTGGGCTCTTGATGCTTACCAGATTGAGGTGGAGCATTCGAAGGGCAGGTCGCTGACGAGGCCTTCCCATCTCAAGGAGGTGATCGACGCGTTGCTCGATCTAGAGGAGCCACAGATAACGGCAAGGTCCTTCCAGCACGTCGACAGGAAGGCGAGTTGATTTTCGATCGCTGGCCGGCCTAGGGCAATGCACTTCGCCTACCTGCTCGAAGAGGTGGCGCGATCATGGATGTTGAACGATAGTCAGAGTTGACGCTTTCCTCAGGGCGGGGCCCACCATGCCAAAGGAAACCAAATTCTTGCGAAAGCAGGCCGACAAGGCCGAGCGGCGGGCGAGAGCGACCGCTGATGCAGAAGTCTCGGAAAACCTTTTGAACTTGGCAAGGGCCTATCGCACTCAAGCGGACGTGCTGAAAGCCAAGCGGAAGCAGGAAAAGAAGCGGCGTTGACCAGATGACGTTTGTTGCTGAGCCGAACTGAATCCCTTGGGTCCTGAATCGCTGAACAAGACGGCCAAAGTGACAACAATTTTTCGACGACCTCTTGCACGCTTGTTTCTTGCTTCCTAGGTCGTTTTCGCCGGGGCCGAACGCCGGACCCGCTTTTTTGGACATCGCCGAACTGACATGGAGGATGCGCATGCATTTCCGCCCAATGCACGACCGCGTGCTCGTGCGCCGCATCGATGCCGAGGAAAAGACCGCCGGCGGCATCATCATTCCTGACACAGCAAAGGAAAAGCCGCAGGAAGGCGAGATCATCGCGGCGGGTCCCGGGGGCAGAAGCGAGCAAGGCCAGCTGATCCCGATCGACGTCGAACCGGGAGACCGGGTCTTGTTCGGCAAGTGGTCGGGCACCGAAGTGAAGATCGACGGTCTGGACTATTTGATCATGAAGGAGAGCGATCTTCTGGGCGGTCGACAAAACCGGCTGCCTGAGTACAATTCGCGAAGCTGTCTGTCATTGAGAGAGAGGAGCAACGAACATGGCCGCCAAGGAGGTAAAGTTCTCAACCGATGCCCGTGATCGGGTGCTGCGGGGAGTGGATACGCTGGCGGATGCGGTCAAGGTCACCCTCGGTCCGAAGGGGCGAAACGTCGTGATCGAGAAATCGTTCGGTGCGCCGCGCATCACCAAGGATGGCGTGACCGTCGCCAAGGAGATCGAACTGGAGGACAAATTCGAGAACATGGGCGCACAGATGGTGCGCGAAGTCGCCTCCAAGACGAGCGACCTTGCTGGCGACGGGACCACCACCGCGACCGTGCTGGCCCAGGCCGTCGTCAAGGAAGGAGCGAAATCTGTCGCCGCCGGCATGAACCCGATGGATCTCAAGCGCGGCATCGATCTTGCCGTCGAAGCCATCGTCAATGATTTGAGGGCCCACGCCAAGAAGGTCACCACCAACGAGGAGATCGCCCAGATCGCGACCATCTCGGCCAACGGCGATATCGAGATCGGCCGCTTTCTTGCCGACGCCATGCAGAGGGTCGGCAACGACGGCGTTATCACTGTAGAGGAAGCCAAGAGCCTGGATACCGAGCTCGAGGTGGTCGAAGGCATGCAGTTCGACCGCGGCTATGTGTCGCCCTACTTCGTCACCAATGCCGAGAAGATGCGGGTCGAGTTCGAAGATCCTACATCCTGATCCATGAGAAGAAGCTGTCGACCCTGCAGTCCATGCTGCCGCTGCTCGAAGCCGTCGTTCAGTCCGGCAAGCCGCTGCTCGTGGTTGCCGAGGACGTCGAAGGCGAAGCGCTCGCGACCCTCGTCGTCAACCGGCTGCGCGGCGGGTTGAAGGTCGCGGCGGTGAAGGCACCGGGCTTCGGGGATCGCCGCAAGGCCATGCTGGAGGACATCGCAATCCTGACCGGTGGCCAGCCGATCTCCCTGCTGCGTGCCATGAGGGCTCCTGACGGCATCAAGATCTCGAATGCCGACCAGAGGGCCGGAGTCGATATCGTGCGCCGCGCCATTCAGGTGCCGGCGCGACAGATCGTGCAGAATGCGGGTGAAGACGGCTCGCTGGTAGTCGGTAAGCTGCTTGAGAGCTCCAGCTACAACTGGGGCTTCAATGCCACCACCGGCGAATATCAGGACCTTACCAAGGCAGGCGTGATCGATCCAGCCAAGGTCGTTCGCACCGCGTTGCAGGATGCGGCTTCCGTGGCCGCGCTGCTCATCACCACAGAGGCGCTCGTTGCAGAGAAGCCGAAGAAGTCCGAGCCGGCGCCCGCCACGCCGCCGATGGACTTCTGAGCAAGTTTTGGCCGGCAGCTGCCGGCCGCGCCCCGGCAACGACCAACCAAAGAAGAAAGGAACGCAAAGCACAAGGAGACCCAGATGAGCACAGACATGCAATCTCGATCGCGCACGGGCGGGGCGACCGTAATGCATTGGCTCATGTTCGCCCTCAGCCTTCTCACGATCGCATGGATCAGTTTTTCAACGATAGGAGGATGAGATGATCAGGACTCACATACTCGGCTCCGCCGGTGCGGAGACGTTTGGACGCTGCATCCGAAAAATGGTGGTCGCTTTGGCGACGGTGCTTCTGCCATTCGGCGCCTGGGGCATGGACGGTTCGCCGAAGCTGCCCATTGACGGTGCCGGCAATCTGCTGCCGCTTCCACCTATTCCCTATCTGGATTCGATGCGCTGGATGAACTGGAAGCCGAGCGCGCCGATTTTCAAGGCCGATACTATTCTGTTGCCCGACAGTGCTCGGCCCGGCTTCTTCCGCATGCCGACGGAATACGAGCGCGGCGTCCCGAGGGTGAGCTAAAACGAAGCGGATCAAAACAGCTCATCCTCGATCCGGCAGCCGCAGCCTGGTCTCGGCGCGAATCCGCGCTGTGCCGCGGTGTTGGCGGAGGCCGTCCTGCAATGGATGAGGTTAGGGCACGCGCCTGACAGACTAAGACAATTCTCCGATGCGCCTTGCGTGCCGAATGCCTGAATGGCCCGCAGGCGTCGGCGTTAAGAAGACCTATGCCCGGGCCCCGCCCTCAGCACCATTCCACGTTGTCGATCCTGTAAGTCTTAAAACCGCTGGGCGTCTGGACCTCCACGGACGCATTTTTGGTCTGTCCAATTAAAGCGCGGGCAAGCGGCGAAAAAACTGAAATCTTGCCCTTTTTTGCATCGGCTTCGGGCTCACCGACAATTTGCCATCGCCGCTTTTTGCGAGTTTCTTCGTCGATAAGTGTCACAGTTGCACCGAATTTGACGGTGTCGCCGGAGAGCTCCGAGACGGCGATTATTTCGGCCCGAGCAAGCTTATCCTGGAGTTCCGCAATGCGAGCCTCATTGATTTCTTGCTGAGATTTAGCGGCTTGATAAGCCGCATTCTCGGGCAGATTTGGTTCGTCCGCGATAGCTTCCCTGATGCGTTCCGCAATGTACGGTCGCTCCCGATGGCATTGCCCTAGCTCTTCTTTAAGAGCTGCGAAGCCTTCACGTGTCATGGGCAGTTTGTTCATTGGCCGTCCATACCTTGAATATCTCTTCTTGCCCGGCCCATCCTAAGCAACGCATGCGGCTGCCGGATGCAATCAACTCCGATGACCGGGTCTTAAACAAGAGCGACCCCAGCCAATACGCCACGCTGCCAAGGCCGCTCACCGGCGGCGCGGGCTTGGAGGTTCACGGCCGACGGCTCGGAATCGATTCCTGCCGAATGAGATGGTTCCTATGCTGAACAAGTTACCGTTGAAATAGCCCCCCGCCCGAAACGGCAAAAGCTAGACATTGCCCAAGCATCTATCCCAACTGGCTGAAGATGCGGAAGCCGAGCGGCGATATGGCCCGCGCAACCTGCGAGCAAAGGTACAGATACCGCCGTCAGGCGAACGGTGCGGCCTGACTTCCCTTTGTCGGAGGCAGGAAACGCACCGCTGCCCCTATCGTCCTTAAAGCAGCTCACCTGAAGAGCATCCCCTCCATTCGGTCAAAACGCCGCGGCGCTTCCAACAACGCAACTGCTCGCGCAGAGCGACGTTACCCGTAGAGCAAAGCTCCGCCGAGTTTTCGAGCGGGGCGGATCGAATCTGCTCAGAAAGGAAACGCCACATGACCCGCCATCTGAGAACGCAGTTATTGGGTACCCTAGTTGCGAGCGCTCTTGCCGTGAGCGCGCTCGCGTCGGTGAAGACACCGGTCTTTGCCCAGCCGGCCCCGGTTCCAACCGACTTTACTGCGGTTGTGCGAAATAAGATGCCCGCCGTCGTCGCGATTCTCACGAAGCAGATGATAGAAAACGAGGCGCGCGGGCTGCCGGACGACCTGCCGTTCGGTGACCTATTTCGGCGTCGCTTCGGCGAACCTCGTACGCAGGCGCGGACGGCGCTAGGCTCGGGGTTCATTGTCAGTGCCGAGGGTCACATCGTGACTAACAACCACGTGGTGGATAAAGCCAGCGAGATCCATGTCCGTTTCACAGACAAGACCGATGTCCCGGCGAAGCTAATCGGTCGGGATCCGTCCACCGATATTGCAGTGCTCAAGATCGAGCCGCGTCCCGGTATCGCCGTCGCAACCTGGGGCGATTCCGACAAAATGGAGCCCGGGGCGTGGACCATCGCGATCGGCAGCCCCTTCGGCCTCGGCGGCACGGTCACTGTCGGGGTGCTGTCGGCGCGGGCACGCGACATCCAAGCCGGCTCATATGACGATTTTCTGCAGACCGACGCCTCGATCAACCAAGGCAACTCGGGGGGCCCGCTGTTCAACGCCGCGGGCGAGGTGATCGGCGTCAATACGGCGATCTTTTCGCCGGTTGGTGTCAACGTAGGCATCGGATTTGCGGTGCCGTCGCGGACCGCGCAGGCGGTCGCGGATCAGCTCATCCGGACGGGTAAGGTCGAGCGGGGCTACGTCGGCATTCGCCTGCAGGAATTGACGACCGGGATCGCCCAAGCGCTGGGCCGGCCCGATACCAAGGGGGCACTTGTTGCCGCGGTGGAGGCAGGCAGCCCCGCGGACGACGCCGGGATCAAGATCGGCGACGTGATCACTCACATTGGAAATCAGACCATTGAGGGACCGCGCGCTCTTTCTCGGGCCGTCGGAGAAATGAAGCCCGGGACGCAGACCCCGCTTACGGTGGTCCGAAACGGTAAGACGCAGGAGATCACGCTCGCTATTGGGCAGCGCCAACAGGATCTCTCGGCTCGGACGGGCGCCTGGGAAAACTCTGACAAGGACGGCAAACGGCTTGGATTAAGTCTCGGACCGATGTCGGATGCCGCGCGGCGGCGCCTTGGCGTCGATTCGGGGTTGGTGGTCGGCGATGTCGAACCCGGCACACCAGCGGCCGAGAGCGGGATCCGACCCGGTGACGTGATCGTGACGGCCAATAATCGCTCCGTCGCTCAGCCCCCGGACCTGGCCGAAGAATGGGCAAAGGCGCGCAAGGAGAACAGACCCCTTTTGGTGCGCATTAATCGCGATGGCCAGTCGCTCTTTTTCGCAATCTCCTGAACGAAGGAGCTATCGCGTGTATCCTTTCTAGAACCCCCAGGGATGATTCCACGTGGCTTGTCGGACCTGCAGCCAGGGCTGAAAACGCCCTTACAACGCTGAAAGCCGGCTCCGCCAAACGGCAACAGCGTTCGACATGACACTCAGGCGCGCACCTCCTGCCGTTGAAAGGCGACATAGGCGAGCGTGAACAACAGGATCATCGCGGCGACCAGAGCCGAAAGCTGCGGCCAGATGATCAGCGCGCTTTCCATCGTCGGCAAAGGCGCTCCGTACAATGCGCCCTGAAGCTGCGACATGAAAAATGGTCCAACTGAACGCGCTGCGGGGTCAAGCAATATGGCGGTGATTTCAGCATAGAGTGTTTGCGGCGAAAGCCGCGCGATTGATTGCTGAGCTTCAAATTGCGCAAGCACTGTAGAAGGATCGAGCGGATCCATTGGCGCGATGACGCCGGCAAGCAAGGGTGCGATCATTCCCCAAAAGACCGTGAGAATCAGCCACACTGATAACGCGGCGAGCGCCGACGTTGCCGGTGATCGAATGACAGCCGAAAATGCGATGGCGAGCGCAAGCCAAACGCCCGCGCAGGCAAGGGTCGCTGCGAGGTAGGCCAGACTGCGAACGACGTCGGCTGCCGTTGGTGGCAGTCCGAGAAACAGAATACCGAGCCCGGTCATTAGCAGCCACAGCGTAAGCAGCGCGATGGCGATGACAAGAAGTGCTCCGATAAACTTTCCGAATAGTACTGCGTCGCGATAGATCGGCTGTGCCAGCAGCCGGCTCATGGTGCGGCGGTTGTATTCGCCGTTGATCGCATCGAAGCCAAGCGCGATGGCTACCAGCGGTAGCAGGAAGCCGAGAAACGCGGCAAATGAAGGCAAGGGCTCGCGCGCCACCGTGAAAAGCTTCAGGAACAGATACGCGTCCTCGGCCGTGGTATCCTTGATGCGGCCGATCGCGCCATAGACCGCCCCGATCGCTGTCAACAGGACGAGGCCCATGATCAGGTGCAAGCGCGCGCTGGTCAAGTGATCGGCCGCCTCCTTGAGCGCAATGACGCCGACGCCGCGGAACGGAGAGCCCTCACGCACGATCATTGGTGAACCTCCCGGAAATACCGGCCATAGGCTTCATCGAGCCTAGCCCGACGCAGGTCGAGGTTGCGGAGCGCACCGCCTGCGGCGACGATCCGCTGCGCGAGCTGCGGCCGAACATCGCGCACGGCCTCGCATTGCCAATGCCCGTTCACCGCCATGACGTTCTTGACACCTTCGACGGTGGTAGCGAGCGCGGAAAGATCGATTCCCTCCGCCTCGACATCGATGACATATGTGCCACCGCCGATCTTGGCGGCCAGTTGCTCGATCGTTCCGAAGAAGCCAATCCTGCCCTTGTTGAAAAGCGCGATCCGGTGGCAGACGGTCTGAACAACATCGAGCATATGCGATGACAGCAGAATCGTCATCCCGCCGCGGCTGAGCTTCTGGATCAGGTCGAGCAGTTCCCGGGTCGATTGCGGATCCAGCCCAGAGGTCGGCTCGTCCAGGATGGCGATCCGGCATTGACGCATCAGCAGTTCGGAAATGCCGAGCCTCTGCCGCATGCCGCGCGAGTATGTGGCGACCGGACGGTCGGCAACCTCGAGCAGGTGAACGGCGGCGAGAACGCTGTTGATGCGCTCGCCCACGACCCCGCGCGGGATAGCGGCAAGCCGAGCCATATACGTAAGGTTCTCGCGGCCCGTCATAGTCTCATAGAAGCCGACGGAATCCGGCAGATATCCGACCTCGCGCTTCACCTCGAGGGGCCGCCGCAACGGGTCCTTGCCGAGGATCTGGACGCTCCCCCGCGTGGATTCGGTCAGTCCCAGCAACATCAGAATCGTCGTCGTCTTGCCGGCGCCGTTCGGGCCAAGTAGACCGATCACCTCACCGGCGCGGACTTGCAGGTCGATGCCGTCCACGGCGACATGCGGACCATATTGCTTGGCAAGACCTTTCGCCTCGATAACGAATTCCTCGCTCATCGCCGTCCATACCGCATCACGGCGCCGCCGAGGACCAGCACGGCAGCGGCAATGACACCGAGCCCGGCAACGCCCCAAATGGTTGAGGTTCGCACTGTCGTTCGAAATTGCACCGATTCGGACAGCCCGCCGCCGCCGCTGCGCAGCGTGACCATATAGTCCCCGGCAACCGCCCGCTCGGAAGGCTTGATTTTTACATTCACTTCTCGCGTCTGGTTCGGCGCGATGCTCGCGATCTGCTTCGGCTCGAAGGTGACGCTCCAGCCTGACGGCGGCGAAGCGGACATCTCGATATCGGTCGCAGGCGCCGACCCTCCATTGACAAGCGTGAAGGGGAAGCTCGATTCCTGTCCCGCGACGGCATCGCCGGAGAGGCGCTCCTGCGGACCGACCATTCGCAATTGCGGTTCACCGGTGACTTCCAGGCTCAATGTGGTCTCGGCGGATTTGTCACCGCCCGACAGACGTATCGCGATCGGATAACGGCCGGCAGCCGCGGCGCGTGAAGGCACGACGTCGAGCGTAATGTTTTCGGAACTGCCGGGGCTAATCGGCAGCCCGGTAATTTCCTCCGCGCCGTAACCTCGCTTGAATTTTGCCTGAAAGCCCTCGGGCGTTCGCGCCGACAGGTTAAACAGCGACTGATCGGAGCCGCCGTTAGTGGCCTTGATCCGGAAGCTGAAGGTCGAACGAGGCGTCCCGCGCAGGGCCGGCAGCTCAGGTTCCAGCGTGAGCTTGCCGGAAGCCGCTTCCGAAAGCCTGACGCTCAGAGGCAATGAGATCGTCTGTCCGTCCTGCCTGGCGTTGACCTTGAGCGCGAAAGTGCCGCCGGAGATGCCGACGGGTGGCTTCAGTTCGAGCGTAAGACGCTCGGTCTCGTCGGGGCCCACCATCACCGCCGAGACTTGTCTCCCACCGCCCTTGAATGCCGCTTCCCAGCCCTCCGGGACGCCCTCGAGGCCTAGCCCGAACCGTTGCGGGGGCTGGTGCGCGTTTCGGACGGAGATCTGGATTGATCCGGCCTCGCCCGGCTTCAGCGAGAATTCGGGATGCGGGGTCGTGATCCAAAGGCCGGTAAGGGGTGGGGAAGTTTCCGCGGCCAGAGAGGCAGCCGGACCGATCAAAGTCGCCAGTACGACGAACAGAAGAAAGCGCGCGCCGCGCGTGAACGATCTCATGGTATCCTCATTTTGTCCTTCGGGGTGCAAACCGATCCGCATCTTATCGGGCACCGCGCGGCTCTCTCCTTTCTTCCGCAGACCGCGTTAGCTACGCTTCATGCACGCTCCGTATGCAGAGCATCGGGCGAAATGCGTTGCACCCGGCAATTCGAATCCGCGATGTCATTGGCGGCCCCGACTTGAAGTCGCCGGACGAGAAACGACTTAGGGCGAACGTTGTTTTCGTCAAGACAGGCTGCGCGAACTTTTTGTCGCATCTCGAACAGACGCGTCGCTCATCGCCCTCTCGGGTCAACCCACGGCAGGGGCTTTTATCTCTGTCGCACAGGACCTCAACGTCACGCAGACCGGCACTCACCTCGTCGGCAGCCTGTCCAGGACTTCTTACGGCCATTTCTTAACCCCGCGTCCTCCGCCGGGGACTCATTCCCGGACCCCTGCACTGGCCACCGATAACAAAGGCCCCTTTTGCTTTGAAGGAACCATTCTAGCCCCCGTCTTTTGAATCGCTTTTAGTTGCGTGGAGTGGGTAATGCGTGAGTCACCCTCGATTGTCCCCGTCATAGACCAGGACGTCTATCTCGTGCTCGACGACTTCGGCCCAATGGGGTGTGCTTGGCGAGAGACAAACCTCGAAGACACTAGCCTTGAAGCTGTCATCGAGGATTTGTTGGAAGGCCAATACAGCAATCCGGTCCGCATCATTCGCTTTAATCTCGCGGAGGGCTGGGTACGTGACGTTTCCGAGGAAATAGCGAATAAACTGAGCCAGCGCTGCGCCGATCGCGGCGGCGAACTGCCCTATTCGCTGCATCAGTTCGTCGAGCAAGCCGCACGGCGGTGAGCAACCTTAGTGCAACGCGTGAAGAGTATTGGCGCCCGACCCAAGCCCGACGGCTACCACCCTGCCCGCATCGCAGCGGACTGGGCGCGCCGACCCGGAAGCACCGGGCAGGAAAAGCGGGGACCTGCTAGTTGCGCGCCCTCATCGCTCAGGGTGTTTGAAACCTATTCGCATGCTCCTAGTTCATATGCTGTCGCGCGGATGGCTGGATCCTAACGAACGGATCGGGCCGACCGTTGCGCTGCCGGCACGCTGAGATTTTCAAACGAGATGTGAACATGAGAATTATGATCCATGCAGCCCGTGCGGAGTTCGATCGCATCAACAGCGGTTCGCAGCATGAAGAATAATACCCGTTTCAATGTCGGCTACGCGATCGCGGCGGTCGCTGCGATCCTTCTCATACAGTACATCGTTTCGGCAGCCAGCCAGGTCGCCATCATCCCTTACAGCGAATATCAGCAATTGCTGAAGCAGGGAAAGGTTGCGACGGTCGGGATATCCGATCGCATATTGCAGGGCACGCTGAAAGAGCCTTTGCCCAGCGGACAAAAGCAGTTCGCTACTACGCGCGTGGACCATGGGATCGCAGAGGAGCTCGAGAAAGCCGGCGT
Organism: Bradyrhizobium sp. AUGA SZCCT0169; assembly: GCF_018130085.1. NCBI lineage: Bacteria > Pseudomonadati > Pseudomonadota > Alphaproteobacteria > Hyphomicrobiales > Nitrobacteraceae > Bradyrhizobium > Bradyrhizobium sp. AUGA SZCCT0169. The sequence goes on along the minus strand of NZ_JAFCMC010000024.1, from coordinate 80,830 downwards.
CATCTTCACCGGTCAGATCGAGAGCACCTTTATGCGCGACCTGTTGTCATGGGTCATGCCGGTGCTGCTGTTCTTCGGCCTGTGGTGGTATATCGGCAAGCGCGCCGCGGAGGGCGGAGGCTTTGGCGGCGGGCTGATGGCCATTGGCAAGAGCAAGGCGAAGATCTATGTCGAATCCAATACCGGCGTAACGTTCGCTGATGTTGCCGGCGTTGACGAGGCCAAGGACGAACTGCGCGAAATCGTCGATTTTCTCAAGAATCCGGCAGGGTATGGCCGGCTCGGTGGCCGGATGCCCAAGGGTGTGCTGCTGGTCGGACCGCCCGGCACCGGCAAGACGCTGTTGGCGAAGGCTATCGCCGGGGAGGCGAAGGTCCCGTTCTTCTCGATCTCCGGCTCGGAATTCGTCGAGATGTTCATCGGCGTCGGAGCGGCCCGAGTCCGCGATCTCTTTCAGCAGGCGCACCAGAAGGCTCCCGCCATCATCTTCATCGATGAGCTGGATGCCCTCGGCCGCGCCCGCGGCATCGGGGCGTTCGCCGGCGGCCATGACGAAAAGGAGCAGACCCTGAACCAGCTCCTGGTCGAACTCGACGGCTTCGACTCACGCTCAGGCCTCGTCATACTCGCCGCCACCAACCGCCCCGAGATCCTCGATCCGGCACTGCTGCGCGCAGGCCGCTTCGACCGCCAGGTGCTGGTGGACCGTCCGGACCGGAAGGGCCGCACCGAAATTCTCAAGGTGCACATGAAAAAGGTGCAGCTCGCGCCCGGCTTCGACGCCGAAGCCGTAGCGGCGATGACGCCCGGCTTCACTGGCGCCGACCTCGCCAATCTCGTCAATGAAGCCGCGCTACTGGCAACCCGCCGCGGGGCCGATGCGGTCGCGATGACCGATTTCAACAACGCAGTCGAGCGCATGGTCGCTGGGCTGGAAAAGCGCAACCGGTTGCTCAATCCCAAGGAACGCGAAATCGTGGCCTATCACGAAATGGGCCACGCCCTGATCGCGCTTTCATTGCCAGGCGTCGACCCCGTGCACAAGGTATCGATTATTCCAAGGGGGGTCGGAGCGCTCGGCTATACCATCCAGCGCCCGATCGAGGATCGCTTCCTGATGACCAAGGAAGAGTTGGAGAACAAGATGGCGGTCCTGTTGGGTGGCCGCGCAGCGGAACTGATCGTCTTCGAGCATCTATCGACAGGGGCGGCCGACGACCTTCGCCGCGTCACCGACATAGCCCGCAGTATGGTCACCCGCTACGGCATGTCGGAAAAGCTCGGCAGCATCGCCTACGACCGGGAGCCAGGCAATTTCCTCGCCGGCCCTGACCGGCCATATCCTGCGCGCGAACGCGAATACGCCGAAGAGACCGCCGCTGCGGTAGATCATGAGGTCCGCGCCATCATTGATCGGGTATTTCAGCGTGCGCAGAGCCTCTTGAAGGCGCGCCGCGCGATATTGGACCGGGCGGCCCGGACCCTATTGGAAAAGGAAACGTTCGAGCAGAGCGACCTCGATGCGCTGGTGCGGGAAACGCCCAAGGAGGGGCTACGGGCTGTCTAGGAGGTGGCCGCGCCGCAATCTCGCGGGAGTTTCTCTAACGAGAAATCAACCCGTCATTTGGCGGCTCCGCGCAGTCAGCCACGAGGTCGGCAGACAAATTCTCGGCTTCCTGTTGAAACCAGATCGCGATTTGCTCTTTCTTCATTTGCCAAAGGCGGTCCGGGCGCGTTGGTCGGAACTGGCCCCAGTGATAACCGCGATAAGGGTCGAGCGTGCATATTTGGAAAGGATCGATGTGCACCACGTTTCAGCGGACCTTACTGGCCGCGATCATCGCTCTGACGATTGGATTATCTTTGCGCTCGAACGCGGAAGGCACTCGAGTTCGCATCAATATTTTCGGCTTGGGCGCCGAGCGCTGCGATATCCTTCAGTCAGCTCAGGACCGTAAACGAGAAATCACTCTGTGGATTGAGGGATTTTCGAGCGGGTTGAACTATGTGGCGGCGGCGAGCGACCAGAAACAATCTACCGCAGATACGGATACGATGATGGCCGAGGTGGAAAGGGCTTGCCGCCGAAAACCATCTCAAATTTTGGCGACGGCCGCTTGGACCGCCTTTCTGACGCTAAACGAAAGGTAAGAGCTGGAGAATTTTTTAACGAACACCTTTCCTCTGCGCCCAACACGTGACATTCGACCGCCAGCTCAGCGTGCCCTGGTCACCTGCGAACTGCCCATTTGGCCGCCTCCCCCCGGATCAAGCCGCGTCGGTTGACCGGTCCCGGATATCAGAGAAGCCAAACCACGCGCACGGGAGAGCGACGCCGCAAAGAAGGGCCATCGGAAAGAAGGCCGTGGCGCCAAACCTGGCATAGAGAATCCCTGACAACAAAGTCAGTCCGGCAGTCGCCAAAGCTGAGCCAAAGGCATAAAGGGCTTGGGCCGTTCCGGCCGTCCCGCTTGGAACTAGTGAGGCCATCATACGCATGCATGCAAGATGAAGCAGGGCGAAGGTCAATCCGTGTAGCGGCTGTAGAATTGAGAGCACTAGAACGGAGGTGCTCACGCCCTCGATGGACCACCGTATGATTCCAGCCGCGGCGGCCAGAGCAGCCGCTCCACGCGCGCCGAACCGATCGAGCAAGGCCGGACCAACTAGAAAAAACACGATGACTTCTGCCGCTACCGCGTCCGACCACAGGACGCTTATGATCGAGGTATCGATGCCAGCAGCACTCCACCTGATCACAGCAAATGCGTCGTGCATTGCGTGGCTCCCGTAGACCAGAGCTGAAACTAAAACCAGGAACCGAAACCTCGGGATCTTAAGAAGCCCACGCAGATCGGCGAGGACGGGTGGTCCGTCATGAGGTGCCGGCTGAATAGTAACGCGGGGCAGCAGTGCTGTTGCCCCGGCTGCCGCCGCCAGAAGGGCCACATTCATCCAGATGATCGGGGTAAGATCGTGGTGGCTTACTAACTGTCCGATGACCAGCGTTCCCAATACGAATGCCGCCGACCCAGAGCCACGTATCCAGCCATATTCAAAGGGCTTTCCTGCGATCTCAGGCTTTGCGGCGTTAACTGATAACGCGTCGGCAATCGACGTCGTGGGGGTAAGTGCTGCAGCTTGAACTAGAGCAATAAGGAACAGTAACCAAAAGGTATTTGCCAACAAGAATGCGGCGGCTGTAGCAGCTGCCAGCGCAGCGCAGGTTGCAAGCAGAAGGCGTAATGATCCCAAAAGATCGGCCAGAATTCCTACCAACGGGCCAGCGGCAAGGCGCACTAAGATTGCAGCCCCTAGTATCAGACCGATTTGCTGAGGAGTTAGAGCTCGCGTTTCGAAAAATTTTGGCCAAAAGGGCGACGCCACGCCAAACGCAGCGTAGAGCGTGACGTAAAGAACAATGTACGCGATCGGTCTACTGATGCGCACGGCGGCTACCCAAAAGGGCCTCGTTCGTGGATGCGACACGAGCAAGAGATTGCATACTACATCAGATCTGCACAATTTGCGCGGACGCACCTCTGCGGGAGTCCACCGGGGAGCCCTGCCTTAGGAACTGTGGCGATAGCTGGAGTAGGATTTTCGGCTTCAGCGATCCCCAGAGCCGGCGCGCGGTTGCATCTGAGGATTGAAACGACGCTCGCTCTTTCTAATTTAAGTGTATGCGCAAAACGCCTTGAGGCAGGCGCCAGAAGTGACTTTGGCAGCGGGCCAATCCATTGATATCCGCGCGGCGCCTCGACGTCCCTCCGCTGCCTCTGTCGGCAAGGGTCCGCGCGACAAGGTGCCGCTGGTTGGCACGGCAACGCTCCCCTCTCATCCCGCGCAAGCGGTTCATTCCCGTGGCTAACGGTCAGGAGATTCGCCGTTGGAACCTGCAGCGGGCCATAAGACTTTATCCGATTTACGGGAGCTGCGAAAAGTGCCCCATTCGGAAGCGCATAAGCTTCGGAGACAAGTCTCCACATTGTCCGAGTTCGGCAAGCAAGCTTTGCGCAGCGATGACATAGACGGCCTTTTACAAGAGGCAACCAGGCTGGTCTCTGATGCCATCGATGTTGAGCTAGTGAAAGTGCTGGAGCTCGTCCCAGGCGGCGAGAATTTGCTGGTACGCGCCGGGGTCAACTGGAACCCCGGCGTGGTAGGGCACGCCGAAATACCCGCGCATGAGGGCTCGCCGGCCGGATATGCCCTGCACACGAACCAGCCGGTGATCACAGAAGATACCGAACGGGAGGATCGGTTCGAAATTCCCGAGCTCCTGATCGAGCATCGCGTCAGGAGCACCGTCAATGTTGTTATTCGTGGTGAGGGCGGCCCATTTGGTGTGCTTGAGGTTGACTCGCGGCAGCTCCGGAAATTCGAGCAAGACGATATCGATTTTCTTCAGAACTACGCCAATCTATTGGCTTCCGCTATCGACCGAGTGAGGATCCAGCGAGAATTGGCGGAGCGAGCACTCAGGCAGGAAATGCTCGGTCACGAGCTTCAGCATCGCATCAACAACATGCTGGCGACCATCCAAGCCATCGCCCGGAGGACGCGCGCCAAGAGCCAGAACCTTGACGAGTTTGCAAAAGCTTTTGAGGACAGATTGGCTACGATTGCGCGCACTCATGCTTTATTAAGCCGGACCAATACGAGCACGATCGATATCCGCGAGCTTCTCTCGCAGGAGCTCTCGGTGCACGGCGCTATCGAAGGCGAGAACCTTAGTCAATGCGGCCCGGCAATTTCGATTCCTGCAAAACAGGCCGAGGTGTTGTCGATGGCAATACACGAGCTTGCCACAAACGCCGTTAAGCACGGCGCGCTGTCCACGGAGAACGGTCATATTGAGATATCGTGGGACGCTCATGATCGCGGCCATGAAAATGAGTTCCAACTCCGTTGGCGCGAGCGCGCGAGCCCAATCGCACACCAGCCGGCCCGGCGGGGCTTCGGTTCGGAGTTTCTTGAGAAATCGATACCGCATATGTTGCACGGGCAATTCGAGCGAACGTTCGGTTCCGATGGAATAGAATGCACCGTCTCATTTTTGTTGGACCAGAGCGATAAATGAGCAGAGCGCATTCATCCATACGGTGGGGCCGCCAGCTCCGTGGCGACGCGCCTCACAATTCAGGCGCCGTATAAAGACGGCCGGCGGCCAGTCTCCTGCGATAAAGCTATCGACAATAACTATTCTCGCTTGGTCGCTGATCCGCCGGCACCACACCGAGCAACGGACCAAGCCTTGGTTTTTCCAAGCACCTATACAAGCCGAGCGCCTCGGATACCATCGAATATGAATTGAACCGCAAGGGTAGCCAGAATAACGCCGGCAAGTCTCGCCAACACATTGGAGCCGGTAGCCTTCAGTACCCGGTGCAAGACGTCGGTGAAGATCATCCCAAAGTACGTTAGCAAAAGGCAAAGCAGCATAGCCGCCAATACTATCACTGAGCCGACCGGATCACCGGCGGCTTGCCCCATAAGTAGCACGACCGCCGTGAGGCCGGCCGGTCCGGCGATGACCGGGAACGCCAGGGGGAAAATCGCGATGTCGCCTGGCTCCAATGCCTCGCGCCGTTCAAGTGCAGTGAGCGAGGACAGGCCCGAAGGATGGGCGAAGATCATCTGGATGGCCTGCAACAACAGCAAGATGCCACCTGCAACTCGAAAGGCATCCAGGGAAACCCGCAGTGCTTCCAACAGCCGGTTGCCGAAGAGCGCAAAACCCAACAGGACTATTCCGGCGATCAGCACGGCCTGCCATGCTAACCGAAACCGTTCAGGCCGGTGAACACCTGCCGTCAGGCCACCAAACACGATCGCCGTATCGATCGGTCCGATCGCTACGAATAAAGTTGCAAAGGCGGTGATCGTAAAATCCGAGAGCATGACGGGCGTCTCGCGCGATCTTTGCGAGGAGAAAGAGATCGCAGCTTTCCAGCGGCAAAGGACAAGGGAGGCCGGCAGAGCCTCCCTTGCCAGCATCAAGCCGTCACGCGGGGGTCGCTCTGGTGCATATACCAGAGCCGCAAAGCCGCAACAGCCGCCACCAGGATTCCGGCGGTGACGTGGAGCGGCGTGACGTTTGCGTTAGGCGAGAAATGCATCACCCACGGTGACACCGCGACCCAAACACCGGCGGCGAGAGTTAACCACTCCGGCCACTCCGCAAACACTGCCAGGGCTGCTACAGCAAGCGCGGCGATCACGATGCCACTTAGCCAGGCGTTCCAGTTCATCGGGCTTTCAGCGGAGAACCCCACGGCCCAAGGGGAAAAGAACAGGCCCAGGCCGATCACAAGATTTGCCACATCAGCGATCATATCTTTTTTCCAGACGGTGTTCATGGCTCAACTCCTTACATAGCTCCTTTCACTCTCAATCCGAGATCAGCCGAAACCCGTGATCGGTCCGGCTGGGTTGGTCGAAGACAAACCGCCGGTGCGGACGAGCGCGCGAGCACCCGCCGGCTCCGCGGTTACTTGCCGTTGATGGCAATCCGTTTCACCTTCTGCTGTTCGCTCGGCAACTTCGCCAACGTTACGGTGAGAACGCCATCCTTGAACGACGCTGCGACCTTGTCCGGATCGACGTCATCGATCGGGATGGAGCGCTCAAAGCGCCCGTAGTAGCGCTCGCTGAAGCGACGCTCCTTGTCCTCGGTCTCGCTCTTCTTCTCACCGCTGATGGTCAATAGACCGTCCCTCAGTTCGACATTGACGTCCTTCTCCTGGAGACCGGGAAGTTCGGCGACGACCTTGACTTCCTTTTCGGTCTCGTTGAGTTCGACGCTTGGCCAACCCATCGCCTGCGAACTGAACGGAGCGATGTCGAACGAGCGGAACGCATCGTCGAAAAGCCGATTCATCTCACGGTGAAGTGCGAGGAACGGATTGGGCTCGTTGCGATGCAGACTGAGATCACGAGACCCATTGTTCCACGGTATGAGATCGCGTAGTGCCATATTGTCCTCCGTTCAGATTTATTACCCGCGCGGGGCACGCCCGCGCACAGGTGGCCGACCGCCTTGAACGGAAACCCGTTAGGCCGCCTGCTTCTGCTCGATTTGCTGGTTTCGTGCCGGCGACTTCGATCGCAATACGACGCGGCTTCATCGCCTCCGGCACTTCCCGAACCAGTGCGACACCAAGAGAACTAGAGGCATTCGGCTTGGTTTCAAGATCCCAGTCGGCGCGCGTATTGCAATTTTCGACACCGGCAAAGCGATCAGGATTGCGGCCTGAACCGTCCCCACAGTGGAGTGACCGACATTTCGGAAACCCATAACTCGATCAAGCGCGGGATCCCCCGGGCGTTCGGACCCCCGCTGCCGCTTTCCTTATTCCGCGGTCGGAGGCCTCCCACAGCCCGTCCTCCTTCGCACGGGATGCGGTAGCTTGCGACCAGCCACGCCATGCCATGCCGCGCCAGCCCAGCGCACGCCACACAACCGGTCCCGCCGCAAGTCGCCACGTCATTCAAATCTTGAAGGAACTTTTCGGGCGCCACGACATTTTTTGGACGCCGGCGGCATGAGACGCTTGGGCGCCCTTTCTGGGCCCAAGTGCATGCCCGGCAGCTCGAACCCCACTTTGCTCTGAGGAGGAATTGGAAATGAGCACCCTCTCAATCGTATCAAATCTGCCTCCGCTTCACTCGGAAGGCGGACTCCCCCGCTACCTCGCCGCCATTCGCAAGTTTCCGCTGCTGGATCCGGCCGACGAGGCGATGTACGCGCGCCGTTGGCGAGAGGACGGCGATCGCGAAGCAGCCTATCGCCTGGTGACCAGTCACCTTCGGCTGGCCGCGAAGCTCGCCCTTCGATATCGCGGCTATGGCCTTCCCGTCGCCGACCTTATCTCGGAGGCAAATGTCGGCCTGATGCTGGCGGTCAAGCGGTTCAAACCCGAAAAAGGCGTTCGGCTTGCCACCTATGCGATGTGGTGGATCAAGGCGACCCTTCATGAGTACGTTCTGAAATCCTGGTCCTTAGTGAAAATCGGCACCACGGCGGCCCAGAAGAAGTTGTTTTTCAAGCTCCGGAAACTCAAGAGCCAGATTTCGGCAGGCGAGGAAGCCGACCTGTCGCCGGACCAAGTTGGTTACATCGCCGAACAGCTGCAGGTCCTTCCCCGCGAGGTCGTCGAGATGAATGGCAGGATCCGAGGCGACATTTCGCTCAACTTGCCGCTGACCCAGCAGGATGGCGCCGAGCAAATGCAAGACTGCCTTGTTGATCCGTCGCCAGACCCCGAAACCCTGTTATCCGAAAGGAACGATCGCGAACAGGTCCAGTCCGCACTAGAAGAGGCACTGGCCGCCCTGTCTTCCCGCGAGCGTTACATCATCGAAGGACGCTTTTTGGCGGAACGCCCAAAGACATTGGATGAACTCCGCCCGACCTTCGGCGTGTCGCGCGAACGGATCCGCCAGATCGAAGTTCGTGCGCTGCAAAAGATCAGAAGCGCACTGAGCGCCCGGCTCGATAGGACGCTCCTGCCGAATGGTGAACCGCAATGACGGAGAGACGAGATGAGAATCGCGCAGATCGCTCCGCTATTCGAGAGCGTTCCGCCTCGGCTCTACGGCGGAACGGAGCGGGTCGTTTCATATCTGACCGAGGAACTTGTCCGGCAAGGACACCAGGTGACCCTGTTCGCGAGCGGAGATTCCATCACCTCCGCCGAGCTGGTGCCCTGCATCCCGTGTGCATTGCGCCTCGATCCAAAGGTACGCGACCCCCTGCCCCACTACATGGTCATGCTCGACAAGGTCGCCGAGCGCGCCGGCGAGTTCGACGTTCTGCACTTCCACATCGACTACCTGCATTTCCCGCATTTCCGGTCTGAGCGCGGTAGGACCTTGACCACGCTTCATGGCAGGCAGGACCTCGCCGACCACATGCCGTTCTACAGCCGGTTTGCCGACATGCCGTTGGTTTCGATTTCGAACGCGCAGCGGGCGCCGTTGCCGGGCGCGAACTTCGTCACAACCGTCCATCATGGACTGCCGACGGATATTCTCACCCCGACTTACGACTCACGAGGCGGTTACCTTGCTTTTCTGGGGCGCATCTCCCCTGAGAAACGGCCCGACCGCGCGATCGCCATTGCGCGGCAAGCCGGTCTTCCCCTCAAGATTGCGGCAAAGGTCGACAAGGCGGACGACGTCTACTTCCGCGACGTCATTGCGCCGCTGCTAGAGGGACCGGGAATCGAGTTCGTCGGCGAGATCAACGAGAATGCCAAGAGCGAGTTTCTCGGCCAGGCGGCCGGTTTGCTGTTTCCCATCGACTGGCCCGAGCCGTTCGGGCTGGTCATGATCGAAGCGATGGCATGCGGCACGCCGGTGCTCGCGTTTCGCTGCGGCTCCGTCCCCGAGATCGTCAAGGATGGGGTGACGGGACACATCGTGTCCGACGTCGACCAGGCCGTGCAGGCCATTCCCAATTTGCTGGCGCTCGACCGCAGGACCATCCGTTCCAGATTCGAGGAGCGCTTCTCCGCGGCCCGCATGGCGACTGATTATGTCCGGGCCTACCAGAAGATACTACGCAGGAACGCGGCGCCGGACCGCCAAATTTTGGCACGCGCCGCACGTTCGGCGGCACCAATCGACACGGCGTGGACGCCCGTTCCCGAGGTGGCGCGCAGGGGGAACTGAAAACGGTAGTCGGCGGCTAGAGTTTGTCGTCCAATGTCTGGTCACGGCGCGACCCATTGTCCGCTTGCCACCCGTCCGTAAACGCCCACATTTTTCCGTTGAGAGCGCGGACTCCGACGCGCCCGGAAACGAGACCGGCGCTTAGGAGCACTTGAATGGGAGAGGCAGGTGGGCAAGGAACGAAGAAGCGAAAAGGAACTGCGCCAGATGATGTTGGCCGCCGCCCGCCAGCACGAGGACTGCGGCGATCTGGAAGACCTTTTCATATTTGGTCCCGCGCCACGCCGGGACGCCAACTGGGGTTTCGGGATCGCTGGCAAGGAGAACAAGGTGTCCGTGGCTTGCTACAAGCGCCTCGACCAGATCGCCAGCGATCTTCAGCAGAAATACGAACTGCACCCCGTCAAGGCTGGCCGGCGCGATATCGAAGCGAGGGTGTGGTCGTTGGTCCACGACCACCCCACGCTCGCCGCGTCGCTGTCGCGCGAAGGCGGTGCCTACGACCTCGCTACATTCAGGCCACTGAACGGGCGGCCGAATTGGACAATGGAATGGACCACCGACGATCAGTCCGCCAAGGCCGCATTCGATAGGATCGTCCGGTCCGTTCAGACGCAAATCGAACTCGAATAACCGTCTCGCGCTTCGGCACCCTTTCACCAGGTGCCGCAGCATCGGGCGCGTTGGAACGTTCCGCCGAGACGGTCGTTCCCGGCGTGGGCGGGCTTCAAGTCAGTCCGCGCTGGCGGGCTGTTTTCGGCGAGCCGAATCCATGGCAATGGTAGCCAACAATGCAAGAGACTCCGCGGGAGCCGATCGAGAAGGACGCTCGGCCCGGCTGGACAAGTGGACCGTCATCTCCGGGGCCATTCTGCTGGTGGCGGCAACCCTGACGGCATTCTTGGCGCCAGAGGAAGGCCGCCCTCGCAAAGACCGCCGGCCGGCGTCGATGCTGCATTGCCTGCGCACCTTTGCCGACGCTCTAAATACGCGAGCTGACGCCAAAAAGATTTGACCTGTCTGAATTAAATTATCGTCACGTTGCAAGATTCACACGGTACCGAGCGGCCCCAGCGCGTGACTGGGGGTTGCACCGGGGCCGCCCATTCCGACCGCCAGCAACGGCGGCTGCCGACGGCGTCAGCCAAGTTACCTCGGCCGATCTTTCCGAACTAGTTCGGAGTACCTCACTGGCGCAAGCAGCTATGGCCAGCATTGACAGCTACGCTGAGGCGCTGATCCGAGTGTGTGCCACCTCAAGAATTGGGGCTGCCCACCGATACCAAAGTAACGGAAATCTCAGCGTGGTGCGTGCAAGGCACCGAACCTGAGCCACTGGTAATCGATGGCCACGATCCGACGAATTACCGGCTCAAAGCCGCTTAAGAAGTAAAGCCCGCCCTAACCGGCGGGCTTTTTGTTTGCGGTTTATGCAATCAGAAACGGCCCTAGCAGGCACGCTAGAGCCGCCAACCCAATGGGTGGGTTTTCTCCCGGTTGGGGCATTGGGGATAGGGCCGGGAGCGCTGAATCGACTCTTGGAGAGTTGGGAAGTTCCAAAGTAATGGCTCCGGCGCCTGTCGGCGGACGTGCGCCATTTTGGGGACGTCGATGTTTGCAAGATCGACGTCCGGATAAACCAATTCACCAAACACGCCAATCACGGTGGCCTATTTGGATTTTGCGAGTAGGCCCAAATCGGCCAGTACCCGTCGGCTTATTTTGGTGATATCATGGATTCATGACCAAATCAACTCGTGAAATCACGAAATCGCCGAAGAAGCGAGCGGCTGTTACCGGTGACCCGGTGCTCGTTCGCGTTCAGCCCGATATGGCAAAGCAGCTAGACGATTGGCGCCGCAATCAGGACGATCTCCCCGGTCGCCCTGAGGCCATCCGCCGGCTTGTGGAGTTGGGGCTGAAGATGAAGGCCAAATGAAAACCAACAGCACAAAGAGGGCATAATGATTTCACTTTTGATCGGGATTCTGATTATCGTGGTCGTCGGCGCGATCTGCTTTTGGGCGATTGAAAAGTTCGCGCCCGACGCCAAACTTAGGAATCTTCTCAAGTTGCTCGTTGTACTCGTTTGTCTCGGCGCGATTGTGCAGCGATTGCTGGTGCTGACCTATTAGCCAGTACCCCCGGCTTGTTGGAAGGCGAAAAAGTGAACCGACTTCGAAAATACGTCGAGCTAATGCCAGATGGCCGAGAACTGCGGCTGGCCTACGCAATGTCGGAGACCGCACTTCCTCAAGCTAGGCCGCGATCGCGCTGGCAGGAAATCACACCCTTTAGCGCAGCCGACGAGGTCATGGCGGAGCCTGGGCTGAGGGACGTCTTCAAAGCCGCCATAGAGCGAGGTTTTGCGGTCGTGCCGGAGATCGGGCGGAAGGGGAAGGGGAAATGACAGACCACGACGCGCCTGAGGCTGAACCTGACTCCCACGTCAATTTCAACGCACCGACCGTGCTTCGGAAATGGCCGTCGCTTGACAACCAGCGGCGCGCCGAGGGCACCGGCCCATATCTGCTACTCGACGGTACCCTGGACGAATGCATCAGGGAATTCATGGCCAAGCCTGAATCGACCCGGCATTTGTATGAAGTTCAGACAGCACCGCAGCCGCCTCTGGTCACCGAGACCCTGTCGTCCGAGCATGTCGCTGAACTCGCGCGGCTCCGGGAGTTTCTTTGATGTTCCACAAAGCCGCCGTTGATTTTGCACTCGTGCCAGAGTGTAAGGCCGCCTCTGTTGAGCTATTCGCCTGAGGAGCACTTGGTTCATAAAGTGACCCTTCGGTTCAGGCCAGCTTCCGGACCCGCTGCTCTGACCCCAACAAAAAAAGGCTCCAGCCGGGGCTTGGCCGGGGCCCCATTGCATATCGTCCCCCGCCGAGGCTGGGCACGATGCCCCAAAAGGTCACCATTCGATGCGGCCGATCCTATGTCCTAATTCGGAAGCCTGAATGTTCTAATTTGGACAGACACCAAGGAGCGCGCCTACCAGTCAAAATTGTTGCAGCAACTTTCACGGAGCGCGTCTTCGACAACTGGCATCAATGCAGCGCCGCACGTTGGTTCAAAGGTGCACTTTAGTCGTGACAATCAAGCCGCGCTAGAACGTTCGAAGCGGTCGCGACAGCAATGTAAGTGTTCACTTTGAAACACAAGTGTCCATCGACTAGACGACGCTGCACAGCGGGATCGAATTAATTTGTAATGTCGGGTACCGTACACTAGCATTTAAATGCGCCGGATGTCCCACCGGCGCAGTGCCGCGAAAGTTGGCCCCAGCGATTCAGCCCCGCGCTGGGGTCGCTCGACAAAATGTGCTTCTAAGCCGCAGGGCCAACGCCCGCGACAAGCCGTGACACGCGAGGCTGTTGCGAAGGGCGTGCAGGAGCGTTCGATGATCCGTTACTTCTTTGACGTAGTGACTGATGGCAAGGTGAACCCTGACGAAGAAGGATTACTGTTACCCAACACGGCCTCGGCCCGGCGCGAAGCGTCACTTTTTTTAGTGGATTTTGCCCGCGATCGGTTCCGATTTCGCTCCGACCAGTCGATCCAACAGCTGGCGATTTCAGTGCGCACTGTCGACGGACCGGTGTGCGAAGCGGCCATATTTATGGGATAGAAATCTCATTAGCGCGGACGTCGTTGGGCTTAACGCTGATGCGCTTCTCCCGGCGCACGCCCTTGAACTTTCGCCGCTTTAAAACTTCTGAAGATCGGATTGCGGGCGCTCAAGCACCTGTTGCTGCTCTGAAGCGTTCTAAGGCGATAACCGTCGATGCAAAAGCTCAACGCCCGTAACCGCCTCGAAGTTGTCATTTCGCCCAAGCGCTGAGTGATCGCGAGGTGGACGCCGTCGGAAATGCCCGTCAGCTGTCGTGAGGGCCGAAGCGTTGCGGCGGATCAACAGCTGGCCCATCAGGCGGCCTTCGGCACACCATAGCCCGTTTCTCACTGCAGGGAGACCGCGTCCGACTGGTCTCAAAGACCGCGTTTCGTGTTCCGGCGGAGCTTAGGCGTTGCGAGCCGTTCACCGCTCCCGAGCTCGATATCGTTGCAGTCTACCAGCTGCTTAGCCCACAAGATTGCGTGAAACCTCGTAAGGTTTGGAACGAGCGCTGAGGTTCTCTGTCGGCTAGCTGACTGACGACGATTAGTCTTCGGACTTAAAATTGCACTATGTTGCGTCAGCGCTCAAAACCTCACTCGTTCGAAGAGCAGATCGCCGCGGAAAAGCTGCGGCTCGAGCAGCAACTCGCTTCCATGCCGCCTGGTCCTCAGCGGATGAGGTCATACGCAAGATCCGGCAGTTGGAGACCGCCAGCCATCTGAATGAGTGGTTGCGATCGCCGGGTTTGAAGAGCCCACGTTGACTCCAGCATTGGTGACGGCCATCGACGGCTTCTACGCCTATATCATCGACTTCGACGGGCACGTCATCAATCGCGTCGATTTGGTGTTCGAAAAGCAAGGATGCCGAGGAACGCGCCAAGGCGCTCGTTGACGGGCACGATGTCGAGCTCGGCAACTGGATCGAAAGACAGCCACGTTCAAGCACCGCCCTAGCCACCGCCGCGTTCCGAATGGTGCCCCGATTTGACCTCTATGACCCTTAGCTGGCAGACAGTTTCTCAAATGTCGGGTAACTGACATTATCACCGGGCCGTCCCTGGGTATCTTTCGGTGACTGAGAGTTCTCGTGCTCCCGCCTTTTACGGAGGGAGTGCCATGCGCGGTCATCCTGAAAATCATCTATTATCCCGGCTCGATCGTTCCACATTCGCGCAACTCGAGCCGCACCTCACCATCGCAGAGCTTCGCCAGGGCTTTGTGATTGCGGAGACCCATGCGCATGTCCAGCGAGTATACTTCCCGCATGGGGGCATCATTTCCTGTGTCGTCGAGCTAATCAACGGCGCGGCAATCGAAACCGGTATGATCGGCCTGGACGGCCAGTATGGCGCAGGCGCCGCGATGGATCACAAGATTTCGCTTAATCATGTGGTGATGCAGATTTCGGGGTCCGCTTCGGTTGTTGATGCTGACCGGCTTCGTGCTCTCGTTCAGGAAAACCCAAAACTCCGACAAATGCTGATGCATTATGAACAGTTCTTTCTCGCTCAAGTGCAACAGACCAGCGCATGCAACGCAGTTCATGACGTCTCTTCCCGCGCCTGCAAATGGCTTTCAAGGATGCACAAACTCGTCGGCGATGACCTGCAATTGACGCAGGAGTTTCTCGCCCAAATGATGGGCGTCCGAAGAACCAGTGTCACGGCGGTAGCGATGCATTTGCAAGAGGCAGGGTTGATATCTTATTCGCGAGGCCGGGTTCACATCAACGACATCGGCAAAATCAAGGAGCGCGCCTGCGAGTGCAATGCAGCACTCGACTCGCACTACGAGCGGATCTTCGAGAGCTGAACGCGTGTCCGGCCCTGCCCTTTGAACGATGACGCCTACTCCGTGGCCTCATCAGAGCGGGGCCGCTTTTTTATGAGTGCCAGCCAACCCGTGCACCATCCGCAACCAAGCGGCGCGCTCAACCTCGTTAGATGCGCCTCCCGCTGAGCTTCCGTCGCCTTCGCCCTGAAATCATCGTCGCTGGTCATGGCCAATAATGCGGCCGCATTAGGTTAGTTCAAAAGTGAACTAATCGGTGCAAATCGTATAACGCCGGCGGCGTCCTTTGCGCAGCCCGAAGTCGTGCCTTAAGACTGTTCGCGCTTCCGCCTTTTCGGACCACGTCCGGGAGAAACGGCCCCAGCGCCTTCGGGGGACGCGCGCTGAGGCCGTTTTGTGCGCGTCTGTCGTCTGCGTCAGACACAGGGCCTCAATCCCGATCATTGCCACTTGTTCCTGCAAACGACAAAGACCCAACGCCGGGCAATCAGGGGCGCTGAGGTCTCATCGTGCCGCAAGTCTGGTCAGTTAACAGCACGAAGTAAATAGTTAGCTGGCGCCTCCAAGCACCATCACGGCCGGGACGGCCCACAGGATAAAAAAAACGGGCATGTTCGCCCCCGTTGAAGAACGCGCGCGATTTGCCGCTAGTTCCTGGAACTGACGTTCAAAGCACGGGGCCGGGCATAGGGTTCCAGTGGAGGAACGAAGGACGTGTGGGGACGCGTAGCAAGACAACCAAGATCGGGTGGCCATCATGTTGGAGCTAATGGCGGTGGCAATCGCCGCCGTATCGATTGCGATTATCGTCGTGCTTGGCCTCTCCCGGCACGCCGAATTGAAGCGGGCCCAAGACCTGCAAACCCCGCCCTCGGTCAACGAATGGCTCGCGTCTGAGGAGCTGCATTCGCCGAACTAAAGGAGGGGGACATGCTCGCGGTGGTCGCAACACTCTGCGGCCTGGTGACCCTCGCCGCAATTATGGGTTTGATGACCCTGACCGACCTCCTGGTCGCAGGCGCAAAAAAAGCGGCCGCAGCGTTCTAGGGGGACGCGCGCCGAGGCCGGCTGAGGTGTCCGTAGCTGTTCCTGTCAGACGAACCACAACACCGGTCATTTCCACTTTTTCCCGTTTTTGTCGCGCAGTGTCGGTTAACGAACTGACAGCCCTACCCCGATAAAATAGTCTTCGGGCATTGCCGATCCCAGTTGATACTGTTGCGTCAAATAGCCCGGCCTTGAGCCGGGCTATTTTTGTTAGTGACCGGTTGGCCTTCCCCTAGACCGGAACCAATCAGCGCGGGTCCGCTTGAATCCCGGTTCTGTTGCCTGGAGTTGCTTTGATGCATACGTCCAATTGGACGCCATCGATCGTGCCCCATGGCAACGACGAGACGGTCTACCTCGTGTCCCATGATTTCGGCAAAATCGGCTGCGCCTGGCGCGAGACCGATTAGACCACCGACCTCGAGACGGTCATCCAGGACCTGCTCACGGGGCAATACAGCAACCCGATCCGCGTTATCGCCTTCAACATGCCGAGGTCGGAGGATGTTTCCGAGGACGTCGCCCATGAGCTGCGCCGGCGCTGCTATCTGCAGGGGCGCGACATCCCATTCTTCCTGCAAGACTTCAGCGACCCCTTCGAACGTGACCACGACGTGCAGCTGCCGCTGCCGATACGCTTGATGTGACCCGTGGCTTTCCAGCGGAGGAAACCAGCGGCGATCGGGGTCAAGGCTCCCTTCCCCGGATTTATCGAGCCCGCGCTGGCGACCTTGATCGACAACGTGCCCAATGGCGAACGCTGGATTCACGAAATCAAGTTCGACGGCTACCGCGTCCAGGTCCACCTCGCCAACGAGGCGATCAAGGTCTACACCAGGCGCGGCAACACTGGACCAACCGGTTCAGGAAGATGGCCTGCCTGACACATCAGCGCCGGATCCGCAATCATCGCGAGGTTGTGGTGCCGGCCGCCGACGGCACCACCGGCTTTTCCGTTCTGCAGAACGAACTGAAGGGCAAATCTACCCGCATCGTGCTGGTCGCCTTCGACCTGCTCTATCTCAACGGTTATGACCTGCGAAAACTGCCGCTGATGGAGCGCAAGGCGCACCTCATTAAGCTGATCGCCGCCACTGACATCCAGTTCAGCGAAAGCTTCCAGACCGACGGCCGCGAGATCTTCAAGCGCGCCTGCAAGGTCGGCCTGGAAGGCGTGGTCTCCAAGGTGCGCGACAGCGTCTATGCGTCCGGCCGCGGTAACAACTGGACCAAGAAGACCTGCGCCCAGCGGGAGACATTGACGATCGCCGGCTTCGCCCTCGACGGCAACACGTGGGACGGCATCTATCTCGGCCGGCGCAAGGGCAAAGACCTGGTTTACGCCGGCAAGGTTGACCACGGCTTCGATAAGGCGTCCGTCGCCGAACTTCGCAAACGTTTGACGCCGCTAATCCGCAAAACCCAGCCCTACGCCAAGAAGATCGTGCACAAGGGCATCTGGGTTGAGCCCCAGCTTCTGGCCGAGGTCGAGTATCGCGCCAAGTCCGCCGAGGGCAAAGTGCGCCACCCGTTCTTCAAAGGATTGCGTGAGGACATGTAAGGGGGGCTCCAGATAGGAACCGCCGAAGGGCGTCACCAGTTGAAGCGATGCCACCCAAGGAGATGGAAATGAAAGTCGTTAACGACGATGAAAATCCGCAGCCGTCGGAAAAGACTGTCTCTCGCCACACGCTTGATGAATGGCAAAGAAAAGACCAGGCACGGCGGGCTGAAACCGAGGGCCAGGACAAGATGCCGCCCAAGGAACAGGAGATTCGCTCCAAATGACACCTACCGAGCGCCGCGACATGCCGTGGCTTTTGGGGGTCTTTGCCCTCGTCATTGTAGTGATAATCGTCGGTGCGGCTTCCCGCTGGTACTAACTCTGACGGTGCATCACAAACGTCGGGGCTTAGGAACCATGGCTGTGAGTATTCATTGGACGTTTGTCAGCAACAGAGGAGTCGGAAATGGCCACGACAGCAAAAGACGTTTACATAGTCGGCCTGCGCAACGCGCACGCCATGGAGGTACAGGCGCGAGAACTGATGGAACGACAGTCGGAGCGCCTTACCGACTATCCGGAGGTGCAGGCGCGGGTGAAGGAACACTTGGCTGAGACTAACACCCAGCTGGGTCGTCTCGAACAATGTCTGGAATCGTGCGGAGAGAGCAATTCTACTCTCAAGGACGCCGCGCAATCCGTAATGGCCAACACGATGGCAATGGCTCATGCAATGGCAGGAGACGAAATTCTCAAAAACACCTTTGCCAATAATGCGTTTGAGCATTTCGAGATCGCCGCCTACAAATCGCTTCTGACGCTATGCGACAGCGCAGGTCAGGGCAGTGCCCGTTCGCTGCTGGAGGCGAACTTGAAGGAAGAAGAGCGAATGGCTGCGTGGATCGATGCCAACGTGGCCAAGGTGACGCAACAGTATCTCGCGGTTGAACAGCGCAAGGCGGCATAGTCCCGAAGAAACAATCTCGTCGGACCGGCGGGTCTCAATTGCCCCGCCGGGCGCTTCTGCGCTTTCTCGTATATTCCTGCGACAAAAGCGAAGCCGACAACCAGCCAGGCCGCGCAAGATTCACAGCGTCTTGCAGCCAATTTCAGTTCTGACTTTGGGGCAGAGATGGCGTCTTCCCAAGGAATGGGATCGAACGCCCCCGGCCCTCCTGGTCGGTTTTTCCCACGGCGGATTTTGATCCGCAGCCCCTCACCCCTCTCCAATGCGGCTCATCAGGGAGGCTGTCTGTCGTAGCCCGCGCGACATATTCACTTCTGTAAGTCGACGCGCACGGTGGTCTCCGCGGGTTACGCATCTCGGTGAAAGTTCAAAAAGGCTTCGGCAAGCAACTAGGGTAGCTGGTGCTGCGCGTTTCTAGCAACCTTTGCAGATACTTTTCACCTTCTGATCGACTTTGGCATTTTCTTGGCTAATTACCGCGTCAGCGGGAGTGGAAGGGCCGCCGGGGGTTACCGTACCGTCAATGCGGCCAGTGCTTGTGCCACCGGCTCTGTTACCTGCTGTCCCAGTTGTGATGGAGCCGCGAGGTGCTGAGTTTCCCCCGCTCGCATTCCCAAGGGAGCCGCCCGAGTTTGCGGTCCCTGCCGCGGTGCCCAGTACGTTCCGAGGCGCGCCAGCGTTGGCCGCCCCGCTCGGGTCGTTCAACGAATTATTGAGACCCGCGGGATTCGCGGGCCCATTCGGCGCGCCGCTGATTGCCGAACTGCCGGCGCCGGCGGAGCCTGCGCTAGGGGCTGTGGTTCCCGGACTAGTCCCCACTGAACCTCCGGACGAGCCACCGGCAGAGGCGCCGCTCGATGAGCCCCCCCGCAGATCCGCCGCCTGAGCTCCACCGCCGCCTCCTACCGCCACCACCACCTTGAGCAAAAGAAGGCATGGGCGAAAGCAGAAGGGTCATAACGAGCAGTTTACCGGGGAGGCTTATCGACATCGGCAATCGCCTTCTCTGTGCCACGACAAGCAATTGCGGCGGGCGTTGTTCCTCATTCTGTATTGTTCAGGACCGCCTTACGCCCATCGACTTTAGGAACGACTCGACTTTAGGAACGACCGCGACGCCAGGCGCAGGAACACGCGGCTCGAACGTTTGGCGTTGGACGGATCATCGAGCGCCATCTGAACAATGAACGCGCTAGCGTTTGCATTGAAAAAGGGTTGCGCGAAGCGTTGTTATGCGCTGTTGTAATAGCCTGCGACGACAAAGCAGGTCGCGGACATCGTACGGCTGGCGGCGCACCAGGGCATCGGAATCGTTCCGCAGGGCGGCAACACCAGCTACTGCGCCGCTGCGACGCCGGACGCCTCCGGACGGCAGATCATCGTGAGCCTCGAGCGGATGGACAGGATCCGCGAGGTCGACCCCGTCGCCATGAGCATATCTGTCGACGCCGGCGCCATCCTGAAGAACGTACAGGACGCTGCGGCGACCGCCGGACTTCTGTTGCCGCTCAGCCTCGGCGCGGAAGGCAGCTGCCGGATCGGCGGCAACATCGGAACGAACGCCGGCGGACTGTCCGTCGTCAAATACGGAATGACTCGCGATCTGCTCCTCGGGATCGAGGCGGTTCTGTCGGACGGCACGGTGGTTTCGGACATGCGCAAACTACGGAAGAATAATACCGGCTACGACATCAAACAGTGCTTCGTTGGAAGCGAGGGAACTCTCGGCATCGTCACGGGCGCTGTGTTGCGCCTCGCGCCCTTGCCGATCCGCCGCGCAACCGGCTGGCTGAAGCTCGCGATGGGCGCCCCGCTCGCCGAGCTTCTCACCCTGGTACGTCGCGAATCCACGGACCTGCTCACCATGTTCGAGTTCATGACGGCCCGATCGATCGCGCTCGCGAGCGAAGCGATGACGAACCCGCCCTCCGTCGGCGCCGGCGCTGGGGGCACCGTACTGGCGGAACTCACCTCCTCCTCGCGTCATCTCGATCTCGACGGACTGATGGAAGCCGTTCTGGCCGAGGCGATCGAGTCCGGATGGATCGAGGACGCCTTCCTGGCGCAGAGCGGATCGCAGCGGAGCGCGCGCGAGACCATCCCGGAGGGCGAGAAGCGCCGGAACGGATCGGTCAAGCAATCTAGCCGGCTCGCAGGTACGGTCGTATGACGCGGATCTTGAGCTGTCCGTCTATGGACACGTCGGCGATGGCAATCTGCATTACAACGTGCTCGTGCCTCCCGGCGTCGACCGGATAGAGTTCACCAAGCGGATCGAAAGCGGCCTTTCGCTGCAACTCTATGACACGGCCGCGGCGCTCGGCGGCACGTTTAGCGCGGAGCACGGTGTCGGTCGGTTCAAGAGGCATCTTCTGGAGCGGTACGGCGACGTCGGCCGCATCGCTGCGATGCGCCGCATCAAGACCGCCTTTGATCCAGCGGACATCATGAACGCCGGCGCGATGGTTCGCCCGTTGGGGAACGGGTCTGCCTCTTGATGATGCCGAGGTGAGGAGCGAAAAAGGAAGCCACTCCGAAGGAGTGGCTCAAGTTGGGGAGGAAATGTCCCGTAGGGACCTCTTGGGGACCTCTTGGAGCAGATCAGGCCGCAACCTGCTCGATCTGGGAGCATGGCAGGCCGAGACTCTCGGCTACGGCCTGATAGGTTAACCGACCACGATGGACATTGAGGCCAGCACGCAGATGCGGATTGTCCAGCACGGCTGCGAAACCCTTGTTGGCGAGTGCCAGACCAAATGGCAGCGTAGCGTTGTTCAAAGCCTGGCTTGAGGTCAGCGGAACAGCACCGGGCATATTGGCGACGCAGTAGTGGATAACGCCGTCCACCTCGTAAGTTGGGTCGGCATGCGTCGTCGGACGCGATGTCTCGAAGCATCCGCCCTGATCGATCGCTACATCCACGATCACGGCTCCCTTGCGCATCGAGCTCAACATGCCGCGGTTGACAAGTTTCGGCGCGCTCGCACCGGGAACGAGCACTGCGCCAATAACAACGTCGGCGGCAAATATCTCGTTCTCGATGGCCTCAATCGTCGAGAATTTGGTACGAACACGACCTTCGAACAACTCATCCAGTTCACGAAGCCGCGGTATCGACCGATCGAGAATAGTGACCTCAGCGCGCAGGCCCACCGCCATGCGCGCTGCATGCGTCCCGACTACGCCGCCTCCGAGCACCACGACGCGCGCCGGTTGAACGCCCGGCACGCCACCCATCAAGAGCCCTCGCCCCCCGGCATACCGCCGCAGGGCCGCACCCGCCGCTTCGATCGCCAGCCGACCCGCGACTTCGCTCATTGGCGCAAGCAGCGGAAGTCCACCGTGTGCATCTGTCACAGTTTCGTAGGCGATTGCCGTGCATCCGGACTTCAGGAGGCCCTTCGCCTGCTCCGGGTCGGGCGCCAGATGCAGATAAGTGAACAGTATTTGGTTCTCTCGAAGCAGCGCCCATTCGGAGGGCTGAGGCTCCTTAACTTTTACGATCATATCGCTTGAGGCAAATACGTCGCGCGCGGAGTCCAGGATCGTTGCGCCTGCCGTGCGATAGTTGTCGTCCGTCGCGCCGATGCCGGCGCCTGCATTGGTCTCGACTGACACGCTGTGGCCAGCCGCCACATATTCTCGGACGGCTCCAGGCGTCAGGCCTACGCGATATTCGTGCGTCTTGATTTCCTTGGGCACACCGACTTGCATTTGCAATCTCCTTGATGGACGACCTCTTCTCAGACGAACGGCGATATTCATCTGACGAACTTGACGCTGGCCGCAGCGTATCTTGGGTTCGACGGCATTACGCAATCAGACTGAGGCGAAGTCCGGCACGGTATTGCATTGAAGAAGCGGCACATGAGACGATATGCTGTCAGCGCTGGCGCGACACAGTGCAATCCTGCAGACCGCGCTAAGTGATGATCGCCATAAGCCAGGCAATGCCCCGATAGAGTGGGATGGCGATAGTATCGTGGGGAGCCCACATGCGGCACCTTAGTTTTGAACGGCTCGCCCTAGAGGCGGCGTTTCATCGGTAAAACCCGAGAACGGCTTTGGTCTCGAGATATTCCCCCATTCCCTCGAGGCCGTATTCGCGGCCGTTGCCGGAATGCTTGTACCCGCCAAAAGGTGCGTTCGGGTCCCAGTCCGGATAGTTGAGATGGACTTGACCCGACCGGATCCGCCCGGCGACCGCCCGTACCGTCTCCATATCCATGCCCTGCACATGAGCGCCGAGGCCGTAGACAGTGTCGTTGGCGATCTCGACTGCCTCCTCCACTGTATCGTAGGGAATGATCGACAGCACCGGGCCGAAGATCTCCTCCTGCGCAATCTTCATGTCGCGACGGACATTCGAGAAGATCGTCGGCCGCGCATACAGGCCGACCTGAAGGTTGCCGGGCCGCCCCGGTCCGCCGATGACAAGCTTGGCGTCTTCTTCCAGACCGACACCAATCATGGTCTGGACGCGCTCGAACTGCGGCCGGTTGGCGATCGGACCATGGGTTGTGCTTTCCGCGAGCGGATCGCCGACCACCAGTTTAGAAGCAGCCGCCGCGGCGAGAACTTCGACCTCCGCCATCTGCGAGCGGGACACAAGCATACGTGTGGGCGCACTACAGGATTGGCCGAGGTTGCGGAAAGCAGCGCCGACGCCGAGTGGAACGGCCCGGTTCAGCTCGGCGTCCGGCAAAATGACGTTCGGTGACTTGCCGCCGAGTTCCTGGGCGACGCGCTTGACGGTGGGCGCCGCCGCTTGCGCAACGAGAACCCCGGCACGGGTCGAGCCCGTGATCGAGATCATGTCCACCTGGGGATGTGACGCCAGACCGGTCCCCACGATTGGACCTGTTCCGTTGACTAGGTTGAATACACCAGGCGGACACCCGGCATCATCTGCCACCTCGGCGAACAGCAAGGCGCTCAGGGGCGACAATTCGCTCGGCTTCAACACCACCGTGCAGCCAGCCGCGAGCGCCGGACCGACCTTGGCTGTGATCTGGTAGAGAGGCCAGTTCCAGGGGGTGATGAGGCCGCAGACGCCGATGGCCTCGCGCATGATCGCGGTGCCGCCGTGCGGAGTGATGAACGGATAGGTCGCAAGATTGTCGCGCGCGACACGGATGTGTTCGGCGGCCAGCGGCACCTGGGCTCGGCGCGCGTAAGTGATGGCGGCTCCCATCTCGCTCGTGATTGCCTGCGCGAACAGCTCGAGCCGCTCGAGGAGCAAACCATGGATCCGGTCGAGCAGCGCCGCCCTCCCAGCAGCCGGCGTGCGAGACCAGCCGGCGAAGGCTTGTCTGGCGGCGGCGACCGCGTACTCGACATCCTCGTCATTGCCGAGAGCGACTTCGGCGATCGGCTGCTCGGTCGCCGGGTTAACGACGACAGCCGTCGCCGATCCGTGCGGCTCCCGCCATTCTCCGTCGATGTAGAATTTGCCGAGGAAGCCGGCTTCCATCAGGTGTCGAACGGCCGAGGTCATTGAAAGCGATCCTTGATCCGGTAATATGCGCCGACCAGCGGCAGGAACCAGGGAGGACCGAGATGACCTGGAATGGCGGGCCAGGTGAAGTCCTTCCAGGGATTGAGCTCGGTGCGCCCGTCCATGACTTCCGCCATGATCGTCCCCATCAGGGTCGACATCTGGGTGCCATGGCCGCTGTAGCCCATGGAATAGTAGATGCCATTGCGTTCGCCGGCACGTGGCAGCCGGTCGCGCGTCATGTCGACCATCCCGCCCCAGCAATAGTCGATGCGCACGGCGCGAAGCTCGGGAAAGACGTCGTGCAGCGCAGCCTGCAGGATCGCGCCGCTCTTCTCGTCTGAGGCCGGGTTGGAGATGGCGAAACGGGCGCGGCCGCCGAAGAGCAGCCGGTTGTCAGGCGTGGTTCGGAAATAGTTGACCAGGTTCTTCGTATCGACCGCCATTCGGCGCCGCGGCAGGAGCCGATCGAGCGTCGCGATCGGCAAGGGCTCGGTGACGATCAGGAAGGCGCCCACCGGCACGATCCGCCGTCGAATCCAACCCAGCGGTCCGGTATGCGAGGTGCCGCTCGCCAACAGAACCTGCGAGGCCCGAAGCCGGCCCTTCGGTGTCTCGATCTCGTGGCCTCCACCTGCAGCGGGTCGCAGGCCCATCATCGGCGTACGCTCGTGGATCTCGACGCCGCGCCGCGCCGCCGCTTCCCCAAGACCGCGGACGAAGCGTCCGACATGCATGCCGGCGCTCTTGCGGTAGATCAGTCCGCCGTAATAGCGCTCCGATCCGACTTCGCCGGCCAGTTCGGCACGGCTCACCATCGTCGTGTCGGGATCGACACTGACGGCGAGCAATTCCTGGCTGCGCGCCAGCTTGTCATAGTGCTCGGGTTTGGCCGCGAGCTTGATCTTGCCGGTGCGCGCGAAGCTGCAGTCGATCTTCTCTTCCGCGACCAGGCGCTCGACCGTATCGACCCCGGCGTCGAAGGCCCGATAGAGCCGATCGGCGACTTCCTTGCCAAGCCTGGCCGAGAGCGTGCCGTAGTCCTGGGCGAACCCGTTGTTGCACATGCCGCCGTTCCGGCCGGACGCCGCGTGCCCGATCGTCTCGGCTTCGAGGAGCACGACGCGCGCGCCCTTCTTGGCGAGAGCCAGAGCGGCCGAAGAACCGGTCAAGCCACCGCCGATCACCGCAACGTCGCAGGTGCCTTGCACCGGTCCTGCGATGGCGCTCCTGAATGGCTCCGATGTGTCCAACCAATAGGATGTGAGCTTCATATCGACCTCGGATTCTCGCTATCTGAATGCTGGGCATCCGCAAATCGTGACGGCGCAACTCTGTTTGAGAACCTACCAGCCGCGCATTCGCGGCCACTGAGCTTCGATTACGTCGCTTCCCGCGGAGACGACATTGTACAGCTCGTGCTGTGACGCCGTCGCGCAGGCGTGATTGGGCAGGATCCTGACCTTCGTACCGATCGGCAGGTCCGGCAGGGTTGCAGCCGATCCGGATCTGATGGCGAGGATGCCGTGCTCCTGGCTCGCCTGCGCGACGATCAGGTCCGGGTAGAGTTTGCCGGACAGATCGCAGACGAGACCGTAACCCTGGTCGATCCGCTGCGCGGCGGTGCCGCGATCACGTGACAGCGCCATCCAGCCCGCATCGACCAAAACCCAGCCCTTCTCCGGCTTCGTTCCGATGACGGTGGTGAGAACCGAGATCGCGATGTCGTCAGTGGTGCAGACACCGACACCGTGCATCACCAGATCGAAGAACATGTACACACCGGCCCGCATCTCCGTGACGCCGGTCAGGTCTTCGCCGAAATGGGCGGTCGGCGTCGAACCGACGCTCACCACTGAACATTCATGCCCCGCCTCCCGCAGCGTCTCCGCGGCGGCCACAGCCACGGCCCTTTCGTTCTCTGCAGCCGCGACAAGGGTGGCGGGCGTGTAGAGGCTGTAGGATTCGCCGGCATGGGTGAGAATGCCCGCGAGCTTGACGCCGGCCTCGGCCAAGGCGGCTGCGACGGCCATGAGCCTGGGATCGGTGGCGGTCAGCCCGCCGCGGTGGCCGTCGCAGTCGATCTCGATGAAGGCGGATGGCGTCACAGCCGCGGCGCGGCCAGCCTCGCCCAGGATCTTCGCCTGTTCGGACGAATCGAGCAGCACCTTGAGGTCGACGCCGGCTTTCCGGAGACGCATCGCCCTCTCAGCGGTGTGCGGTGCCACGCCCACGGCATAAGTCATGTCACGGAAACCGAAACTCGCGAAGTACTCCGCCTCCGCCAAGGTGGAGACGGTGATCGGCCCGGGCCCGGACGGACAGGCGCGCCGGGCGACTTCGATGGATTTCGCCGTCTTCATGTGGGGCCGCAGCACGACGCCTCGCGCGGCCATACGGGAGGACAGACGGGCGAGATTGCGATCCAGCCGGTCCTTGTCGAGCAGGAGGGCCGGCGTCGCCAGCGCGCCGACCGTCGCGGCCGCCTCGCCGGGTCCGGCATTCGGGATATGCATCTCTACGCGCGGCATCCTGATGTCTCCTAGCCGAATGACTGGTTGGCGAGCGCGAACGTGCGCGCCGGTCCGGTCGATGGCATCTGCGTCCCAAGGACCATGGTGGTGGCGTCGCCGACCTGCTGCAGCCCGATGCCTTCGAGCCACTCCCCGAGTTGCGAGGTCGTAGAGGTATCGACCCGGACGAAAACTCTTCCCAGCGGCGCGAGCGCGGCCTCGATCAATGCGCGCGCATCGGTCGGGCTTTCGGCGACCACGGGACCGATGACATGCCCACGGCCGAAGAGACGGGAAATGGCGTAGCCGCGGGGTATGCCGTCACGCAAGAGGACATAGCCGTCGCCGACCTCGATCAGCCGGCTCAGCATCTCGCGCCTCGTCCATCCGGTGGCCTCGCGATCGAGACCCACGATCGCCCCGAAGTCCGATGGAACCATCGTTCTGACGTCGACGAGCGGCGGCATGTCGCGGCGCTGGCTGGGAATGCCGTGATGCTGGTGCAGCATGCCGATGCTGGCGAAGCCGCGGCGTGCGTAAAGCGCAAGGCCTTCGGTCGTCGAATTCAGCGTGATGATCCGTGGTCGTGCCGCCGCGAGCAGCGCGTCCATCAGCCGGGCCCCGTAACCGCGTCCCTGAACGGCTTTCGAGACGATGATCATTCCGGCGGAAGCATGGGTGTCGCCGTAAGGCCACCAGAGCGCGGTCCCCACCACAGAACCTTTGCTCGTGACCACGAAACCGCTGCCAAGCTGCAGCGCAAATTCCCAATCCTTGAGCAGGTACGGCCAAGACATCTCCTGCGAGAGCTTCAGGGCACCTTCCAGATGCGATCTCGCGAAAGGGACCAGGGCCGCGTCTTCATTCTCGCGATCTCCGGCCTGGGTAGCTGCGGTTGCCATGATGCGTCGACGTCTCTTGCTTGGGTTGCCGGACTAATCGCCAGTGCCTGACGCGGCGAGATCCATTTGACGATGCTCACACGAGCTGCAGCGTATCTTGGGTCCGACAGCATTACGCAATCAGACTGAAGCAAAGTACGGCACAGGATTTCATTGATGATGCATCAGAACAGACGATGTGCCGTCAGCGACGGTCGCGCCACTGCGCGAACCGATCCTGCATCCGATATCCCCAGATGATGGCGGGCATGAACCAGGGATCGCCACGATAGAGCGGGATGGAAGCCGGCGGACGGAAGTCAAAGGCGGTGCGTGCCGCCTCGTCGTGTCCCATCAGCTTGTGGGCCGCATGCATTCCGATCCACGGCGCCCAGACGACGCCTGAGCCGCAGAACCCGGTGGCATAGACCACACCGTCCTTTTCGAAGATGCGCGGGAGCATGTCGCGATTCATCGCCACATTGCCGAACCAGCTGTGCGAAAGGCGGACCTTCTCCAGTTCCGGAAAAAGGTTCATCAGCCCCTTGCGCAGAAGGAGCTTCGGAGCCGCCGGGTTGCCTACACGAGAGCTGTCGCGCCCCCCTAACAGGATACGTTTGCCGTCGGGCGAAGGTCGGTAATAGAAGCCGACCTGGCGGTTCTCCGTCATCATCAAGCGCTTTGGCATCAGCCGCGCCATGACTTCAGGCGCGAGCTCTTCGGTTGCAATGATCCGGCTGCGAACCGGGACCAGCCTGCGGCGCAGGAAGGGTACCGCGCCGTCGGTGTAGCCATTCGTACAAACCAGCACCTGACGCGCCTGTACCGATCCGGCCGAGGTCACGACGCGGAATCCGGAGCCATCCCTCTCGATTGAGATGACCGGCGTGCGCGCATGGACCACCATACCCGAAGCGAGCGCCACGCGAAGGAGTTCAGCGTGAAACTTCGCCGGGTGTAGCCCACCGATATCCATCCGGACCGTGCCACCACGGTAAAAATCGGTGCCGATGTAGTTGCGCTGCTCGGCATACGGAACCGCGTGAGACTCGATCCGCAGTTTCTTCGCGAGCGCGTCAGCGCTGCGCGCCATCGTTTCGTATTGTTCATATCCGAACGCACTTTTGAACTGTCCAACCAGCTGAAAGTCGCATTCGAGCCGTTCCGTCCTGATGAAATCGTACAGGAATTCGCGCGCGAGCTTGCCTTCCGCCTCGATCGCCAGCGCCTTGTCCGCGCCGAAGCGCCGGGAAATCGTCGCGTAATCAGGTCGTATGCTTGCGCTGGTTATTCCACCGTTGCGCGTCGAAGCCCCCTCACCCGGGTCCATTGCATCAAAGGCCGCAACCGAGCGGCCCTCGCGCGCCAGCACCAACCCGGCCGAAAGGCCGGCATAGCCCGCGCCCACGATCAGCACGTCGAGTTTCCTGGGCAATGGCTGTTGAGGCAGCGGTTTTAGCGGTGAGGCCTCCCACCAGTAGGGCGTGTCCTTCTCGGCGAGTCTCGGCTCGTGCATGTAGCTGACTTCTCGTGTTAGAGCGCGGCCCGGGATTGCCGACTCAAATGTGGTCGTCTCGGACGTCGAGCGCATCGCGCAGCCCGTCGCCGATGAAATTGAAGCTTGTCACCGCGATCGTAATCGCGGCGCCGGGAATGATGGCGAGCCAGGGAGCGCTGGCCAGATACTGCTGGGCGCCGTTCAGCATGTTGCCCCAGCTGGGAAGCGGAGGCTGGATCCCATAACCGAGGAAGCTGATATACGCTTCCAGAAGTATCGCACGGGCGACCGTCAAACTGGCGGCCACGATGATCGGACCCATAGCGTTGGGCAAGATCTCCCTGAACATGATGTGCGTTCCGCTCAGCCCCAGCATCCGACCGGCCTGGACAAACTCGCGCTCGCGTAACGAGCGAACCTCAGCCTCGACGATGCGAGCAACTTCCATCCATTTGGTAATGGCGATGATAATCGTGATCATGATGGGGCTGGGCCGCAATGCTGCAGCCAGCGCCAGCACGAGAAAGATCGACGGAAAGGAGAGGAAGCCATCAACTGTACGCATCAGGACTGCGCCGATCCAGCCGCCACGATAGCCTGCGATCACGCCGACGAGTGCTCCGATCACTATCGACAACAGCATCGCCGAGAATCCCACCAGCAACGAGATCCGGCCTGCCATTAACAGTCGAGCCGCCAGGTCGCGCCCCAGCGGATCGGTGCCAAGATAATGATGTCCGGTCATCGGAGGCGCGAAGCGGGCGCGCAAGTCAATGTAGAGCGAGTCATATGGCAACAGATAGGGGCCCAGGACGCACGCCAGCGTCAGCAGCGTGATCATTGCCAGACCTAGCAGCGCCAGGCGGTGGTTGATGAAGCGGAGTACCGCGCGGCTATGCCACCATCGGCTTGGAGCTGCGCTTACGGCGAGAGCGGTCATATCAGTTGGCTCCTGTCTTTTCAGCCCAGACGAATGCGCGGGTCGACGATAGCGACGACGATGTCGGCGATCAGGTTTCCGAGAATGACCAGGATGGCGGAGAACATCAGCAACCCCATCACGACCGGGTAGTCGCTGTAACCGAGGCTGTCGAGAAACAGCCGTCCCATTCCTGGCCAGGTAAAGACCGTCTCGGTCACCAATGCACCCGTTAGAATGCTGGGCAGCTGCACGCCTGCAAGCGTGATCATTGGCAGGAGTGCGTTGCCGACAACATGTTTCAAGAGAATTCGGCGCTCGCTCACGCCCTTGGCGCGGGCAGTTTTGACGAAGTCCTGGCTAATGGCGTCCAGCGTCGCCGTCCGCATGTAGCGGCTCCAGATCGCGACATGGACGAGCGACAGCACCACGCTTGGCAGGATCAGATGGTGCAGGTAATCCAGAACGGAGCCGTCGCCGATAGTGTACATGTTCCCGGCAGGCACCCAACCCAGCTTCAGGGTGAAGACGTAGATCCCGACCAGCCCGAACCAGAAGGTCGGGATCGATAGCGCGACCATGGCGCCGATCGTTGCCAGATAGTCAAACAGCGAATAACGGTGGGTGGCGCCACGGATGCCAATCCAGGTACCGATGGCGATCGCGATCACCGTCGAGGTACCCATCAGCAGGAAGGTGGCAAAGAGATGCCGGCCGATCACCGACAGCACGTACGTGCCGTCGCGCAAGGAGCGGCCCCAGTCGCCCTGCACAAGGCGCCATGCCCAGTCGAAGTACTGGATCCATAGCGGCCTGTTCAATCCCAACTGTTCCGCCAGCCGCTCGATATCCTGTTGGGTCATGCCCGGATCCCGCGCAAATTGCGACAGGGGGCCGCCTGGAATAAGACTCAGAATGGTGAAGCCGATGATCGAGACGATCACCAGCAGCGCGAGGCTCTGTGAGAGGCGATTCAGCAGAAATCCACGCATCCGGCCTTTCCTCCTGTAGCATGAGAAATTCAGTAGTAGGTTGCCGCCCCAACTGGTTTTCGGCAGACGGGCGGCGGCCGCGAATATCAGCTCGCCCAGGACCAGGCGCCGGCATTCCAGGATTCGGTGCGCGTGTTGCCGTTGGACACCGCACCTTGAATCCCCTTCTTGTGCCCCTGCACGGAAACGTTCTGATAAAGCGGCAGCAAGGGCAGGTCATGCCGGACCAGTTCTTGTACGCGGAAGTAAATAGCGCGCCGGGCTTCCGGATCGAAGGTGCGGCTACCTTTCTCCAATAGAGCGTCGACCTCCGGATTGACGTACTGCGCGTTGTTTGAGCCGCGGCCGCCCTTGTTACCGATCGAAAGCGAATGTAAGCGGTTGGTGACGTCCGGGTCTGCGCCGATCAAGTAAGTGCTGCCGACGATCACCGAATCGAAACGCGATCGTTGCCAGTACTCGCCCCACATCACCGCGGCGGGAAGGTTGGAGATGGTCATCTCGACGCCGATCTCTGCAAACGTCTGCTGCAGATACTGCTGCACCTGCTCGCGAAGGGGGTCGCCTGACGTGGTCGAGTTGGTGAAGGACAGACGCACACCGTCTTTTACTCGGATCTTGTCCCGTCCTGGCGCCCAGCCGGCCGCGTCGAGGATCTGCTGCGCCCGCTTGACGTTGAACTCATGCAACGGCAGGCCCGGGTTATGATAGAAAGACTGCCGCGGCATGAAGGTCTCGGTCGGAGTCGGCACGCCGTAATAGAGTCCTTCGATAATCGCCTTCTTGTCGATCGCCGCATAAAGCGCCTGGCGGACCTGCAGTTCCTTGAACTGCGGGCGCTCGACATTCAGGTAAAGAGACTCGAATGAAGATTTGGGCTCCAGCGTCACCACCCGGTTCGGCAGCTTGCGAGCTTCCTGGTAATGATCGGGGGTGATGTACGACTGGCCCACGATGTCCACGTCACCGCTCTTGAATTGGGTGTACAGGACGGTGAGATCGGGAATGTATTTGAAGATCAGCCGCTCGATATGAGGACCTTCACCGAAATAGTTCGAGTTGGCGAGAAGCTCGATACGGTCGCCCGGAACGCGGGTGCCCCACTTGAACGCACCGGTACCGATTGGCGTCTGGTTGAAGGCGGCATTGTTCGGATCAGCTTCCTTCTCCAGGATGTGCTTCGGCACCATGAAGGTTTCGGTCAGGAACGACAGGTACGGTGCGAAAGCCTGCTCCATCCGCCATGTAATCTCGACAGGCGAGACCACGGTGATGTCGCGCACCAACGAGTGGCCCGTTGTACGCCAACTGCGGAAGTTCGGCTTCGTGATGAGTTCGAGGGTGAATTTCACGTCTTCGGCCGTGAAAGGCTTGTCGTCGTGCCAACGGACATCGTCGCGCAAGCGAATCCGCCATTTCAGACCGTCCTCGGAAATACCGCCGTTCTTCTGCGTCGGCACCTCCACCGCGAGGTTCGGCTGGATAACGCCTTTGGGATCGATCCGGAAGAGCGCGTCGAAGAGCGAGAAATGCACGCCGTCATCGACCTCGATATGCGCCATCAGCGGATTGAAGACCGTGGGTTCTTGCGAGAGCCCGACGACAATCCGGCCCTTGGGAGTTCGGGGAGCCTTTTGGCCGAAGGCAGGCTCGGTCAACAGATTGGGCGCGAAGATGCCGGCAGCCCCGCCCAAGGCCATCATTCGCAATGTGTCGCGTCGCGAGTAGTTGGATGCAGATTTGGAATGCTTGGTCATGATTTCCTCCGTGTGGCGGTATCCGTCATTACTCTCATCGATTTGTCGAAGCCTGGCGGGCGTGTTCCGGCTGCTCTCCAGGAATCGCCGCCACCAGTTCGCGCGTGTAGGATGATTTCGGGTTCAGGAAGATCTGCGAGGGCGGTCCGCGTTCGACGATTCGCCCGCGCTGCATCACGGCGATCTCGTCGCAGATCTGGCTGGCCACCCGCAGATCGTGGGTGATGAAGATCATTGAGACACCGGTCTCCCGCTGGATCTGATCCAGCAGTTTCAAGATCTGGGCCTGGATCGACACGTCAAGCGCTGAAACCGCTTCATCGGCAATCAGCAGCGTCGGTTTGAACATCAGCGCCCGGGCAATGCCGATGCGTTGGCGTTGCCCACCGGAGAACTCGTGCGGATAGCGGCCAAAGGCGCCAGCATCCAAACCGACATGGGATAGCAGTCCCCGGGCCTCTTCGCGTGCTTGCGCATAGGGCTTTCCATGCGCGACCGGGCCCACAGTGAGGATATGACCGATCGTCGAGCGCGGGTTGAGGGAGGCGAAAGGATCTTGAAAGATCATCTGGATCCGCGGCCGCAGTGGGCGGAACCCGGCTTCAGAAAGCCCGGCAATGTCGCGGCCCTCGAACAGAATGCGGCCACCGTCACTGTCCATCAGTTTGATCAAAAGCCGCCCTAGCGACGACTTGCCGGAGCCGCTTTCGCCGACGACGCCGAGCGTCCGCCCAGGTGCCAGGTCGAACGATACGTCGTTCACCGCCGGCACAGTCCGCGTGGCGCCGAACCATTTGGCGCCGCTGCGATAGGTTTTCACCAAACCGTTAACCTGCAGGATCGGCGCCTTCCCGGCAGCTTCCAGAGGAATCCGGTCCTTGCCTGTCAGATGTGGGACGGCCGCGATGAGCCGCCGCGTGTAAGGATGGTTGGGGGATTTTAGAACCTGAACGGCGCTGCCCTGCTCGACGACATGGCCTTTCTCCATCACCACGACGCTGTCGGCGATCTCGGCCACCACCCCAAAATCGTGCGTGATGAACATGACGCTCATTCCCTTGCGGCGCTGAATGTCGCGGATCAGCTTCAGGATCTGCGCCTGGGTGGTCACGTCGAGTGCGGTTGTCGGCTCGTCTGCGATCAAGATCGCGGGCTCGAGCGCCAGGGCTATCGCGATCATCACGCGCTGTCGCTGACCACCCGAAAGCCGGAACGGATACTGATGATACATGAGCTGCACATCGGGCAGACCCACTTCGGTCAGCAACTCGATCGCGCGGCTGCGGCGGGATTTCGGTGTGCCGACGCCATGCGCCGCCATGGCTTCGTCGATCTGCGCACCCACCGTCATCAACGGATTGAGCGCTGAAAGCGGGTCCTGAAAGATCATTGACACGACCCGTCCGCGCAGGCCGCGCAGCTTGTCGGCAGGCAGACCCGCGATGTTCCTTCCGTCGAGGTGGATTGCGCCAGAGGAAACCCGGATCACCTTGGGCAGAAGTCCCATGATCGCGTTGGCCGTGACCGACTTTCCCGAGCCGGATTCTCCAATGATGCACAAGATCTGGCCGCGCTTCAGATCGAAGGAGATATTCTCGACGGCAAAGGCCCGCTCCATCCCTCCCGGCAGGCTTACGCAAAGGTCGCGCACCGAGAGCGCCACGTCCTGGGAGTCTGCAGCCTGGATGCTAGAGGCCATCAGAGTATCCTTCCCTTTCAACGGCATCGGGACATCCTGCTGCGAATTGAGACTTCGGACGCTTTTGGCTGCGCGATCGGACAGGTCGAGAACTCGCCGTTCATACTGGCATTCCCCGGTCGGAAGCTGCGACATGGATTCTGACCTCTATGCTCGACGAGCAAGAGCTGTGCCGCTCAAGACGCGGCGTTGCCCGCGTTCGCCAACCCCGTCAGTGAGCGAAACTGATCGTCGGCTTGGTGAACTGCCCAGCCTCGGCCGCGATGAGGGAAGGTCCATCCTCAGTCACGCTCTCGAAATCGATCATCGTACCTGCGACATCGAAGCTTGTGTAGCGGAACGCCATGAGAGGCGTGACGGCTTTCGCTAAGGTCAGTTCCTCGGCAAGGCCCATGTCGATGGCTCCCATTATGATCCTCGACGCATTGATCGAGATTCTTGCTTGATGCTCACGAGTTTGGCCGCTTCGGTCCTCCCAGAGTCGCCGAAACGCGGCACGCGGGCGGCAGGAACTTCTGAAAAGGAAGTCCGATTTGGCATTTCGCTCTGCCCTGCGCTGCCTCCAGCATCAACCAGGGGACGCGCGCCCGATACGTCCGCGGCTGACGAGAACCCCCCGCACGCTTGTCCGTAAAGTTCGTCAGCTTGGCACTTTCCGCCCCCGCGGCAAGGACCCGGTGGGCTCGAAGACAGCCTGCATGCTCGTTCATCGCTGCACGCCCTCATTCTCGACTGACGCCGATCTGATTGCGGAGAGCATATGCCTGGTCTCTGCCTCTGAGTTACGGTGCGAGCGATCTGTTCTCGCAACAAAAGCTTGTAATGAAGGTAGCAAACCGCAGGATATTCCGTCTGGCCAGAAAACTCGGCAAGGCGCATCCGCGGAAGCTCGGTACGATACCTCAAACGCCGGAGTCCTCGCTCGATGAGCGCGCCACTGATGCATATCGAATCCGGTCAGTCTCTGCCTCGAGAGGCTGACGTCGTCGTCATTGGCGGCGGCGTGGTGGGCGTGTTCACGGCCTACTATCTTGCCCGCCGCGGCGTTAAGGTCTCCTTGCTCGAAAAGGGGCGTGTCGCCGCCGAGCAGTCCAGCCGCAACTGGGGATGGTGTCGTCAACAGAATCGCGATGCACGCGAGCTACCGATCGCCACCAAGAGTCTCGATCTCTGGGAGAGAGTAGCACAGGAGACCGGGGAAGACACCGGTTTCCGCCGCTGCGGGCTTCTCTATCTGTCGAACGACGAGAAAGAGCTGACCGGCTGGGCGAACTGGCGCGATTTTGCAAGGACGGTCGGCGTTACGACGCACATGTTGAGCACGGAAGAAGCGAGCGAGAGAGGCAAAGCGACGGGCCGTAAATGGAAAGGCGGCGTCTTCTCGCCAACCGACGGAACGGCGGACCCTTCGAAGGCTGTGCCCGTCGCCGCGCGTGCGATCATGACGGCTGGCGGCACGGTGCACCAGCACTGCGCCGCTCGCGGCGTAGAACTCAGTGCCGGCCGGGTGAGCGGCGTGGTGACCGAACTGGGCACTATCCGGACGAAGACGGTGGTCATGGCAGGAGGGGCGTGGGCTTCTTCTTTCTGCAACCAGCTCGGCATTCGCTTCCCGCAGGCTTCCGTTCGCCAATCCATTCTCGCGACGGCTCCAGGCGCAGCCGGTCTGCCCGATGCCCTGCACACTGCGCTCGTGTCACTTACGCGGCGCAGCAGCGGCGGGTACACGCTGGCAATTAGCGGGCGCGCGCGAGTCGATCCAACGCCGCAGCAATTCAGGTTCGGCCGCGAATTCGTACCGATGTTCGCTCGCCGCTGGCGCAGTCTCGCCCCTGGCGCATTCGAGGGCATCCGCCATGGTCACGAATCCCTGGCGAAATGGGCGCTCGGTGAGGTGACCCCGATGGAGCTGAACCGGACACTCAACCCCCGCCCCGACATGCGGCAGATTCGGGCGACTCATCAAAGAGCTTGCGAATTGCTGCCCGAGCTTCGGCGCGTCGCAATCTCCAATGTCTGGGCCGGCTATATCGACAGCACACCGGATGGCGTTCCCGCAATCGGTGAAGTGGAGGCGATTCCAGGCTTTATCCTCGCGGCCGGATTCAGCGGTCATGGTTTCGGGATTGGTCCTGGCGCGGGACATATGATTGCCGACATCATCACCGGCAGCGAGCCGATCGTCGATCCGCGTCCCTACAGGCCGGAGCGTCTGAAAATGGGCGCTTGGGGCAAGGTCGCCGATTTCTGAAAAGCCTGCTCCGGGAATATTCGATTGACGGACGCCGGGGGTGGCATCACCTTAGAGGCCACCCGGCGTGTCTTCATGGGCGAACACACGGTGGCCTGCCGAGGTGGCACGGGAGTTGATGCTATGAAAGCGCGCATGTTGCCGACGCCTCAGAGTAACGATTGCCATCGTCGCCCCAATTACTCCGCCGGAATACCGTCCGCCCTGGCGGGCGCGGGCAGCCTCGGGGGTAGATCGACCGCCAACATGGACGCCAGAGGGCTTCGGCGAGCCGCGGCTCGAAAGGCTGGTGGGGCCGTCCTATGAAGCTCGACAAGATCGACATACGGATTTTATGCGAACTGCAGAAAAATGGACGGATTTCCAACGTCGAACTCGCGGAGCTGATTCACCTTTCTCCGAGCCCGTGCTTGATGCGCGTCAAAAGGCTCCAGACGGAGGGCTTCATCACCGGTTACTCCGCTCAGATCGATGTTTCAAAGCTTGGACAAACTCTGACCGTCTTCGCCGAGATCACGCTCAAAAACCACCGCCAGATCGATTTCGCTCGCTTTCTCACAACCATCGAAAAGTTGGATTCGGTCGTCGAATGCCATCTGGTTTCGGGCGGATATGACTACCTCGTGAAGTTTATCACAGCTGGAATAAGTGAATACCAGGCGGTTATGGAACGTCTCGTCGAACTGGATATTGGCATCGATAAGTACTTCAGTTTTGTCGTACTGAAGTCGCCTATCGTGAAATCCCATCTGCCTCTCGAAAGCATATTCAACAGCTAACGAACAGATCCCCGGCCCGTGGCAATGACTTCAGCAGATTGCCGCACCGACGATGCTGCCCAAGACTTGCTACTCGCCGCCGATCGGGGTGACGTCGCACGTCGCGGGAATGGTCGGTCGATGCGATATTTCGCTGCACCTGCGCCAAGTTGCTCTGAACCAAGGGGCGCATCAATGACGGGTGCAGATGATTATCCTTTCATCGCCGCGCGGACGTCCCTGTCTTCGAGCGTTTGGTCAAGCGTCATCCGAGTTCGTTCGATGATGCCGTCAATCTCCTCATGCGTGCAGCAAAGCGGCGGCGCATAGCCCAGCACGCCCTGGGCAAAGGCGCGGATGACGAGGCCGTTATCCCATGCGCGGTCGAAGATGCGGCGCGCCGCGTCGGCCTCCGGTGGAAGGGGCGTCTTGCGCTCCTTGTCCGTGACAAGTTCGATGGCGGCCAGCATGCCGCGACCACGGACATCGCCGACAAGCGGATGATCGCCAAGGGAGCGAAGCCCCTCCATCAGGCGGTGCCCGGCCTTGCGTCCGTTCTCCAGCAAGCCATTTTTGTAAAGGTCAAGGCACGCGAGCCCAACCGCCGCACTGACGGGATGTGCAGAATAGGTGTAGCCATGGCCGACGGCCGCCTTGCCGGCCCCGTCCGCGATCGTATTGTAAACGCGGTCCGACATGAACACGGCTCCCATCGGCACATAGCCCGACGTCAGTCCCTTTGCGGTGGTCATGAAATCCGGCACGACATCGTCTTCTTCGCAGGCGAAAAGAGGCCCGACACGACCAAAGCCAGTGATGACCTCATCGGCAACGAACAGAATATCGTTCTCCTTGCAAACCGCGTGCATGGCTTTCAGCCAGGACGGTGGTGGCACGAGAACGCCCCCTGACCCCTGAATTGGCTCGACATAGAAAGCCGCAACCCGACCTGCGCCCAGTTCGGCGATCTTCGCTCGCAGGGCCGCGGCCGACGCATCAATGATCGCCTGGGGATGGGAGCCGACAGGATTGCGATAGGCATAGTGCGACGGAATTTTGTGTTGCCAGCTGTAAGGCACCCCAAAGCCCGCATGAAAGGCGGGCAATGCTGTCAAACCGGCCCCCGCCGTCGAGGATCCATGATAGCCTTGCTCCACAGAGATGAACTGGTCCTTCTGCGGGATGCCCTTGGCGTGATAGTAGTACCGAATGAAGCGGATCGTGCTGTCGACCGCATCGGAACCACCGAGTGTGAAATAGACATGGTTCAGATCGCCGGGCGCCAGTTCAGCCAGTCTGGCGGCGAGACGAATGGCCGGCTCGGAGCCCAACCCGAAATAGCCTGTCGCATAGGGCAGTTCGCGGAGTTGCCTCGTTGCTGCTTCAACGATGCTGTCTTGTCCGTACCCGGCATTGACACACCACAGGCCAGCAAACCCGTCGAGCAACTGATGTCCCGAGGCATCGGTCAGGGTCGCGCCCTTCGCTGATTTTATCACCCGCACGCCCAACGCCTCATGGCTGCGATACGATGAGACCGGGTGAATCAGATGCGCGCGGTCCAACTCGATCAGCGAATTGCTCAACATTTTCATTCTCCAAATCAACCCGAAGAGCAAAGTACGATATCGAGGACGGCAGTTGCTCCCAAGCAGCGTCCGGACCAAAGGAGTTGTCACTTTCGTTGGTGATCGATGCCGCATCTTATGCCGGAGCAGGTCCGCCGCGTCGCGGTGCTGCTCAATTCGAAAGGTTGCCCGGCGCAACTCTCTGCCAAAGCTTTGATCCGATACGACACAATCTGCTTCCGGCTCCAGCGAAAGCGGCGCTTTATCTTACGAGATGCTCGTTATGATGCTGTCGTACCGGCGCAGTGCCGAGAGGATTGGAGGATTCCACGCCATGACGAAGTTCCGACCGAAATACATCACTTTCGATTGCTACGGCACGCTGACGAATTTCGACATGGCCGGCGCGGCAAGGAGAGTCTACGGCTCCCAGCTTTCCCCCACGGCGATGGCAAGTTTCATCAAGGATTTCTCAGCCTATCGCCTGGACGAGGTTCTTGGCGCATGGAAGCCCTACTCCGAGGTCGTGTACAATTCGCTGGAGCGCGCCTGCAAACGCAATGGGGTGGCATTTCGGCCGGAGCATGCCCAGCGCATCAATGACGAGGTTCCCACATGGGGTCCACATCCCGACGTTCCGGCAGGCCTCGCCCGGGTTGCGAAAGAGATCCCGCTGGTCATCCTGTCGAACTCCATGAAGAACCTCATCATGTCGAACGTGGAGAAGCTCGGCGCCCCCTTCCACATGGTGATCACGGCCGAGGAGACTGGCGCCTACAAACCGCACATGAAGGGCTTTGAGTACATGCTGGACAAGCTGGGCTGCGGTCCGGAAGACATAACTCACGTCTCATCCTCCTTCCGCTACGACCTGATGACGGCCTATGACATGGGCATAAAGAGCAAGGTATGGGTGAACCGCGGTCATGAACCCGCGAACCCCTTCTATCAGTACACCGAGGTCGATGACATCGGCGGGCTCGCCGCGGCAGTCGGTTTGGAGCCGCTTCGAAAGAGCGCGTGAACGCGTATCCTTCTCGGGCCCTTTCGCGGCACTTCAGACCTTCGAAAACTTCAATAGAGACCGATGCGTGATGAATAAAGGGGGCGGTTCCAGCCGCCCCCTTCTCCGTGTTTCGGTTAGTCATCCGATCGACATTGCGTTACTTCGCGGTTGAGGCATCATCCTATTTATGCGCGGACCCGCCCCGCCTCGAAATCGAAAACCCCTTCGATTCCTTTCCCGGAACTGGGAAGCGGCCCCTCATTCCAACCCGCCGACATGAAGTGTTTTGATCTCGATATATTCTTCTATCCCGAGTTGGGATCCCTCGCGACCTAGTCCCGACTGCTTTACGCCGCCGAAAGGCGCAACCTCGGTTGAGATCAGGCCGGTGTTCAAGCCCACCATTCCGAACTCCAGCGCGTCGGCAACACGCCATGAGCGCTTGAGGTTCTCCGTGTAGAAATAGGCAGCAAGGCCGAATGGCGTGCCGTTTGCGATCGCAATCGCTTCGTCCTCGGTCTTGAAGCGGAAAAGCGGAGCGACCGGTCCGAAGGTCTCTTCTGAAGCCAAGAGCATCTCGGTCGTTGCGTCACCGAGCACGACGGGACGGGCATATTGCCGACCTTCCGGCATACCTTCACTCTGCGAGATGATCCTCGCGCCTTTATCCAAGGCGTCTGAGACGTGTCGCTTGATCTTCTCTATCGCCGCGCCATTGATCATCGGCCCGATTGCGACCCCTTCTTCCGTGCCGGCGCCGACCTTCATATTCGCTACCCGGCTGGCGAGTTTTTCTGCAAAAGCGTCGTAAACACCTGATTGTACGAGGATGCGATTGCAGCAGACGCAAGTCTGTCCACCATTGCGGAACTTCGACGCAATCGCGCCCTCCACCGCCAGGTCGACGTCGGCGTCGTCAAAGACGATGAAGGGCGCATTACCGCCGAGTTCAAGACTGAGCTTCTTGATGTTGTCGGCGGCGCCTTTCATCAGCAACGCGCCTACGCGAGTCGATCCGGTAAACGAGATCTTGCGCACGGCTTCGTTGGCCATCAGCTCATTGCCGATTTCCGCGGGCATGCCCGTCACGATATTGATGACGCCCGCCGGAATCCCTGCCCGCTCCGCCAGAACGCCGATCGCGAGCGCCGAAAAAGGCGTGAGTTCAGATGGCTTGATGACCACGGTGCAGCCCGCAGCCAGCGCTGGGGCCACCTTGCGCGTAATCATGGCGTTAGGGAAATTCCAGGGGGTGATAATCCCGCAGACACCTACCGCCTCTTTCAGCACCAGAATGCGGCGGTCGGCAGTGGGTGAAGGGATAGTCGATCCATTGATCCTGCGTGCCTCTTCCGCAAACCATTTTACGAAGGATGCCCCATAGCGGATCTCTCCGAGCGATTCGGCGAGCGGCTTGCCCTGTTCCAGCGTCAGCAAAAGCGCCAGATCTTGCTCATGTTGCCGCATGAGCTCATGCCATCGCTCCAAGAGCGCTGCACGCTCAGCATGAGGCTTTTTCTTCCAGTGCTTGAAAGCATCGGCCGCAGCGTCAATTGCAGCCCAGGTCTCGTCGCGGCCCATATCGGGAATGGTGCCGAGAACCTGCTGCCTGGCAGGATCGATGACATCGACGGTCGATTTCGCGTTCGCATCCCGCCAGTTGCCGCCGATCAACGCCTGCTGGCGAAACAGATCCTTGTCCTTCAATGCGATCATCTTCTTTTCCCTTCGGGGCCAATCCCGCCGTTACTGCGATGCGTAGTCGCTTCTTGTCCTTGCCCACGAGCGAGTCTGCTCGACGTGAGTTCGACGAGCACTGTTGGATTTGCGATTAGTGAAATAGAATCGTCTTGTCCAAGCAGCACAGGATCGACCGCCGCATTTTCCATCGAGAATGAACTGCCTGACGGCGGTGGATCGGGTCAGGCTCTGCTTGGAAAGGCGATTGTTCTGGCGGGCCATTTATTTGGACCGCTCTGGGCATTGTGCTCAGTCATAAGCGCAGACGTAGATCTTTCGCACGGTCTCGATCGTGCGCCAGACACCGACAAACCCCGGTTTCATCACAAAGCTGTCGCCGGCGCGGTAAGTCTTCGTCTCACCATCCTTTTCCTCAATCTCGATGAGACCCGAGATGATGTGGCAAAACTCGTAGGTTGTGCCCTTGATGGAATGGGTCTCGCCGGGCGTTGCTTCCCAGACCCCGGTTAGCACCTTCTCGCCTTTCGAAGCGTCCTGCGCCCAGGTCTTGAAGGATGGATTGCCCGAAATGAGTCGCTCCGGATCAGGCAAGGCGTTCTTTGGTGCGAAGTCCGGATTGGTGTCGATTGTAATCAGAAGTGACATGACATTGTTTCCTGGTTAGTAGCCGCGCGTTCGATCGACAAGGCCGATCGGATTCTTCCCCGCGCGGTGGCGCCGGATGTTTTCTATGACGGATAGTGCGGCCGTATGCGGCTGCGTAACGGAGGCGATATGCGGCGTTATCATCACCTTCGGGTGTGACCAGAGCGCATGGCCTTCCGGCAGCGGCTCGGGGTCGGTGACATCGAGCATGGCTCCTGCAAGGCGGCCGCCGTCGAGCGCCTCAATGAGTGCGGTCTGGTCAAGCTGCGGGCCGCGGCCAACATGCAGCAGTCGCGCTCCCATCGGCAAGAACGAGAAGAGCCTTGCGTTCAGAATGCCACGGGTTTGCTCCGTCAGCGGCAGGAGACAGACCAGAATATCCGTCTCCATCAGAAAGCCGGCAAGCTGATCTTCGCCGTGAAAGCAGGTGACCCCCTCGACCACCTTTCTGCGGCTCCATGCGGCAAGAGGAAATCCAAAGGGTTTGAGACGATGGATTGCTGCTTGCGCCAGCATCCCGAGGCCCAGGAAACCCACACGACGTTCGGTCGCCTGCGAACTGGTAAGGGCTTGCCATACGCCCCTGCTCTGCTGCTCCCGATATGCGAGCATCTCGCGATGGAGCGCCAGCACGCCAAGGACGACGTATTCTTGCATCATGCGTATGATGCCATCCTCGACCATGCGAACCACTTTCACATGGTCGGGTATGATCTCCGGCTTGAACTGATCAACCCCTGCACCGATGGAAAAGAGCACCTCCAGACTGCGATAGCGCGAGACATCGCCCGGCACGTTCCAGGTCAGGAGGTATCTCACCTTGTCGGGGTCGATATTTTCACTACAGTGGTAGAATTCCAGATCGGGGAGCTCGCGCGCAAAGATCTGGCGGAAAACTGCCCCTCTTGCGGCATCCGAATTGAAAAGAAACCCCATCGACGAACCCT
Organism: Bradyrhizobium sp. AUGA SZCCT0169; assembly: GCF_018130085.1. Taxonomy (NCBI): domain Bacteria; kingdom Pseudomonadati; phylum Pseudomonadota; class Alphaproteobacteria; order Hyphomicrobiales; family Nitrobacteraceae; genus Bradyrhizobium; species Bradyrhizobium sp. AUGA SZCCT0169. The sequence goes on along the minus strand of NZ_JAFCMC010000024.1, from coordinate 37,582 downwards.
TCGTGTCACACGGCGAGGCGCGCGCCGAGATGCTCGATCATTTGTTGGCACGCAGCGAGTTCGCCGGTCTCGATGTACTCACAGAAGCGATGGACATGACATCGCCGGGATCGCAAATGATGGTGTCGGTGCCGGCCTGCTGATGAAGTCCAGCCGCGGCATTGAGCCCCAAAACAGGGAACGCGGCGAGCCTCGCGCGGATTTCTTCAACGTTCATGGGCCCCACTCTGCCAACGCAGTTCGCTGGATATCGACAGCGTAACCGCAAGCAGGAGCTTTCCCTGCCGAATTGCGTTGCGCTATAGGCCGAAGATTTCGAAGACTTGCCCAAAACAGGTGAAACCTGCTGCCTTTCCGTGCAATGCTGCGGCAAACACGTCTGCTGCCATAATCCGGCAGCAGGATTAGAAGGCCCGACAAGCCATAGACTTTGGCATTCCGCGAAGGGACGGATGAATGGGACGATCGGTACGCCTGAAGTCCTTCGAACTAGTCGCGCGGGACATTCGCGAAGTTGATGTGAAGCTGCTCCACGCTCTCTCGATTGCGGTTGGCTGGCCGCATCGGCCCAAGGACTGGAATTTCCTGCGCCGCGCCGGTCAGGGCATCGTCGCTGTTGACGGCATCGGGCGCGTTTTCGGAAGCGCGATGTGGTTCCCGCACGGACCCGAATTCGCCACCATCGGCCTGGTAATCACATCGCCGCGCACCCAAGCACAAGGTAGTGGCCGATGGCTCATGGAACAGGTGTTCGAACGGTGCGGCGATCGAAATTTGAGCCTGAACTCGACCGATGCCGCCTATCATCTTTATCTTTCGCTGGGCTTCAGCAAGGAAGCGGTCGTGTATCAGTGGCAAGGAGAGGTCGTATCATCCCTCCCTGCGGTGCCAGTTCTGGACGGTGAACTGAGGTCGCTGTCAGCCGAAAATCTTCAGGAGATCGCAGCGCTCGATGAGCGTGCGTTCGGAACAAACCGCCAGAAGCTGCTTGCATTGCTTTCGGAAGGTGCGTCAATCTGCGTTCTGAGCCGCGGCGACGAGATCGTCGGCTACTCCATGAAGCGCGAGTTCGGGCGCGGTCACGTGATCGGCCCCATCGTCGCCAGCAATGACTGTGACGCGATCCATCTCACGGCCGTGCATCTCAAGGAACTCACGGGACGGTTCGCCCGCCTCGATACGCGCGAGCAGACGGGTCTATTTGCTGACTATCTTCAGCAGAGCCGCCTCGGGATAAGCGAGACGGTCATAACTATGTCCAAGGGACGGCGATTCCTGAACCGAAAGGAAAACGAGCCGTGGGTTTACGGATTGGCCGGTCACGCGTTGAGCTGAAGCTGACGTCTGCCCAGGCCCAGGTCGTCTACCAGGTGTGAGGCTCAAGCTCCCATGAAGGGTAAAGTCGCGGAACTCTGGCGCTATCCGGTGAGCTCCATGGCAGGCGAACAGCTCGCCGTTGCGAGCGTCGAGGCAGGCGGGATTGCCGGCGACCGGATCTGGGGAGTGCTCGATGCAGCAACCGGCCGCATCGCCTCCCCTGGACGGGAAAAGCACTTCATCAGCGTGCCGCGCGCGCATGCCAAGATCGCTGATGGTGGCGTCGCCGTTTCGGTCGATGGCAGGAGTTGGGCTGACCCAGAAGACGCCTCGATGCGGGACGCCTTGTCGACGACCTTCGGCTTCAAGCCGATGCTGAAGCCGTTCGACCCCATCGGATCGGGCGGTTTCCGTCCTCGCTACGAGCACGCGCCGATCCATCTCTTGACCACGGCTGCACTGCGCAGCCTTGGCCGAGAATTGCCCGACAGCGTCATCGACACGCGCCGCTTCCGTCCGAACATTCTTGTCGACTGGCAAGATGAGGACGAGGCGATGCCTGAAAAAGACTGGATCGGCCGGGAGATCAGAATCGGAGAGGTCGTGTTGCGGGGCAAGAAGCCCTGCGGACGCTGCGGCTTCATCACGATCGAGCAGGATCGCTTGCCGCTGGACGTCGAAATCCTGCGCAGAGTGGTCAAGCATCACGGTCGTGATTTCGGGATTTATTGCGACGTCGTGTTTCCCGGTCACGTGACAGCCGGCGCGGTGGTCACCGTTGCGTAAACTCCAGTCTAGCTAGTAGTAGCGCAATGCGTTCTCCGATATCCACCCTTATGATCCATCACGACAGACACTTAGCATGTAGATGCCAAGCCCGTTTATCCCGATCAGGGCGTAGGGATCTTCCACTCCTTGTTCGCGCAGCCATTTGATTTGCAGGTCATAGGCCTGGCGTTCGTAAGCGGCAATACAAGGCAGGTCCATGTTGTTGGACCTCTGCACGTGATGCACCAGTTCGTGCAGCAGGGCGCTCTTCTGCCGTAGATCATCAGGGCGCCATGCCTGCGGCAGGTAAATTACACCTTCGGTGCGATTATAGAGCGCCTGCAACTCCAGCCCGCTATTATCCGGCGCGCCATATCGCATCGCCATTTCCGTTGGGGTTACGAGATGGATCGGCGGATGATCGGGAGCCGACAAACCAGTCTGGGCAATAATCCATGCAATGTAGGTGGCGATCAGACTATTCAAAGCGCGTCCTCATTTTGGAAACTGCATTTCGGTGGAGCCACGTACGAAGATCCTCGTTGCGGCGGCGGCGTTGAGCGTCTCGCCAAATCTCGACCGAGCACGACTGTTCGGCTCGCCTTGCATGCTTCACTCCTGGTGTCCTTGCGTGTCTGTCGCAGAGGGTCGCGACGCGTCGAGGACGGTGGCGCCGATGACATGAGCAATACCAAATCCGATCAGGATCAAGGCTATCAGCCAGCGTCCTCCCATCGTTCGAGCTCCTCCGGCACTGATCGCCTGGATCAACGCGTTCCGATGCATCCGCCGAGGGTGGCGGACAGGGAGTTGACATCTCCGGAGGTGAGATCGTCCGATCAACCACCATTGGAAAAGCCGAATGTCATGTCGTGGAAATTCTCCACCGGAAGATTTTTGATCTGACGGTGCATCTCAGAGACGTCGATGCTCACGCGTTTGGTGGAGTCGATGTCCGCCGCAACAGTTGGAGTGGAGAAGAAAACCAGCTTCAAGCCGAATCCAACCACGATGCCCGTCACGATAGGGATAGCGGAATTGCGCATAAGTTCTCCGATTTGTGCGACCGGAATGTCCCGGCACGACGTCACGTGAAACCAATTGAGGTCTGTCGCCGTCGTGGCCGGCGCTAGCCAGGCGTCACGCAGGCGTTGCTTGCTCGACGGTCGCGATCAGGTGCCGGTGTCGATGGATGACGTGCGCCGCCCTAAGGCGCCTCGAATAATGAAGAGCGTTCAGGAAGGCCGCAAAAATCGATCTGAACCTGGCTGCGAGACCGCAATTGGTAGCGAAAGGAAATTCCGTCGGATTGTCGGCGGCTCCAATGAAATTGCGCCGTTGAAGTGGCATCGCTTGCTCCTGGCATTGTGGCTTCGTGCTGCACGGTTGTGTCGTACTCGTATGCATCTTACGGGCGATTTTCGGTCGCAATGTTCGGCACCCGCTGGCGTGACAGCACTTGAAGCCTGCCGCCGTCGTCATCGGCGTTAGCCTGGCGTGACCGTGGCGTTAAATTTGCTCGGCAGACCGTGAAACGTGTAATATCTGCCCTGGAAGGGCATCACTGTGCGAATTTCGCGTGCGCCAATGGACGGCGCTTCGTCTCCGATATTTCATCTTTCATTGCTGGGCGGCTTCGAGCTGACCGGACCGTTGGGCGTTGTCGATCTGCCGAGCAAGAAGCTTGCCGGCTTGTTGGCCTATCTGGCCTGCAACGCGCCGCGTCCGCAGTCGCGTGAGAAGCTGTCGGCGCTGCTGTGGGGCTCCCATTTCGACGCCCAGGCCAAGCAGAACCTGCGCCAGGCCCTGTTCCGGCTGCGCAAGGTGCTCGGCGAGGATGCTCTCGAAAGCGACGGCGAGGTCGTATCGCTGAATCCGGCGGCCGTTCGATGCGACGTCGGCTGGTTCGAGGCCTTGGTCCGTGACGGCAGCCGTGACGCGTTGAGCGCGGCCGCCGATCTCTACCGGGGCCGGTTGATCGACGACGTTACCGTCGGCGAAGAGCGCTGGAACGAATGGCTGACTGCTGAGCGTGAGAGATTGCTTGAACTCGCCCTTGGCGCCATGGTGGGGCTTGGCGAACAGGAGCTGGCCGCCGGCCGCGCCGAACAGGCTCTGAAGGCCGGCCAGCGCGCCATCGTACTCAACGACATGCGCGAAGACGCCCATCGGCTGATCGTTCGGGCGCTGGCCGCCACGGGACGCAAGGCCGAGGCGCTCAAGCATTACCAGGACCTCGTTGCACTGCTCAGGCGCGAGCTGAACACCGAGCCCGATGCGGCGACCAGGTCGCTCGTCGCCGGGTTACGCAGCACGCAATCGGCAAGCGGATCGCCCGCCGTCAGGGAGATCGCCAATCCCCCGCTGCCGGCGGTGACGGAGCTGCCTATTGCCGATATGAGGGACAACCCCGAGCAGGAGATCGGCGCCGAGAGCGCCATACCGCTGAGCAATTCGCCATCGGCTGCGGCGGCGTTTGGCTCGGGCAGTTCCGAGCGACGACAGCTCACGATCATGGCGTGCAACATCGTCGATTCGATGGCTCTCTCGGCACGTCTCGACCCCGAGCACATGCGGGAACTGGTCACGGCTTTCCACGAGGCGATCGACGATGTGGTGTCGCGCTTCGATGGATTTGTCGCCCAGTATCTCGGTGATGGCGCGCTGGTCTATTTCGGCTACCCTGCGGCCGATGAGCATGACACGGAGCAGGCCGTGCGCGCCGGCCTTGCGATCCTGGACACCGTCCGCACGCTAAAGGCTGGTTCCGGCGTACCCCTTCAGGCGCGTATCGGCATCGCCACCGGATTGGTCGTCGTCGGCGAGCAGCTCGGGACTGGCGATATCGCAAAGCGCGTTGCGATCGGCGGGACGCCGAACCTGGCGGCGAGGCTGCAGGCCGCGACACCGCCGGGCGAGGTCGTTATTGCGGCCAGCACGTGGCGGCTGGTCGGGCGGATGTTCGACTGCCACGCCTTGGCGGCGATCGACATGGAGGGCCTGCCGCAGCCGGTCGAGGCGTGGCAGGTGCGCGGCGAAGCCGCCGGCGTCAGCCGCTTCGAGGCGCGTCGCTCCCGTGCGCAGTCCGCACTGGTCGGCCGGCAGGAGGAGATCGAGCTGCTGCTGCGCCGCTGGGATCAGGCCAAGCTCGGCGAAGGGCGGGTCGTGCTGCTCTCCGGAGAGCCCGGCATCGGCAAGTCGCGGATTTCTGAAACCCTGCTGGTCAGGCTTGAGGGCGAGCCGCATGCTCGACTTCGCTATTTCTGTTCTCCACACCATACGCAGAGCCCGCTCTACCCGTTGATTACGCAGCTCGAGCAGGCTGCGGGATTTGAGCCAGGCAGCGACCCCAGCGCGAAGCTCGACAAATTGGAGGCCCTGCTCAGGCCGACGGCGAAAAACCTGCCCCGCGACGTGGCGCTGATCGCCGAACTGTTGGGGGTGCCAGCGGACGAGCGCTATCCGGCCCTGGAGGTCAGCCCGCAGCAGAAGCGCGAGATGACCCTCACCGCGATTCTCGATCAACTCGTCGGCGCCGCGGCGCAGGGCGCCGTGCTGATCCTCGTCGAGGACGCCCACTGGATTGATCCGACATCACAGGATTTGCTCGAACGGATGGTTGCCCGTGCCGCCGGCCTGCCGGTACTGCTGGTAGTCACGGGGCGGCCGGAGCTTCGGCCGAACTGGGTCGGTGAACCGCATGTGTCGATGCTGCCCTTGAACCGCCTCGGCCGTCGCGACAGCGCCGGCATCATTGCCGGCGTCGCCAGGGACAAGGCGCTGCCCGACGCGGTCGTCGATCAGGTCCTCGCGCGCGCAGATGGCGTGCCGCTGTTCATCGAGGAACTGACCAGCGCGCTGATCGAGAGCGGCGTCCTGCGCGAGACCGACGAGGGCTATGCGCTCGACGGGCCGCTGCCGGAACTCGCCATTCCAGCGACGCTGCAGGCATCGCTGGTGGCGCGCCTCGATCGCCTCGCCTCGGTCAAGGACGTGGCGCAGATCGGCGCTGCAATCGGAAGGGAGTTCTCCCACGAGATGATCGCCGCGGTGTCGGCCATGGCCCCGATCGATCTCGACGCTGCGCTCGAGCGGCTGACGGCATCTGGTCTCATCTTTCGCAGCGGTTCGCCTCCGATAGCAACTTACTCGTTCAAACATGCACTGGTGCAGGACGCCGCCTACGCCACCTTGGTCAAGAACCGGCGGCAGTTGTTGCACGCGCGCATTGTTAAGGCGCTGGAAGACCGGCTCCCCGAAACTGCCGTGTCGCAACCGGAAATTCTGGCGCATCATTGCGCGGAAGCGCTCCTCGTCGAGCCGGCCATCGGATATTGGCAAAAGGCTGGTGAACGCGCGCTACGGGGCGCAGCCATGATCGAGGCGGTCAAGCACTTGACGCACGGGATGAACCTGATTCCGAGATTGCCTGCCGGTCCCGCGCGTGATCGCAAAGAGCTAGGAGTTTGCTTGGCGCTCGCGCGGGCCACTTATTCGGTTAAAGGGCCCTGTGAGGAAACGTTACGACTGTTCTCCCGCGCCCGTGATCTGCTCGATGAGAGCGCCACTCTGGACGAGCGGATGAGCGCTTTGACAGGCCTTTGGCGCGTCGAATCCAACAGGGGACGCCACGTTGCCGCACGCGAGTTGGCCCGGCAGTCTGTTGCGGCGGTCGTGCACTGTCAAAGCGACGAGATGCTGGGTCGCGCAAATCTAAGTACGGGCGTAACGCTGTGTTGGATGGGGATGTTCGCCGAAGCGCGACGCTGCCTGGAGCAGGCGATCGATCAATACGCAGTCGGTCGTGAGCCCACGACGAATGTTACCTTGTTTGGTGCGGGTAACGCACAGTCGATCCTTGGACTGACGCTTTGGCCGCTGGGATACCCGGAGCAGGCTCTCCAGGCCTCGGCCCATGGGCTCTCCATAGCTCGCGAAAGCGGACATGCGGCGGCCGTAAGTATCGCCCTGGTTAGCGCCGCGCAGTTGGAGGCAGCAGTGGCGAGCTGTTCAGAGGCCGCCCACGTCGACGAAGCCGTCGCTCACTGCGCCAAGCACTACAAGGCGTACGAACCTTGGGCGCGGTTCTATTCTGGCATCCTAATGTCTCGCCGAGGCGATCCACGAGACGGGATTGAGGTCATGCAAGCGGCCAAGACAGCCGAGAGAGAATTTGACGTCAAGCTGGGCGCGGCGATGCGTCTTGGGCATCTGGCTACCGCTCACGCAAGCGTCGGAGCATTGGATGGCTCGCTCGACTTGCTCGACCAGGCAATCATGATGGTAGAGAAGACACAGGAACGACTGTTCGAGGCTGAGCTCCATCGCCGGCGCGGTGAAGTGCTCCTTGAGCTGGGGATGACGGGAGACGGTGAGTCGGCGCTGTTGCGGGCGTTAGTGGTCGCGCGTAACCAGCATGCGCGCATGTGGGAACTCCGCGCCGCCACGAGCTTGGCACGCCTATGGGATAAGCGAGGCCGCCGCGCCGAAGCGCGTGAACTGCTGGCCCCCGTCTATAGTTGGTTTACCGAAGGCTTCGATATGCGCGATCTCATAGAGGCCAAAGTGCTGCTCGGCGATTTGGCGTAGGCTCAACTGGACAATCTCCACGACAGTACTCGGTATGCCATGTCGAGGTCGATGGACTCCGCAATGAGTGCGGTCGGGCCCATCTGGTGCTCAGGTAATAGGATGACGCTGCCGTTGGAAGGGTCGATGCAAATCGGATGTCGCTCTGTGGTGAATATGCGAGGAGCGAGCACACACAGTGCGCCAAGCTGATCATAAAGACCCTCGGTCGCGCCTGGATTTTTCGCTGTTACTTGCTCTTCGATTATATCGGAATAAAATCTTGCAAAGGGCCCCTTATCCCTCAGGCCGGCCAGGAAACCTGGCGGACTCTTCGCCTGCTCGCATGTTTCCAACGGAATAAGAATTGTGTTCAAAAACGAATTGATCGTTAAGCCGGCGGCTTTTGGGTCGCTGCGAAAATTGAACTCGCCGGTCTTGAATGCTCCACCAACGACTAAGAGATGGCCGACCTTCCTCATATCGTCCGGGCTCCGCTGAACAGCTTTGGCGATGTTCGTCAGCGGGCCTGTCGCAAGGATCGTCAAAGACGGTCCAAACTGGTTCGCGGCTGACAGGATGAAATCGACGGCATTGTCCGGACTCAATGGCCCCATGTCGGGTAAATTCTGCAGGATTGAACTCGGTTGCGCGGGAGAAGGAAGTTTTCCACTCCATGGTGACATCGATTGATCGGAGCCGGAATAGACCTTGAGCGAAGGTTTGCCGCAATATGCGGTCAGGCGTCTCGCGTTCTCTGTGCTTTGACTGAGGGTGCCATTGCCGTATACCGTGGTTACGCCGATTACATTGGGACCGCCGATCTTAGCGAGCAAAAGGACCAGCGCGAGTGCGTCGTCCCAGCCCGGATCGCAATCGATCAATACTGCGGAAAGATTGATTTCAGGCTCATTGATAAGCATAAGCGGCTCCGCGGCAATCCAGGCAAGGCTGAAACAGGGGTTACATGCGGTGCGCGCATGGTAGCGCCCAAGTCAGCGAAACTTGGAACCAAGTCAACTGCGAAGTCAAACCCAAGAGCGTGAGCGGATTGGCCATCGGTGTGCTCTCATGAGGCTGAGTTGAACAGGACGTGATCCTGCCGATTGGATCGGATGCCTGCGTCATATGCCGCGACGCGCGCAGCTCCTGGACACCAACTTCCACCGTACGTGGGTGTCAGTAGCGCAATTAAGTCAAGGCGCGGCGCTGAGCCGTGCCGGGCATCCGATGGCGGGATCGCGATTGAGTCTCAACGCGCCATCAGCGAATTGGCTAATCCTGTGCTCGAGACCTGCTTCGCGCCTGCTCGCGACCTGCCGTGGAACGAGCCGCACCGGCACCGCGGAGGGCGTTACCGAGACCGTGGCCGAAAAGGTCACGGCGACGTCGGACATCGGGACCAGTTCGAACTCGCGAAGCACCGCGCTCAGGAAGTATGTCAGCAGGTACTCCGCCTGGTGGCGCCCGATGCAGTGGCGTGCTCCCGCGCCAAACGGCATGGCGCTCGCGATGGACTCTGCGGGCCGCTCGCCGCCTGGTCCCGCGGCGAAACGGCACGGGTTGAACAGGCGCGCGTCCGCGAAGAATGCCTCGTTCAGGCCCACAGCCGTCTTCATCCACATCACGTTCGTCTTGGCCGGGATATTGATGCCCTCCACCTCCATTGACCGGGTCTCGGAGATCTTCGAACTGAACGGAACAGGCGGAAAGAGGCGCATCGTTTCGTGGAGGACGTTCAGCACGAAGGGATCCCCTGCACGCTTGCCCGCGTCTCCTGCCTGAAGCACCCGGGCTCGGGCCTCGTCCTGCACATCCGGGTTGCGGGAAAGCAGATAGAGCGCCTGGGCCATCGTATAGCTCATGGCGTCGGTGCCGCCTGCGACCAGCGAGATCAACTCTTCGACGCACTCCTCGTGGCTCCAGCTGGCCTTGCCGCCTGACGGAGCGAGCTTCAGGTTGACGAGCCTTCCCAGCGCATCCTCACGCGGCCCCGGCTTCAAACGCCGTTGCAGCCGCCGCTCCAACGCAGCCTCAAGATGGTCGAAGAGGTAGCGATATGCGGTTCTCGCCCGGCCTGCCCCGACCGGGAAGAGCCCTCGTACGAAGAAAGGATGAAACGCCCGGAAGCTGATCGCTTCCTCGAGCTCTCCGATCGCCGCCAAATACGCCGAGAGGTCGGTCCGCTGCTCCCACTCCTCGCCGCAGAGGAAAGAACCCAGGCTATTGGCGCTCCAGTGATGCAGGTCCGCCTTAAGGCTGCCATGCTGCGTGTTACCGGATCGCCAGGTCCGAAGGTAGAGCGTCGAAACCTCCTCCAGACGGCAAGCGCCCTGCTGTACCGCCTTCGGCGTAAAGTGCGGGTTCATCTGCTGGCGATGCGCCGTATGCCTCTCCCCCCGCTTCAGTCCCATCAAGCTTCGGGGAAGCACGGTGTTGTCGGCGACCCGGTTCGAATCCATGTCCTTCTGCCCGAGTTCCTTCGGCGCCACGGAAAGCGAAACGAACGGCGTGTTGCCCCACGCCATGTGGACTCTCACGACCGGGCCGTACAACCGATGCAGCTCCACCAGCGCCCGATCGCGGGCGCCATGTTCGTGGAGCAGCAGAGATCTGAGACTACCCAGGAAGAACGAAGGCTTTGGACCGGGAATGTGGGCGTATCGCCGAAACTCGCGCCACCGGAGAGCCACACAAAGAGCCAGCAGCCCAAATGGCGCCAGCGCTGCGAAGAACCAGGGTTGGCGAAAGGACAAGCCGGCCGCGATGGCTAAACCGGAGGCAACGAGCACGATGGCAACTGCGAAGCCATAGATGAATTCGTATGACTTCAGAAGGCCTACCGTGTTCTTCATTGCCGGGTCGCCGCAGCGAAGAAGCGCTTCAAGCCGATTCCGGCCGGAAGAATGGTCACGACAGCGACAGTGTGATGCGGGCGCATGATCGTCGTCCGATTTTTGAGACGGGATATCCGTCACATCGTCGGGCGACATCACTCGAAGCCTGTCGTTGCCGGCGTTAGCCCGGCGTGACAGCGGCGTTACTTTTTGCCCGGAAAACCGGGAAAAGTGCAGAACCCGCCTTCTGAGCATTCTTTCTGATTGAAGGCGCCAGAAATCGATCCACCACCGCCGGCGCAAGGCCGCGCCGTCGGCAGATCGATTGTGGCGCGATCGATACGCTCATCGCGCCTCCTACCCCGCCTTTTCACGGGGCTTCGGGCAGAAGTAACGCTTCCGTAACACCCGACTAACGTCAGCGACGACGGCGACAGGCTTCAATTGGTGTCACGCAATGATGTGCCGGGACGTCCCGGTCGCAAAATCGGAGTACCACCATGCGCGCCTATCTACAGTTCGAATCAGGCAACGATCATCTGCGCCCCGGTGCGATCTTCAGCCTGCCTGCCACGTGGTGGCAGCGAGTCTGTTTCAGGGCAGAGTTGCGCGCGGATCTCAGAGACAAGCCCGATTTTCTCCGAGATATCGGCATCGGCCTGCACGAAGCGCAAGCCGAAGCTTCACGGTTTTTCTGGGAACCTTTATTGCTGAAGCACCGATAGTTGGCCTGCTCGCGCTGGTTGTTGCTAGATATTCTTTGATCTCCCGGTGCACACATCGTGCACACGCGGCCTTCTAACCAATTGAAAAAGCTAAACTCTCGTTCCAATCCATCATGGGGAAGTTTGAGCTAGGTCCGGCCAGCGGGAGCTACTCAGATCTAACATCTACACCCAACGTTCGCTTTGCGCACCGCTCGGACCTGTCAGAGCAATTGGAAGCCTTTGCCGCGAGCGTTAGAATCGTTGCTGATACTTAGTGATCTTGCATGCCGAGCACGCGCAAGGCCTAGTAATTCGTTGCAGTCTTCTCGTTCGGAATCCCGTCGATCGGACATTCGGAAGTGCCCGCGGTCGGGCGCGTCATTGCCTCGACCATTTCTCGTGTGCCTTCGGGATCGGCGATCCACTTCGAGTAGAAGTCGTAAGGACAGGCCGCCAGGCCATTCGCGCTTTCGCCGGAATTGATCATGCCGGTGTAACCCCGATGGACCAGCTTGTAGAGGTGGTTCTGCGACTGGTTGTTGCGGCGGGCGTCGCGGATCAGGTTCTTCGACAGCGCCGCGTACTGGATGCCGTATTCCTCTTCGCCGGTCTCACCCAGCGTGCGGCCGTCGAAGCCGATGATCGCGGAATGACCGAAATAGGAATAGACGCCGTCGAATCCGGCGGCATTGGCGACCGCGACATAGACGTTGTTCGCCCAGGCCATCGCCTTGGAAATCAACACCTGCTGCTCCTTGGCCGGATACATGTAGCCCTGGCAGCGCACGATCAACTCGGCGCCCTTCATGGCGCAGTCGCGCCAGATCTCGGGGAAATTGCCGTCGTCGCAGATGATCAGGCTGACTTTCAGCCCTTTCGGACCGTCGGACACATAGGTGCAATTGCCGGGATACCAGCCTTCGATCGGCACCCAGGGCATGATCTTGCGGTACTTCTGGACGATCTCGCCCTTGTCGTTCATTAGGATCAGGGTGTTGTACGGCGCCTTGTGCGGATGCTCCTCGTGACGCTCGCCGGTCAGCGAGAACACGCCCCACACTTTCGCCTTGCGGCAGGCTTCGGCGAAGATCGCGGTTTCCTCGCCCGGCACGACGGAGGCGGTCTCGTACATCTCCTTGGAGTCGTACATGATGCCGTGGGTGGAATATTCCGGAAAGATCACGAGATCCATGCCCGGCAGGCCAAGCTTCATGCCCACCACCATGTCGGCGATCTTGCGGGCGTTGTCGAGCACCTCGGCCTTGGTATGCAGGCGCGGCATTTTATAATTGACGACGGCTACGCCGACTGTGTCGTTGCTCGAGGAAATGTCACCGTGAAGCATGGGTTCGCCTCTCCTGTTCTTGTTCAACTCTGCCGTGGAGGCATCAGTGACTGATCATCCACGGCCGCGCGGTCGGGAAACTCTTGGCGCCGCTTCTGGTCTGCTTCATCAGCCGCGCCGGTTTCTTGCTCGAACAGCAGCCGCAGCCGGGGCCGTGCGAGGCCTTGTACTGGTCGAGCGTCTTGGGCGCGTTGGCGCTGCGTTCGTTGGTGGCGTGGGCCTTGCGCTTGTCCGACGGCATGCAGAAGAACGCCGGCGCTGTGAGGATCACGCGCGGCGACTCGGTTTCGCATTGCGGGCAGTCCTGCGGCGCGTCACATTCGGCCATCGGCCGCATGTCGGTGAACGGACCGCAATCATTGCAAAGATATTCGTAGACCGGCATTGCACAATCCTTAGCGCTGGCTCGTCGAGGGTGCACGGCGGATACGGGGCGGCGAATACGCCGCCGTCCCGTATCCGTCTCGCGCAGGGATTACTTGTCCTGTGACAGCGGCATCTGGATGTCGCCCTTGATGTGTTTGATCGGGCCCACTGAGGACGGCATGATGTCGAAGTCGAAAATCTCCGTCGGCAGCCACAGCGTGGCGCAGGCGTTCGGCACGTCGACGACGCCGGAGATGTGGCCCTGACACGGCGCTGTACCCAGGATCGAATAGGCCTGCGCGCCGGAGTAGCCGAACTTCTTCAGGTACTCGATCGCGTTCAGGCAGGCCTGCCGATAGGCGATGTGCACGTCGAGATAGTGCTGCTTGCCTTGCTCGTCGACCGAGATGCCTTCGAAGATCAGGTAGTCCTTGTAGTTCGGCGTGATCGGCGACGGCTTGAACACGGGATTCTTGATGCCGTACTTGGCAACGCCGTCCTTGATCACATCGACCTTGATGTGCAGCCAGCCGGCCATTTCGATGGCGCCGCAGAAGGTGATCTCGCCGTCGCCCTGGCTGAAATGCAGATCGCCCATCGAGAGACCGCCGCCCGGCACATAGACCGGGAAGTAGATCTTCGAGCCGCGCGACAAATCCTTGATGTCGCAATTGCCGCCATGCTCGCGCGGCGGCACGGTGCGGGCGCCCTCGGCGGCAATCTTGGCCTTGGTATCGCCCTTGGCCTGACCGGCATGCGTGGTCGGCGCGAAGGGCGGGTTGGCGAGGCCCGGTACGCGGGTCGGATTGGTCGCGATCAACTCGGCTTCACGCGCGTTCCAGGTCGCCAGCATTTTCGGATCGGGCAGACAGCCGATCAGGCCGGGATGAATGAGCCCGGCAAAGTTGACGCCGGGGATGTGGCGCGACGACGTGTAGAGCCCCTTGATGTCCCAGATCGATTTCTGCGCCAGCGGGAAATGATCGGTCAGGAAGCCGCCGCCGTTTTTCTTGGAGAAGAAGCCGTTGAAACCCCACAGGCTCTCCTTCAGCGGGCCGACGTCGAGCAGATCGACCACCAGCAAATCGCCGGGCTCGGCGCCCTTGACGCCGATCGGGCCGGACAGGAAATGCACAATCGACAGATCGATGTCGCGCACGTCGTCGGCCGAATCATTGTTCTTGATGAAGCCTCCGGTCCAATCGACGGTTTCGATGATGAAGTCGTCACCCGGGCTGACCCATTCCACGATCGGGATCTCGGGGTGCCAGCGGTTGTGGATCTTGTCGTTTTCGTAGGCTGACTTGGTGAGATCAACCTTGATCAGTGTATCTGGCATTGCAGGCTCCCCTTTTTTACGGACTTGAGGCTATGGTTCAGACGGACAGATATTTCGAGATCTGCGCCGCATCGACGCCGTCGCGCGGATCGTCGCGGACGATCTCGCCGTTCTCGATGACCAGCACGCGGTCGGCGACGTCGAGCGCAAAGCTCAGGACCTGTTCGGAGACCACGATCGACAGGCCGCGCTCATCGCGAATGCGCTTTAAGGTGCGCGCCATGTCCTTGATGATCGACGGCTGGATGCCTTCGGTCGGCTCGTCCAGCAGCAGCACCTTCGGCTTGGTCGCCAGCGCGCGGGCAATCGCGAGTTGCTGCTGCTGTCCGCCGGAGAGGTTGCCGCCACGGCGGTCCTTCATTTCCAGCAGCACCGGAAACAGCTCGTAGATATCTTCCGGCACGTTCCGCTCGCCGGACACGACCAGACCGGTCTCGATGTTCTCCTTTACCGTCATGGTGGAGAAGATCATGCGGCCCTGCGGAACGTAAGCCAGACCCCTGGCGACGCGTTCATAGCTGTGCAGCTTGCTGAGCTCGGTGCCTTCCATGGTCACCGAACCGCTCTTGGCCGGCAGGATGCCCATCAGCGATTTCATCAGCGTGGTCTTGCCCATGCCGTTGCGGCCCATGATCGCAACGATTTCGTTGGGAGCGACCGACACGTTGAGCCCGTGCAGCACCTCGCTCTGGCCGTAGGCGACATGCAGATCCGAAATTGCCAGCATCGACAGGAGCTCCTTGTTCCTTGCGCTTGATCTAGTCCGGAAACCGGACGCCACTTTCCGGGATCATGCGCTAATGGCCCAGATAGACTTCGATGACCTTCGGATCATTCTTGACGTGCTCCATGGTGCCTTCCGACAGGATCCGGCCCTGGTGCAGCACCGTGACCTTGTGGGCGATATCCTCGACGAACTTCATGTCGTGCTCGATCACCAGCACCGAGCGACCCTTGATGATGCGGTTGAGTAGTTCGGCGGTCTTGGCCCGCTCGCTGACGCTCATGCCGGCTACCGGCTCGTCGAGCATCAAGAGGTCCGGGTCCTGGATCAGCAGCATGCCGATCTCGAGCCATTGTTTCTGGCCGTGGCTGAGTTCATCGGCATAGGTGTCGAGGCGATCCTTCAGGAAGATCATCTCGGCAACTTCCTCGACGCGGTCACGCACCGCGGCGTCGCGCTGGAAAGCGAGCGAGCCGAACACGGTGCGGCCGCGCGGGTAGGAAATCTCCAGATTCTCGAACACCGTGAGATCGACGAATACCGACGGCGTCTGGAACTTGCGGCCGACGCCGGTCTGCACGATCTGGTTCTCCTTCATCCGGGTCAGTTCCTGACCACGAAACTGGATCGAACCCGACGTCGCCTTGGTCTTGCCGCAGATCAGATCGAGCACCGTGGTCTTGCCTGCGCCGTTGGGGCCGATGATGACCCGGATCTCGTTCTCCTCGACATAGAAGGAGAGATCGTTGACCGCCTTGAAGCCGTCAAAGGACACCGTCAGCGCCTCGACCGCGAGCAGGAATTCCTTAGGCTGGTGACCGATGAGCATGATCTATCTCCTCATTCCGCCAATGTGGCATCGGCAACCGGGGTGACCGATGAGCATGACCTAGTTCCTCATTCTGCCAGTGCGGCATCGGCAACCGGGATGACCGATAAGCATGATGATTTCCTCATTCCGCCGGGGCGCCGTCGGCGACCGAACCGTCGGTCCATGCCTTGGCGGGTTTTGGCTTGCGCCACGTCAGCAGCCGATCGATGCGAGGCTGAACGTAGTCCGCCCAGATCCCGGACAGGCCGTTCGGGAACGCCAGCACCACCGCGATGAACAGTCCGCCGAGGCCGAACAGCCAGAGTTGCGGGAATGATTCCGAAAGGCCGGTCTTGGCGACGTTCACCAGCAGCGAACCCCACACCGCGCCGAAGATCGACATCCGTCCGCCGACCGCCGTGTAGATCACCATCTCGATCGACGGTACGATGCCGACAAAGGACGGCGACATGAAACCGACATTGAGCGCGAACATGGCGCCGCCGATCGCGGCGAAGATCGCCGCCATGCAGAAGGCAAAGATCTTGAAGTTGGCGACGCTGTAGCCGGAGAAGCGGACGCGGTCTTCCTGTTCGCGCATCGCTACCAGGATGCGACCGAGCTTGGTCAGACGGATGAACTGCGCGAGCAGGATGCAGCCGAACAGCAGGAACACTTCGAAGAAGTAGAGCATGACCTTGGCATGATCCGGCCGGATGTCC
Source organism: Bradyrhizobium sp. AUGA SZCCT0169 (assembly GCF_018130085.1). Classification (NCBI taxonomy): domain Bacteria; kingdom Pseudomonadati; phylum Pseudomonadota; class Alphaproteobacteria; order Hyphomicrobiales; family Nitrobacteraceae; genus Bradyrhizobium; species Bradyrhizobium sp. AUGA SZCCT0169. The sequence goes on along the minus strand of NZ_JAFCMC010000024.1, from coordinate 21,078 downwards.
CATCCCTTCAGGGTACGCAGATCGGTCATGCCGTTGATGCCGCCGGTATAGCCCTGCTGCCCGACGATCAGAATGGTCAGGATGGCTGCAACGGCTTGCGTGATGATCGCGAAATAGGTACCGCCGACGCGGCGCTTGAACATCGCGGTGCCGATGATCAGGGCGAACAGGCCGGGCACCAGGATGATGGCGAGAATGGTAAGGGTGAGACTGTGGAACGGCTGCCAGAACAGGGGCAGCGAGGTGATCTGATTCCAGTCCATGAAATCGGGAATGCCGGGGGTGGACTGGATCTTGGTGTTTTCGACGCTGGAGGCTTCCAGCTTGAGGAACATCGCCATGCAGTAGCCGCCGAGGCCGAAGAACACCCCCTGCCCCAGGCTCAGAATGCCGCCATAGCCCCAGCAGAGCACCAGCCCGATCCCGACGAAGGCGTAGGTCAGGTATTTGGCGACCAGGTTGAGGCGAAACACATCCAGCGACAGCGGCAGGATCACGAACAGCAGGGCGGCCAGAGCAACGAAACCGATGAGCTCGGATCGATTGAAAAAGCGTGAGTTGATGATCATAACCGTGCCTGCTTTTTGTTATTTGCGGACCTTGAGGGCGAACAACCCCTGCGGCCGCAGCATCAGAATTCCGACAATGGCGAGCAGCGTCAGCACCTTCGCCATCGACCCCGACATGAAGAATTCGAGCGTCGACTGCGTCTGCGAGATCGAGAAGGCCGATGCGATGGTGCCGATCAGGCTGGCGGCGCCGCCGAACACGACCACGAGGAAGGTATCGACGATGTAGAGCTGGCCGGAGGTCGGCCCAGTCGAGCCGATCATGGTAAAGGCGCTGCCGGCGACGCCGGCGATGCCGCAACCGAGACCGAAGGTGTAGCGGTCGACCTTCTCGGTGTTGATGCCGACCGCGCCGGCCATGATGCGGTTCTGCACGACGGCGCGGACCTGGCGCCCCCAGCGCGACTTGTACATGATCCAGGCCACCGCGACCGTGATCATCACGGTAAGACACATGACGAAGATGCCGTTGATCGGGACTTCGATGGTGTCGGTGATCTGCCTGGAGCCGAGCATCCACTGCGGCAGCTCGACGCCGACTTCGCGCGCGCCGAATACCGAGCGATAGGTCTGCTGCAGGATGAGGCTGAGGCCCCAGGTCGCCAGCAGCGTATCCAGCGGGCGCTTGTAAAGGTGGCGTATCAGCCCCCATTCGACCAGCATGCCGAGCGCGCCGGAGGCTATGAAAGCGAGCACCATGGCGATAAAGAAGTAGCCGGGAAACAGCGCCGGCAGGTAGTGCTGAAAGGCACTGGAGGTGAGCCAGGTAACGTAGGCGCCGAGGATCATGAACTCGCCATGGGCCATGTTGATGACGCCCATCTGGCCGAAGATGATGGCAAGCCCAAGCGCCATCAGCACATAGACGGAAAACAGGATCAGGCCCGCAAAGCCCTGCATGACGAAAATGGAGCCCAGATCGCCAATCGAGTAGTCGCCGAACATCGATGCTTCTCCGTCAGGGAAGTCCCGCGTCGCGAGCAGGTTCGCGACGCGGGGGTGTTGGGCGCGGATTGACGGTCCACGCCAGGGAGACTCGTGAGAGAGACTCTTGGGGAATCGCGGGAGGTGTCCGCGAGCCTTTATTGATAGCCCTTGGGGAACGGATCCGGCTGGATCAGGTCAGCGGTCTCGAACACCATGTCGAACTGTCCGTCCAGCTTGGCCTTGCCGACGCGGGTCTTCGACCACAGATGGTGGTTTTCGTGGATCCGGACATAGCCTTCCGGCGCACCCTTGAACTCGATGCCGGGCGAAGCCGCCGCGACCTTGTCGACGTCGAAGGAACCGGCCTTCTCGACCGTCGCTTTCCACAGCCACGGACCGAGATAAGCAGCCTGCGTCACGTCGCCGATGACCGTCTTGTCGCCCCACATCTTCTTGAACGCGGCAACGAACTTTTCGTTGTTCTCGTTCTTCAGCGACTGGAAGTACTTCATGCAGGCGTAGGCGCCGGCGATGTTCTCGCCGCCGATGCCGTCGATCTCGTCCTCGGTCACCGAGATGGTCAGAAGGGTCTGCTTCGACAGGTCGATGCCGGCAGCCTTGAGTTGCTTGTAGAACGCGACGTTCGAACCGCCGACGACGTCGGTAAAGATCACGTCGGGCTTGGTCAGCTTAAGTTTGTTGATGACAGAGTTGAACTGAGTGTGGCCGAGCGGGAAGTATTCCTCTCCGACGACCTTCAGCTTCAGGAAGTTCTCGATGTGCTTGCGCGCGATCTTGTTCGAGGTTCGCGGCCAGATGTAGTCGGAGCCGATGAAGTAGAACGATTTGGCATTCTTCTCCTTGGTGATCCAGTCGATGCCGGCGAGAATTTGCTGGGTCGCTTCCTGCCCGGTGTAGATCACGTTCTTGGACTGCTCGAGCCCTTCATAGAAGGTCGGGTAATAGAGCATGCCATTGTACTGCTCCATCACCGGCAGCACCGCCTTGCGCGACGCCGAGGTCCAGCAGCCCATGATCGAGGCCACCTTGTCGTTGACCAGCAACTTCTTGGCCTTCTCCGCAAAAGTCGGCCAGTCGCTGGCGCCGTCTTCCTGGATGATCTTGATCTTGCGGCCAAGCACACCGCCCATGGCGTTGATCTGCTCGATGGCGAGCTTTTCGGCCTGAATCGAACCGGTTTCGGAGATCGCCATCGTGCCGGTGGCGGAATGCAGGATGCCGACCGTCACTTCGGTGTCGGTAACGGCCAATCCCGTGGTGTTGACCGCCGCAGTCGGCGGCCCGGCGCCGAATGCTAAGCGCGGCAGCAGCGCCATCGCCGGCAAGGCTGCCGCTCCCATCAGCAGTTTACGTCGCAGCGGGGACTGCAGGCCCCGTTTGATTTCGTCTGACATCAGCACCCCATTTTGTTCGAGAACGCACTTGTTGGTGAGGCAAGGATGCTCAATTTTGTGCACTGCACAGATACGCAAGATTGCGTATACTGCACCGCAAAATAGCGACGTAGGTTTTGGTACGGAGTTTGCGGTACGCAATTTGCAGACGATTGATGAGCCCCGAAGGCTCGGTCGTCAGCGGTCAGGAGCAACAAAGTGGCAGGGCGGCAGCGGATTGACCGCGTCAGACGCCAATATAATCAGTGGGTTGCCAACCAGACGCTGGAAGACTACGCGCTGCGATTCACCGCCAAGAGCGCGCGGCGATGGTCCGCCGCCCGCGTCGCCAACACGGCACTCGGCGCCATCTCCTTCCTCGCGCTGGAAGCAATCGGCGGCACCATTACGCTGAACTACGGCGTCACCAATGCGGTCGCCGCCATTCTGGTCGTCAGCGTCGTCATCTTCCTTTGCGGACTGCCGATTGCCTATCACGCCGCCAAATGCGGCATCGACATCGACCTGCTGACCCGCGGGGCCGGTTTCGGTTATATCGGATCGACTATCACATCGCTGATCTATGCCTCCTTCACCTTCATCTTTTTCGCGCTCGAGGCGGTCATTCTCGCCAGCGCACTGGAGATGTGCTTCGGCATCCCGCGCCCGATCGGCTATCTCATCAGCGCCGTCGTCATCATTCCCCTGGTGACGTACGGCATCACTTTGATCAGCCGCTTCCAACTGTGGACGCAGCCGATCTGGATCATCCTGCACATCCTCCCCTTTGTCGCGATCGCCTACGCCAACCCGCAGTCGTTCACGGAGTGGCGGAAATTCTCCGGCGAGCATGGCGACGCCGCCGGGAACCTCGATCTGTTGTTGTTCGGCACCGCCGCCTCGGTGGTGTTTTCGCTGGTGGCGCAGATCGGCGAACAGGTCGACTTCCTGCGGTTTCTGCCGCGCGACCGTCGGACCTCGCGGACGTCGTGGTGGATCGCGATGCTCAGCGCCGGCCCCGGCTGGATCATCTTCGGCGCGCTCAAACTGCTGCTGGGTTCGTTCCTCGCCTATTTCGCGCTCAGCCACGGCGTTTCCACCGAGCATGCCGCCGAGCCCGCGCATATGTATCTCGAGGGGTTCCGTTATGTGCTGTCGCAGCCCGATCTGGTGCTCGCGCTGACCGGCACCTTCGTCATTCTCTCGCAGATCAAGATCAACGTCACCAACGCCTATGCCGGCTCGATCGCCTGGTCGAATTTCTTCTCGCGGCTGACCCACAGCCATCCCGGCCGCGTGGTCTGGCTCGTCTTCAACGTGCTGGTCGCGCTGCTGCTGATGGAAATCGGCGTCTACAAGGCGCTGGAGCAGACGCTGGCGCTTTATTCCAACGTCGCCATCGCCTGGGTCGGCGCGCTGGTCGCTGATCTCGTCGTCAACAAGCCGCTCGGCTTGCGTCCGCAGCACATCGAGTTCAAGCGCGCGCATCTCTACGACATCAATCCGGTCGGCGTCGGCGCGATGACGATCGCGACCATCGTTTCCATCAGTACGTTCTACGGCCTGTTCGGGCCGACGCCGAAGGCGCTGTCGCCTTTCGTCGCGCTAGCGGTCGCCTTTGTCACCGCGCCGCTGATCGCCTGGGCGACCGACGGCAAGTATTACATCGCGCGCAAGCCGAAGCGGAGCTGGCAGAACCTCGAAGCCATCCAGTGCTGCATCTGCGAGCATTCGTTCGAACCCGAGGACATGGCGTCCTGCCCGGCCTATGCCGGCCCGATCTGCTCGCTGTGCTGTTCGCTGGACGCGCGCTGCCACGATCTCTGCAAACCGCATGCGCGGATTCAGGCGCAGGTCTCCGAGGCGCTGGGCAAGGTGCTGCCCGAGCCGATCTATGCCCGGATCAACTCCCAGGTTGGGCACTATCTCGGCGTGTTCGCGGTTTCCGCAGGACTGGTCGGGTTGACGCTTGCGCTGATTTACCTGCAGACGTCTGCCACGATTCCCCTCGACGACCTCCAGCTATCCGATGTGCTCTGGAAGGTGTTCTTCGCGCTCACGATCATCATCGGCGTGGTGGCCTGGCTGTTCGTGCTGGCGCAGCAAAGCCGCCGCGCGGCGGAAGCGGAAACCCGACGGCAGACCACATTGCTGATTCAGGAAATCGACGCGCACAAGCGTACTGATGCCGAGTTGCAGCGTGCCAAGGAAGTCGCCGAATCCGCCAATCTGGCCAAGAGCCGCTACGTGGTCGGGTTGAGCCACGAGCTGCGCTCGCCCCTCAACGCCATCAGCGGCTATGCTCAGTTGCTGGAACAGGACTCCAGCCTCAACACAAAACCGCGCGATCAGGTGCGCGTGGTCCGCCGCAGCGCCGATCATTTGTCGGGGCTGATCGACGGTATTCTGGACATCTCCAAGATCGAAGCCGGCCGGCTGTACCTGTCGCGCGACGAAGTGCGGTTGAGCGATTTCCTCGATCAGCTGGTCGGGATGTTCCGCCTGCAAGCCACCGCCAAGGGTATCGATTTTGTTTTCAAGCGGCCGGCGGTGCTGCCGGTCGTGGTCTTTGCCGACGAGAAGCGGTTGCGCCAGATCCTGATCAATCTATTGGCGAACGCCATCAAGTTCACGCAGGCCGGCAGCGTGCTGTTCGTGGTGCATTACCGCAGTCCGGTGGCGGAGTTCGAGGTGATCGACACCGGCCCGGGCATACGGGCCGACGACCTCGAACGCATCTTCGCGCCGTTCGAACGCGGCGCGCTCGGCATCTCCCAGCCACAGACCGGAACCGGTCTTGGCCTGACCATCAGCCGGCTGCTTGCCGGCGTCATGGGCGGCGACATCAAGGTCACCAGCACGGTCGGGACCGGCAGCAACTTCCGCATGAAGATCCTGCTTTCGGAAGTCACCAACCCGACGCGGATTGCGCCGGTCGGGGCGCCGATCTTCGGCTATCACGGCCCGCGCAAAACGATCCTGATCACCGACGACGATCCAACCCATCGCGACCTCCTGCGCGAGGTCTTGACGCCGCTCGGCTTCATCCTGCTCAGCGCGCCCGATGGCCCCGGCTGTCTGGAGTTAGCGCAGCATTGCCGGCCCGATCTGTTTCTGCTCGACATCTCGATGGCCGGCATGGACGGCTGGACCGTCGCGGAAACCCTGCGCAAGACCGGCCATCATCAAGCGCGCATCCTGATGGTGTCGGCGAGCGCGCTGGAGGCACATGGCGCGCCGCTGGCGCAGCCCTTCCACGACGGCTATCTGATGAAGCCGATTGATATTCCGCGGCTGCTGGAAACCATTCGCCAACTACTCAAGCTCGACTGGGAATATGAGGTCGACCAGATCGCCGTTCCGAACTGGAAGCCCGAGACCGGTTCGCGGCCATCGGTGAAGCACGTCGAGGAACTCATTGGACTCGGGCAATTGGGTTACATCCGCGCCATCCAGGTCAAGCTCGACGAGATCGGCAACGATCATCCGGAACATGCCGATTTCGTCGCGCAAATGCGTTCACTGATCGACCGCTTCGATCTCGATCAATATATGGCGACCCTGAAGACGCTGCACAGCTATGATCATTGAGCAAAAAAAGCGCGACGTCGCCCTCGTCGTCGACGATTCCCCGGAAACCCTGCGGCTGCTCACCGACGCGCTCGACGGCGCGGGCATGACGGTCATGGTCGCGCTCGACGGCGCCTCGGCGATGCGGATCGTCGATCAGATCACGCCTGACATCGTGCTGCTCGACGCGGTCATGCCGGGCATGGACGGCTTTGAGACCTGCAGACGGCTGAAGCGCGATGCGGGCCTCGTCAACGTTCCCATCATCTTCATGACGGGCCTGGCTGAAACCGAGCACATCGTCCGCGGCCTGGAGGCCGGCGGCGTGGACTACGTGACAAAGCCGATCGCCATCGAGGAGATGCTGGCGCGAATTCGCGTTCACCTGGCCAACGCGCGGATGACCCAGAGCGCCCGGGCGGCGCTCGATGTGTCCGGCCGCTATCTGCTCGCGGTGAACAGCACCGGCAAGATCATGTGGGCGACGCCGCAGGCGCAGAAGCTATTGTCCGATACGCTTCGCGCCGACACCGACGACGATTTCGTGTTGCCGGATCCGGTGCCGCAATGGCTGGAACAGGCGCAGAGCGGCAAAGCCGGGTCGAAGGCGTCGGTGATGCCGGCGTTTCCCGGCAACGAACTGCTCAAGCTGCAATATATGGGCAACCTCGGCCCGAACGAATTCCTGCTGCGGCTCGCCAAGGATACCGGGGCCGACACGCCGGCGGAATTTTCCCGAGAGCTGGGCCTCACCACGCGCGAAGGCGAGGTGCTGTCATGGCTCTCCAAGGGCAAGACCAATCGCGACATCGCGCAGATCCTGGGCCTCTCACCCCGCACCGTCGACAAGCATCTCGAGCAGATTTATTCGAAGCTCGGCGTCGAGAACCGCACTGCTGCCGCGGCGATCGCGGTTAGGACCGGAAATCTGAAGCGGTGAGAGGATGGAGCCCTGCCGATAGGTCCAGTGTCGGGACGCCGTCGCCTCGTCATAGAACGCATATTGCGGCTCGCCCCCCACGTGACGGACGAACGCAAGCGTCGTCTGATTCTCGCTGCGCGACGCATAGCGAAGGTCAACCCTGGAACCAAGCGCGTGGTCGGCAATGATGCGTCCGAAAAGATCGGTCGAAATGCCGCCCACGAACCCCGCCGGCGCGCCGAGGCGAGCCATGCCGACGGCGATGTTGAGACAGGAGCCACCGGCAACCGGAACGCTCGCATCGCGTCCGTCAGTGGATGTGACGGGAAGGAAATCAACCAGCGCATCTCCGCAAGTCAGCAGCATGGCTCAGCTTTTCGTTTCAAACCCGGCGATCGATGACGTCCCCTGCATGCTCGCGCGGCTCTCCCGATCGAAGGTACGCATTAGTCCATGAACCTTTCGCTTGCTGCGATGGGAGTCCGCCATTGCGGACGCGATCGGCTCGCTCAGCCGGCCGATCGCCGACATCGCGGCCATGGCCTCGCCGATCGATCCGCGGGATTTGGCCGCCACCGCGCCCAGCATGGCCGCACCCAGCAGGACGGGCTCCGGTGTTTCCGGCACGGCAACGGCCAGGCCCGTCGTATCCGCCATGATCTGGCGGACCAGCGGGCTTCGTCCCGCGCCGCCGCTGATCACCATCATGTCGCTGTCGACGCCGTGCGCCCGAAAAGCATCGACCACATCTGCCAGGCCATAGGCAAGGCCGCAGAGTCCGGCCACGAACAGCCGTTCCATCGAACCGATATCGGCGTCGAGATCCATCCCGGCAACGACCGCGCGGGAATAGGGATCTGCGAAGGGTGAGCGGTTGCCGAGAAATTCGGGCAGAACGTGGATATCACGGGCAAGCATTGCCGCCTCGCCCAAGTTCGCCACGCGCGCGACGACGCGCCGTTCGAGAAATTCCGGAATCTCCATGCCGGCCGTATGCGCTGCCGCGATGGCCTCACCATGGGCAGGATGCGACTTGACGAGCTGATCGATCGCCGCTCCTGCAGCGGACTGTCCGCCCTCGTTGAGCCAGAAGTCCGGCACCATCCCCGAATAATAGGGGACACCTCCCGCTTCGGCGTCAAGATCGTGATGTCGGGCCCGCTCGTTTCCGACGACGGTCAGACCATGATCGGGAGCCTGTTCCTGATCGAGGCGCCGAGCCGCGCCGAGGTGGAAGCCTTCAACCGCGCCGATCCCTTTGCCGCGGCGAGCATCTGGGAGAAGGTGTCGATCACCGGATTCAGTCGTCGCCAGGGTTGAGCGAGAGCGGATCGAACTGGACGATGCAGCTGGTGTTGGCTGGGAAAGTGCCGGCAATCCTCCTTTGTCCACCTGCACGACCTTGGCCCGACCGTTTACCCGAATTTGAGGGCGCCTTCACAGCGAAACGCAAGACGGACTTTGGCTACGCCGTTTTTGCCGTCCTGCGGCGAGTTGTCGAACGCATCGCATACCAATCAACGGTCGCTTCGAACCAGGAATAGTCGTTCATCCGTCGTGTATACAACCCACCGGCTACCGCGCCCAAAGCTACGCTTTCTCTCGCCGGTTCGTCGTGACGGCCTTCCCAGCCCCTCCCGGCACGAACCCATGCAGGAACAATTCGACCGCCATATCAGCGAACTCCTGCGGACCGATCCCACCCTTGGGGTCGTACCAGGTGTAGGTGTAGTTGATGATGCCGAACAGGATCATCGTGTAGATCTTCTTGGTGCGCCTGACGATCCTCCCCTCGGCGTCGAGCCTGACCAGCAGATCGGTGACGATATCGACCAGCTGCCGCTCGAGATCCTTGATGGCCTGCTGTTCGTCCTCGTTCAGGAACGAGAGATCGTGAATCAGTACGCGCTGCTCATGCGGCGATTTGGCGTTGACCTCGACGATGGCGCGAATGACGTTTTGAAACTGCGTCAGCGTCGGACCGCCGGCGGCAACGGCGGTTTCGACATGCTGGATCATTTCCCGGATATGCGCGTCCAGGATCGCGAACAGGATCGCTTCCTTGGAGTCGAAATAATGATAGAGCGCGCCGCGCGACAGCTTGCAGGCATCGGCAAGGTCGGCGATCGAGGCGCGCATATAGCCCTGCGCCGAAAACAGCCGGGCGGCATTGGTCAAAATGCCGAGATGGATGCCGTCGTAGTTCTCAGAGCGTGTTCGCGCCATCGGATATTGTCCGCTTCCATTCAGCTTTAGCTCGTATTCCCAAGGACATGCTTAGCTGATTCAGCAGCCCTTTTTCACATCTCGATGCATCGGCCGGGCCTGCAAGGGCCTGCGGCCGATCGACCACATCCCCCTTATCGCAAAAAATTATTTGAACGGCCAGTCGGATTATAATAGAATGATCCAAATCAAGGACAGCCCGGATCAAACCGTGCAGTGGTTTTGGGAGGTGGAATGACCGTCGTTCGGGCGAATGCTGTCGTGATCGGGGCTGGTGCCGGCGGGCTTTGCGCCGCGGCTCGCCTTTCCCATGCCGGGCTTCATACAATCGTCGTCGACGACAAGGATCGGATCGGCGGGCGGGCTTCGACCGAACAGATCGACGGCTTCACCGTCAATATTGGCGCTATCGCCATCGAACTCGGCGGGGTATTCGAGGAGACCTTTAATACCGTCGGTGCGCCACTCGATATCCGCACCCCCGAGCCCGCCAGTTCCTTCTTCATCGACGGCAAGCTGATCGATGTCGGACGCGGCGGCTGGTCGCTGCTGCTGGGGCAACTGACAAAACAGGCATCGCGCATTCTGGAGAAATTCGCCGACGCCCGCTCCGGCAACCTTCCGGACGGGCGCCAATCGACCGAGGACTGGCTCAAGACCTACACCAGCAACGCCTCGGTGCACGCGATTTTTCGCAATCTTTGCGCGGCGATCTTCGCCTGCAATGCGGCCGAACTGCCGGCGCGCGCCTTCCTGACCTATTTCACCAGCAAGGGCGCTTTCAAGCGCTTTGGCTTCTGCCCGCAGGGCACGATCGGCGTCTGGAACGCACTCGGAACCGCGATCAAGCGCAATGGCGATATCTGGCTGTCGACCCCGGCGGTGCAGATCCATACGGCCGACGGCCGCGTTGAAGGCGTCACGGTTGTTCGCGGCGGTCAAAGGGTGCGGATCGAGACCGATCTCGTCATCAGCAATGCAGGTCCGAAGGCCACGCTCGCGCTTGGCGGCGAGGCCGCCTTCCCGCCCGCCTATGTCCAGCAGGTGCGCAGCGGCTTAAGGCCCGCCGCCAATATCGTCATCAATATCGCAAGCCAGGAGCCGCTGATCTCCCATCCCGGTATCGTGACCTTCGGCAAGACCCGTCGTCTCTGCAACATGGCCAATCTCACCGCGACCTGCCCCGAACTCGCGCCTTCCGGCTGGCATCTCTACGTCGCCTACGCCGTGCCAATTCCGGCGCTCGGTGATTTCGATTCCGAGGCCGAAGTCGAGCTGGCGCTGATGGATTTGCGCGAGCAATTCCCGAATTTTGCGCAGGCCAAAATCCTTTCGATCCGCGTCATGCGCGACGATTGGCCGGCCCAGCGCAGCTGCGCCGGATACGATCTGCCGCGCGAGACCGGCATTGACGGCCTGTGGTGCGTCGGCGACGCCGTCAAGCAATATGGCAATGGCGGCACGCAAGCCTGCGCCGAGACCGCAAAAATCGTCACCGATGCGATCCTGGCGCAACGGCCGCGCCTGCCACAATCGAGTCGGGTGTGAGCACGATGCCAACGACGATTCCGGCAAAAGTCGATCTTGGGGGCGTTCACGCAGCACCCGATCCATCATGTCTGCTCGAATTCCGCAACGTCCGCATCGTCTACGACAACGCCATCGAGGCGATCCGCGACGTCAGCATTGCCGTTCCCGAAGGCGGCATCGTCGCCCTGCTCGGCTCCAATGGCGCCGGCAAGTCGACCTTGCTGAAGGCGATGTCGGGGATCCTCTACACCGAGGAAGGCGTCATCGAGAACGGCGCCATCCGATTCCGTAGCGAGGAAGTGCATCGTCTACCGCCCGATGAACTTGTCCGGCGCGGCATCGTTCAGGTACCGGAGGGTCGCCGGGTGTTTCCGGCGTTGACCATCGACGAAAACCTGCAGATGGGCGGCTACACCAGGACGACAGCCGAAGCACGCGAGCGGCGCGAGAAAGTGTTCGCGCTGTTCCCGCGCCTGTACGAACGGCGCGACCAGATCGCGGGCTACATGTCCGGCGGCGAGCAGCAGATGCTGGCGATCGGCCGCGCCTTGATGACCGATCCCGTGCTGCTCGCGCTCGATGAGCCCTCGCTTGGGCTGGCGCCGCTGATCATCGACCGCATCTATGAGGTGATCGCCAAACTGCGCGACGAGATGAAGATGACAGTGCTACTGGTCGAGCAGAACGCGCAGCGCGCGCTCGATATCGCCGACTACGCCTATATCCTGGAGACTGGCCGCGTCGTGCTCGACGGCACGGCGCAGAAGCTGGCGTCGAACGAGGACGTGCAGGAGTTCTATCTCGGCGTCTCCAATTCGGGGCGCAAGAGCCTCCGCGACGTCAAGCATTACAAGCGGCGCAAACGGTGGCTGTCGTGACCTCCCTGCTCAGTGTCAAAAACCTCAGCAAGCGTTTTGGCGGCCTGCAAGCGGTTGCCGATGTCAGTCTCGACGTGACATCAGGCGAAATCTGCAGCGTGATAGGCCCGAACGGTGCCGGCAAGACCACGCTGTTCAACATGATCTCCGGCGTGCTGCGGCCGAGCGGCGGCCACATCCTGTTCGACGGCGTCGATCTTGCGACCGTCTCGCCGTCGCGCTTCGCCGCGATCGGGATCGGCCGCACCTTTCAGAACCTTGCGCTGTTCAAGCACGGCACCGTGGTCGAGAACATCCTGACCGGCCGTCACACCCATCTGCGCTCCAACGTGCTCGATGCCGTATTCTTCCTCGGCCGTACACGGCGCGAGGAGATCGAAGCCCGGCAGCGGGTCGAGCACATCGTTGAATTCCTCGAAATCGAGCACATCCGCGACGCCATTGTCGGCACGCTGTCCTACGGCCAGCAGAAACGTGTCGAACTGGCGCGGGCGCTGGCCTGCGAGCCGAAACTGCTGCTGCTCGACGAAATGGTCTCGGGCATGAACCAGGAGGAGACCGAGGACATCGCGCGCTTTGTGCTCGATATCCGCGACGATCTCGGCATCACCGTGTTGATGATCGAGCACGAGATGCGGATCGTGATGGATATTTCCGACCGCGTGCATGTGCTGAATTTCGGACGCAAGATCGCCGAAGGTACGCCCGCCGAAGTACGGCGCGATCCGGCGGTGACCGAGGCCTATCTCGGCGGGCATCGCGCGGAAGCCGCAGCACAGGCGGGCGCGTGATGTCTGTGATCAAAACCCTGCGAACCGAGCACTCCGCGACGCCATCAGATGCAGCGCGAACGTCGTCCGCGCACGACGCCGGCTCGTTGCGGACTGCGCTGAAGTCCGCCTCGATCACCATTCCGCAATTGCTGCGCCAGCGCGCCGCGATGCATGGCGCCCAGCTCGCGCTGCGCGAAAAGGAATACGGCATCTGGAATCCCTATTCCTGGAACCATTATTACGAGACCGCGCGTTCGGTGGCCCTCGGGCTGCTCGCGCTCGGGATCAAGCCGGGCGACCGCGTCGCGATCGCCGGCGAGAACACGCCGGAATGGTTTTACGCCGATCTCGGCGTCCAGATGATCGGCGCGGTCGCGGTCGGCATCTATCCGACCAATCCCTGGGTCGAACTGCAATACATCGTCCGCCACTCCGGCGCGCGGGTGGTCATCTCAGGCGACCAGGAGCAGACCGACAAGGTACTGGACGCGCTGGCCAACAATGACGGCCTGCCGGCGCTCGAAGCCGTGGTTTGCGTTGACATGAAGGGCCTCCGGCAATACCGGCAATCGCAGCTGATGTCGTTCGAAGCCCTGTGCCAGCGCGGCCGGGCTTATGCGCTGGGAAACCCCGACGCCAATGCGGTGCTCGATCGCCTGATTTCGCAGGCCTCGCCCGACGACGTCTCCATCCTCGTCTATACGTCGGGCACGACAGGCCCGCCCAAGGGCGCGATGCTGACGCACCGCAATCTGGTCTATGCCGCCTACATCTACGCCGAAGCCGTCGGGATATCAGACAAGCCGTTCGAGGCGGTGAGCTACCTGCCGCTGTGCCATGTGGCCGAGCGTTGCTATGGCGAGGTGACACATCTGGTGCTTGGCGGCGCCGTCAGCTTTGCGGAATCGATCGACACCGTCGCACTCAATATCCGCGAGATCGCGCCGACGTTCTTTGTGAGCGTTCCCCGCATTTACGAAAAGCTGCAGCAGGGCTTTCTGTTCCGGCTCGGCGAGAGCGGCCGGCTGCGCCAGCGCTTTGTCAAAGCCTGCATGGCCTGGGGTCGCAAACTGTCGGACCGCCGGCAGGCCGGGACCACTACATGGCTCGATCGCCTCAGCTATGCGCTGCTTTACGTCCTGCTGTTCCGCAACATCCAGCGCCATCTCGGCTTTGCCCGCAGCCGCCATCGTCTGTGCGCCGGCGCGTCGATCTCGCCGGAGACGCTACGCTTCTTCGACATCGTCGGCCGCCCGGTGTCGCAGGGCTATGGACTGACCGAAAGCGGCGGCGTCGCTTTCATCCAGACCGGGAGCCATCACCGGCTCGGCGGCTGCGGCCTGCCCCTGCTCCACACCGAATGGAAACTCGACAGCGACGGCGAGATCTTGCTGCGCAATCCCGGCGTCTTCAAAGGCTATTTCCTCGACGAGAAGGCCTCTACCGCGACGCTCGATTCCGCCGGTTGGCTGCGCACCGGCGACATCGTCGAGGTCATGGACAATGGCGAGATTACCGTGGTCGACCGCAAGAAGGCGATCATCATCACCGCCGGCGGCAAGAACATCGCACCTTCAGAGATCGAGAACGCGCTGAAGGACAGCGAGTTCATCAAGGAAGCGATCGTGGTCGGCGAGGCCAAAAAATATCTCGGCGCCATCATCCAGGTCGATTTCGACAATGTCGGCCGCTGGGCCCGCGACAAGGCGTTGGCCTACACCAACTACAAATCGCTGTCGCATCTGACAGAGGTGCATGACCTGGTCGAGCGTATCGTCAACGAGACCAACAAGCGCTTCGCACGCGTCGAGAATATTCGCCGCTTCGCCATCCTGGAGAAAGAACTCGATCATGACGACGGCGAACTCACCGCCACGCAGAAGGTGCGCCGCGCCATGATCGAGAAAAAGTTCGCGCGCGAACTCGCCATCATCTACCAGGCGGAGGTCTGATGCAGTACTTCATGCAGCTCCTGATATCCGGCCTGGCGATCGGCGCCATCTATGGCCTGATCGCGATGGGCTTTGCAGTGATCTACAAGTCAACCGGCCTGGTCAATTTCGCGCAGGGCGAAATGACCATGATCACGGCCTATATCGCCTGGACCATCTCGACCACGGTCAGCGGCAATGTGTTTGTCGTGGCGCTCGGCGCGATCGTTGCCGCCGTCGTGCTCGGCCTCGTCATCGAGCGCGTGGTGATGCGGCCGATGCTGGGCGAACCGGTCTTTGCCACCGTCATGGTGACCATCGGCCTGGCCGTGATCCTTCGCTCGTCGATCAACTTCATCTGGGACGCCTATCCGCATGGCCTGGATGTCGGTTTCGGACGCACCATCGTGCGGATCGGCTCGATCGGCGTGCGGACCGGGCAGATTGCCGTCATCGCCACGCTCCTCCTGCTGCTCGCCGCAATCTGGGCGTTCTTCCGCTACAGCAAGATCGGCGTCGCGATGCGCGCCGTCGCCGCAGATGACCGCACCGCGCTCCTGATGGGTATCAGCGCGACCCGGGTCCATGCGCTGGCCTGGGCCGCCTCGTCCGTCATCGCCGGAATCGGCGGCGTGTTCTTTGCGCTGTCCTATGACCTGTCGCCGGCGATGTTCCAACTCGGGCTGAAGGCGTTTCCGGCCACTATCCTCGGCGGTCTCGACGCCGTGCTTGGATCCGGTCTCGGCGGCCTCCTGATCGGCATCACCGAGAATCTCGCCGGCGGCTATCTCGGCTCCGGCATGAAGGAAGTCGCCGGCTTTGCGATGATCATCGTGGTGCTGATGATCCGCCCGTTCGGCATCTTCGGCGAACGCGACATCGAGAGGGTTTGAGATGCGGACCGGCGATTTCAAACAGACCTACGACGAACTCGTTACCCTCGTCGACTCCCCGCCGGTGTGGCTGTGGTCGGCGCTACTGGTTGCAGGCCTGGTCGTCACCCCCTTTGTGCTGAACTCCTATGCGCTGTCGTTCCTGATGATCATCCTGATCACGGTGGTCGGCGCATTGGGGCTGAACATCCTGACCGGGTATACCGGCCTGATCTCGCTCGGCCATGTCGGTTTCCTCGTCACCGGCGCCTATGCTTACGCAATCCTGGTTTCCAAATATCACATGCATCCACTGCTCGGTTTCCTCGGCGCCGGCGTGGTGCCGGCGCTCGCCAGCCTCATCGTCGGCGCGCCGTCGCTGCGGCTGAAGGGGCTCTATCTCGCGATCACCACCCTCGCCTTCTCCTTCATCATCAACACCGTGATCCTGGAAGCGCGGTGGCTGACCAACGGCGCCCGCGGCATTTCGGTGCAGCGGCCGGAGATCTTTGGCCTCAGCTTCGACAGCGACGCCGCGTTCACCTATCTCTGCCTTGGCTTTGCAATTCTCACACTGTTCGCCACGCTCAACATCCGCCGCAGCCGCGTCGGCCGCGCCTTTGTCGCGATCCGCGATAACGACACCGCCGCTCGCGTCATGGGCATCAATCTGCACGCCTACAAGCTGTTCGCCTTCGTCACCTCGGCCTTCATCACCGGCCTCTCGGGCGCGCTGTACGGCATCTATTTGTCGTTCGTCAGCGTCGAAGGCTTTCCGTTCCTGCTCTCGATCGAGGCGCTGGCGATCCTGATCGTCGGCGGACTCGGCTCGGCGCTCGGCGCCGTACTCGGCACCATCCTGATTGTGCTGTTGCCGGAAGCGACGCGGTTCGCGTTCAGCCTGTTCAGCGCCCAGATGGACGCGATGTTCACGACCGGCGCGCAGGAGCTCAAGAGCATGCTCTACGGCCTCGTCATCATCCTGTTCCTGCGCTTCCAGCCGCGCGGCCTGGTCGGCGCCTGGCACGACATCAGGCGGATGTGGGTGAACTGGCCGCTGCGTTACTAACCGGAAAAAGCAATCGAACAGGAGGAGGAAACAATGATCAAATATCTGGCGACCGCATCGCTGTTGCTCGCGGGTGTGTCTCTCTCGATCGGCGCGGCGCTGGCCGCCGACCCCGGTATCACCGACACCGAAATCGTGATCGGCGACGTCGAACCCCTGACCGGCCCGCCGGCGCTGCTCGGCGTCGCCGCATCGATCGGCCACAAGATCGCGATCGCGGAAGCCAATGCCGCTGGCGGCATCAACGGCCGCAAGATCAAATACGTGCTGGAAGACGACGGCTACGTCACCGCCCGCACCATCCAGGGCGTCAAAAAAGTGACCGACGTCGACAAGGCCTTTGCCCTGCTCGGCATCTCCGGCTCGGGACAGTCCATCGCCGTAATGCCGCTGCTGGAGAAGTCCGGTATCCCCACCGTGATCGATGTAGCGCCGGTCAAATTCCTCTGGGAGCCCCCGCGCAAGAACGTGTTCGTGGTCGGGCAGTCCTATGAGGAAGGCATCATCCATCTCGTCAACTATCTCGCCGAGAAGAACCCCGGCAAGAAATGGGGTCTGATCACGCAGGACGATGACTATGGCATCACCGTGCGCGACGGCTTCGACACCGTGGTCAAGGCCAGGAAACTCAACGTGGTCTACAGCGGCAACTACAAGAAAGGCCAGCAGGACTTCTCGTCTGACATGCTGCAGCTGAAGGATTCCGGCGCCGAGGTGTTTCTCGCCGGCGGCATCATCGGCGAGAACATCGCGATGATGAAGGAGCTGGAAAAGCTCAACATCAAGCCTGTGGTCGGCATCTTCTGGCCCGGACGGGTCGAGCCGGTGCTGAAGCTGATGGGACCGGCCGGCGACGGCATCTACGCGGTCGACTATGTCGAACCGTTCGCAGGCGCTGCCGGCAAGGCCTTCCTCGAGAAAGCCAAGGGTCTGCTTCCGGAAGCCGAGATGAAAGGCATCAACCGCTATTCCATGACCGGTTACGCCGCCGCCAAGGTGCTGATTTCTGCAATCGATCGATGCGGCAAGCAACCGACCTGGGCCTGCACCATCGCCGAGCTGGAGAAGACCAAAAACGTCGAGACCGGCATCATGGCACCGATCAGCTTCGGCCCCGGCGTCCGCTTCTCGAACCAGAAGCTGCAGATCATGCAGTCCGAGTTCTCGACGCTGAGTTTCAAGCCGGTGAATTGAGAGTCGGCAGTGGTGCTTCCCCTCTCCCCTTGTGGGAGCGGGTGGCTTCGCGAAGCGAAGACGGGTGAGGGGTTCTCTCCTCACGGTAAGACTCGAGCTTGAGGATAGAGACCCCTCATCCGACGCGCTTCGCGCGCCACCTTCTCCCACAAGGGGAGAAGGAAGAGGAACACAGCCCGCGTTTCCGATACCGCCTTACATCCTTTTGGCGACTTCTTCCAGCATGACCTCGGTGGCACCGCCGCCGATGGTCAGCACGCGGGCATCGCGCACCATCCGCTCGATCGGCGTGCCGCGCATGAAGCCGGTGCCGCCATGCAGTTGCAGGCAGCCATGCACGACCTCGTGCAACACCTCCGGTGACAACGCCTTCACCATCGACACTTCGCGCGGACAGGGCTTGCCGGCTTCGACAAGCTCCGCCGCGTGATAGGCGAGCGCCCGGGCAGCGGCGGCCTTGGTCGCGAGCGAGGCGAGTTTGAGTCGCACTGCCTGCTGGTTCCACAAGGGGCCGCCGAATGCCTGGCGGCTCTTCACATAGTTGGTCGTGAGTTCGATGGCCTTGGCGGACTCGCCGGCGCAGATGCCGCCGATGCAGATGCGCTCGTTCTCGAACGTTTCCATGATGCCATAGAAGCCGCGGTTCTCCTCGCCGAGCAAATTTGCGGCCGGGATACGGACATCCTGGAACGCGATCTCGGCGGTGTCGGAGCAAAGCCAGCCGTGCTTGTCGAGTTTTGTCACGGAGATGCCCGGCGTCGTCCGCTCCACAATGAAAAGCGAAATGCCACGGCTGCCCTTGGCGGCGGGATCGGTGCGCGCGGCGACAATCAGGATGTCACCATACACAGCGTTGGTGATGAACATTTTTGAGCCGTTGATCACCCAGCAATCGCCATCGCGGCGGGCCCGCGTCTTCAGCCCGGCAACGTCGGAGCCGGCATCGGGCTCGGTCACCGCGATCGAACAGATCGTCTCGCCCCGGATAATCGCGGGCAGATACTGCTGCTTCTGTTCGGGCGTGCCGCGCAGGGTAATGTGGACGGCCGACATGTCGGTATGAACAAGCACCGACGAGGTGAAGCCGCCGAAGGTCGAGCGCCCGAGCTCCTCCGCCCACACCATCGACGCCAGCGGACCCATGTCGGTGCCGCCATATTCGGCAGCGTGGCGCATGCCGAGGAAGCCGAGCGCCCCCATGCGGCGATAGATTTCGCGCGGGATCTTGCCGTCGCGCTCCCACTGCTCGCCATACGGCACGACCTCCTTCTCGACAAAGCGGCGGACCTGCTCGCGCAGCATCCGCAACTCCTCGGACAGATGCGGCTGCTCCGAGAAATGGAACTCGCTGTCGGCGTGGCTGCGCGGGTCGGCGGGCCTGACGTTCATGATGGTGCCCTCTCGGCCCTGATGTGAAGGTGTTGGTTGAGAAATTGCGCGATCGACGCGATGGCCCGATGCGCCTCAACAAGCTCCGCGCCGAACATCTGGAAGACATGGATCATGCCGTCCCAGACTTCCAGATTGACATCGACACCGGCGGCGCACGCCTTGTCGGCGAGCATGACGGAATCATCGAGCACGGTTTCGCGGTCGCCGACCTGGATCAATAGCGGCGGCAAACCGGCAAGGTCAGCATACAGCGGCGATACCAGGGGATCGCGGGGATCACCCTGCCCGCCCAGATAATTCTTGGCCAGCGCCAGGATCATCGGACGCTGATGGATGGGGTCCGCTTCGGCACGGCTGACGTAACTCGCGCCGGTCGCTGCCAGATCGGTCCATGGCGACATCAGCACTGCCGATACCGGCAGCGGAAGCCCGCGTTCGCGCAAGGTCAGCATCGCGGCGAGCACGAGATTGCCGCCGGCGGAGTCTCCGGCAAAGGCGATACTGGCGGGCTTTAGCCCCTCATCAAGCATCCAGCCATAGGCCGCGAGCGCATCGTCCAGCGCAGCCGGGAAACGATGCTCCGGCGCAAGTCGGTAATTGATGGCGAGCACCCGGCAGCCGCTGGCAAGTGCGATCTGCGCAATCAGGTCGCGGTGCGAGGCTACCGAGCCGATGCGGAAGCCGCCGCCATGGAAATAGAGAATGGCCCGATCCACGGGCGCATCAGCGGGCGATATCCATTCGCCCTCGACGCCACCGGCAAAGATACGTTCGCAGTTCACGCGTGCGGCGCTGCCTCCGAAGGCCGCATCCCAATCCTCGCGCATTTGGGTCACTGACGTGTCGCGGTTCCAGCCACGGTAAACTGCGCGAATGCGCGCGATCGCAAGATCGATCGGCGCCGTTGTGATATCTTCGCCTGCGCGCGCCATCTCAGCCGCCCATTCCCATGCCGCCGGAGACGCCGATGGTTTCACCGGTGATATAGCCCGCCTGATCGGATGCCAGAAACAATACCGCGGCGGCGATCTCTTCGGGCTCGCCCAAGCGCCGCAACAGGGTGGCATCGGTCATGGCGCGCAAGATCTTGTCGCCGCCCTTGGCGACGGCCGCCTCCAGCATCGGCGTGCGGATCGGCCCCGGCGCGATGGTGTTGGCGGTAATTCCGAAGCGGGCGTTTTCACGCGCAATGCTCTTGGTGAAGGCAATGACGCCGCCCTTGGCGGCGGAATAGACTGCGCCGCCCTTCGAGCCAAGCCGCGCCGCTTCCGAGGTGATGTTGATGACACGCCCGAAACCGGCCGCCTGCATCGCCGGGAGCGCGGCGTGCGTGCATGCAAAGGCCGAGACCAGATTGACCGCGAGCAGCCTTGTCCAATCTTCCGGCGTCGTGTCGGTGAAGAAGGCGTGCTGGTCGACGCCGGCATTGTTGACCACGATATCGAACGGCCCGTGCTGCGCCATGATCGCCTGCACCATAGTGGTATCACCGACATCGAGGCGGGCCGCGGTCGCGCCGAGCTGCCCGGCGAGGTCCGATGCCTTGGCGATATCGAGATCAGCGATCACGACGTTCGCGCCGGCACCGGCAAAACTTCGCACGATCGCAGCACCAATGCCCTGCGCACCGCCCGAGACGAAAGCGCGACGGCCGTCGAGCCGCCCGAATGCGCGCGTGCCAGAGGCAGGCACTGACTAAAGCGTGATGGCATTAGGTTCGATAGCCTGAGTTTTTGAGGTAGTTGGCACATTCTTCTGAGGTGAAGGCATCGAGTGCGCAGCCGATTGCGGCGCAGACCGCGTCGACAGTTCGCGCGGCAGCTTTGCGGAC
>NZ_JAFCMC010000023.1:0-102742 GCF_018130085.1 Bradyrhizobium sp. AUGA SZCCT0169 | reverse complement strand
TGGCTGGTCAACACCGGCTGGACCGGCGGCAAATACGGCACCGGAAGCCGGATGCCGATCAAGGTGACGCGGGCGCTGCTCACCGCGGCGCTGAACGGCTCGCTGCGCAATGTCGAATTCCGCACCGACAAATATTTCGGCTTTGCGGTGCCGACGGCGCTGCCGGGCGTGCCCAGCGACATCCTCAATCCCGTCAACACCTGGCAGGACAAGGCCGAGTTCGACAAGACCGCGCGCGCGCTGGTCGGCATGTTCCAGAAGAATTTTGCGAAATTTGAAGCCCAGGTCGACGCCGACGTCCGCGCTGCCGCGCCCGAGGTCAAGCTCGCGGCGGAGTGATCCGAACGTCATTTCTCGGAAATGAAAAGGGCGACCGCAAGGTCGCCCTTTTTTCACAGAACGCTTGTTCTTGATGCGGCTGCTCTGGCTATCGTCCTTGCAGCATCGCGTTTGTCGGCGTTCGGCGGTCGGTGATCTGCAGGCCGAACAGGCTGCCGATCAGCTCCACTGCGACGCGCGCGGTGCGGCCGCGCTCGTCGAGGAACGGGTTGAGTTCGACGATGTCGACCGAGCGCACCAGTTCCGAATCATGCAGCAGTTCCATGACCAGATGCGCCTCGCGATAGGTGGCGCCGCCGGGCACGGTGGTGCCGACACCCGGTGCGACCGCCGGATCGAGAAAATCGACGTCGAAGCTGAGATGCAGCAGGCCATTTTTCGCCTTCACGCGCTCGATGACGCGGCGGATCAGCACGCCGACGCCGAATTCGTCGAGCGCGCGCATGTCGGCGATCGCGACGCGGCGGTCCTGAACCAGCTTCTTTTCCAGGGGATCGATCGACCGGATGCCGAACAAATCGAGCTGATCCGGCGTGATCGAGGCGCGCGGCTGATCGCCGAGCAGATCGTCCAGCCCGCCTTCGCCGCACAGGAACGCCGAGGACATGCCGTGCATGTTGCCGGTGATGGTCGTGTCGGGCGTGTTGTAGTCGGCATGCGCATCGAGCCACAGGACGAACAGCGGCCGGCCCTGTTCTTTCCAATAGCGCGCAACGCCATTGACCGATCCCATCGAGAGCGAATGATCGCCGCCCATGAAGATCGGCACCGCGCCGGAACGCGCCAAGTGGTAGGCGCGCTCGCTGAGCAGCCGAATCCAGGTTTTCACCTCGTCGTAGAATCTGGCGTTGGCAGGCGGCGGTCCGTCCGAAATGACTTTCGATATCGAAAGGTCGCCGTGATCCTCGACGGCAAATCCCAACTGGTCGAGCACGCGTGCAATGCCCGCGGTTCTTAGCGCCGCGGGGCCCATCAGCGTGCCGGCCTGCGAAGCACCGATTTCGATGGGGATGCCGAGCAGGGCGATATCGGGCTTTTTGACGTCGGGTTCGGACATGAGCCGCCTTCCAGGACCGTAGGGAACGGAAGATGAGGCCCGTATGTTCCCTTACGCCTTGAAATACGCGATTTGCGTCGTCGTTGCGAGCAACCGTCCCTTCGGCGACCACAATTCACCGTTCTGGTCGCCATAAGACTTGTGGAAAATCTTGGCGTCGGCCACCGCCAGCACGCGCGTGATGTCTTCCGCGGCGAGATCGGCGGCGTCGGCGTGGAAATAGGTCGTGATCGACACCGTGCCGAACGGTACCAGTTCGCGCCTGGCGTGGAAGATACGGCCAAAAAACGCGTCCGACATCGACATCAGCGACAGCGCGTCGATCTTCCGCGGCACCCGGTCGCCGATCCACAGTTTCGAGAACGAGTTCGGCTCGGCCGACGACGCCGAGCCCCAACCCGGCTCGCCCTCGACGAAACGGAAATCATACTGCTTGACCCAGGGAGCGGCGACCTTTCCGTAAGGCAGCGTCTGCTCGTAGGACTTGGTTGGCGGAAACGGCGCCTGCGCGTGCGACCATGACGGCCGGCGCTCGGCGAACACCGCGGTGGCCAGCGTCGCCACCTCGCCGCCGCCTTGCGTCATCTCCACGCACCAATGCTGCGTCGAACGGTTGGCCTTGACCAGCCGCACGTCGAGATCGAAGGCGCCTTGCGCGACCGGCGCGCAGAAATTGACCGTGAGCGACAATGGATCGCCCGATCGTTGCGGGTGGTCCATGAGAGCGCGCAGGATTGTGGCCGCAGTGCAGCCGCCGAACGGGCCGACAAAGGCCCAGTAATCCTCGCTGGTCTTGCCCTGCCAGCGGCTGTCGCCGGCGGTGACCTGCGTGGCGTCGTCGAACAGATGCGGTGTCTTGGTAAGCATGGAATTCCCCGGGGTACTGCCGTGCAGTATCACCGCAACTGGCATGAATTCAATGACGTGACAGGTAATGGCTTTCTCCGTCATGGCCGGCGTCCGCTTGCCTATGCCCGGCCACCCACGTCTTCCTTGTCAGTGGCGCCTGAAGACGTGGATGCCCGGGTCAAGCCCGGGCATGACGAATCGAGAGAGATCGCCGGAATTCAGCCCGACACGCCGCGCTGGGCATCCTGCTCCTGCACGGGCGCGGTCGGCAGCACCGGCACGTGCCAGATATCCGCGGCGTATTCGCGGATGGTGCGGTCGGAGGAGAACCACGGCATCCGCGCCACGTTGAGGATCGAGGCCCGCGTCCACGCCGGCATCACCTGCCAGCGCGCATCGATGCCGCGCTGGGCCTCGTAATAGGAATCGAAATCGGCGGCGCACATGTAGTGGTCGAACTGGCGCAGCGTGTGGCCGATCGCCTCGAACCGGGCGGGGTCGCCGGGCGAAAAGTCGCCGCTCTCGATCGCGCTGATCGCCCGCGACAGCCGCGGCGAGCGGCGGATCACGTCGGAGGCATCCAGCCCCTGCCGGCGCCGGACCATGACGTCGCCGGCCTCCATGCCGAAGATCGCGATGTTTTCCGCGCCGACATGGTCGCGGATTTCGATGTTGGCGCCATCGAGCGTGCCGATGGTCAAGGCGCCGTTGAGCGCGAGCTTCATGTTGCCGGTGCCGGAGGCTTCCATGCCGGCGGTCGAGATCTGTTCGGACAGGTCCGCCGCCGGAATGATCACTTCGGCCAGGCTGACATTGTAGTTGGCGAGGAACACGATCTTCAGCCGTCCCGCGACCGCGGGATCGTTGTTGACGATCTCGGCGACGTCGTTGATCAGCTTGATGATCAGCTTGGCGGTGCGATAGCTCGCCGCCGCCTTGCCGGCGAAGATTTTCACCCGCGGCACCCAGTCGCGCTGGGGTTCATCCTTGATCGCCTGATACAGCGCGACCGCCTCGAGGATGTTGAGCAGTTGCCGCTTGTATTCGTGGATGCGCTTGATCTGGACGTCGAACAGCGCCGACGGATCGACCTTGATGCTGAGGCGCTCGCCGATCGCCCGCGCCAGCGCCAGCTTGTTCTGCAGCTTGACGTCGCGGAACTGCTGCTGGAACGAATTGTCGCCGCAATGGTCTTCGAGGCGCTGCAGCCGCGAGAAATCGTCGAGCACGGCTTCGCCGCAGGTCTCGCGCAACAGCCCGGTGAGTTTCGGATTGGCCAGCATCAGCCAGCGCCGGAAGGTGATGCCGTTGGTCTTGTTGGTGATGCGCTGCGGATAGAGATGGTTGAGATCGTGGAACACGGTCTCCTTCATCAGGTCGGAATGCATCGCCGAGACGCCGTTGATGCGGTGCGAGCCGACAAAAGCCAGTTGTCCCATCCGCACCCGGCGGCCGGAGCGCTCGTCGATCAGCGACACCGAGGCGCGGAAGTCGATATCGCCGGGAGCGCGTTGCTCCGCCAGCGCCAGATGCGCGGCGTTGATGCGGTAGATGATTTCAAGATGCCGCGGCAGCAGCCGTTCGAACAGTTCGACCGGCCAGGTCTCGAGTGCTTCCGGCAGCAGCGTGTGGTTGGTGTAGGACAGCGTCGCGACCGTGATCTTCCAGGCCTCGTCCCAGCGGAAATTATGCAGGTCGACCAGTAGCCGCATCAGTTCGGTGACGGCAAGGCTCGGATGGGTGTCATTGAGCTGTACCGCGGCCTTTTGCGCCAGGCTGCGCAATTGTCCATCGGCGGCGAGGTGCCGCTTGACCAGATCCTGCAGTGAGGCGGAGACGAAGAAATATTCCTGGCGCAGCCGCAATTCGCGGCCCGCGGCGCTCTCGTCGTTCGGATAGAGGAATTTGCAGATCGATTCGGCGCGCGCTTCCTCGGCCATTGCGCCGAGATAGTCGCCGGTGTTGAAGGCATCTAACCGCAGCGGATCGGGCGAGCGCGCCGACCACAGCCGCAGCGCGTTCACATGCTGGCCGCGCCAGCCGACGATCGGGGTATCGTAGGCGACGGCCTGCACGGTTTCGCCGGGATGCCAGCTGGCGCGTTCGCGGCCGCGGTCCGCGACATGGGTGACGTGGCCGCCGAAATGCACCTGATAGACCACCTCGGAGCGCTGGAATTCCCAGGGGTTGCCGAAGCCGAGCCACTCGTCGGGATATTCCTGCTGCCAGCCCTGCGCGATGATCTGGCGGAACAGGCCGAAATCGTAGCGGATGCCGTAGCCGATGGCGGGAATGGCGAGGGTGGCCATGCTTTCCATGAAGCAGGCCGCCAGCCGCCCGAGGCCGCCATTGCCGAGCGCCGCATCCGGTTCGCAATTGCGCAGGTCCGACAAATCGACGCCGAGATCGCCCAGCGCCGCCTCGAACAGCGGCAGCAGGCCCATATTGTTCAGCGCGTCGGTAAACAGGCGCCCGATCAGGAATTCGAGCGAGAGGTAATAGACCCGCTTGCGGCCGGCGTCGTAATTATCCTTCTCGGCCGTCAGCCAGCGGTGCACAATGCGGTCGCGCAGCGCCAATGCTGCGGCCTTGTACCAGTCGCGCTTGGTCGCCATGCCGGTGTCCTTGCCGATGGCAAGCCGCAGCTTGGCGAGAATCGCGCCCTTGATCTCGGAAAGCGCCAGTTCGTCGATCGGCTGGCCCGGCACCGGAAAACTCCCTGCGAATGCTTGTTCTTGCAACGCGTCAATCCCTGCAGTTTCAGACTCAACGAAAGGATACGCGCCTTGCACCACAACCGAAACTATCCAGACGTTTGTTGTGCACCGCGCTGGTATGTTTTTATGCAAGGACCGGGCCGATTTGGTGGCCTCCGTGCGCCGATTTCGGTGCTAGAATAACGGCCGAGAGCCTGGATATCGCCTTGAGTCTGAAGGAGGGTGGGCCATGAGATTGATCATCGAGATCGCCGCTGCGACGCTTCTGATGGTCTGCATCAGCGTCACCAGCGCCGCGTTCGCCGCCGGCAAGGCGGGCAAAACCGCCGATGGATTGGGATGCTCGTTCAGCGTCGCGAAGAATGCGGCGCCCGCCACCCGGTGTGCGGCGATGAAGCGGCATGCGGCGGAAAATTCTACGCCAATTATTGCGGCGGCAAGATGCTGTCGGCGATGTGAGCCATAACGAAGCCAATCCGTCCGAACCTGCCTCGCAAGAAGAAATGATCCCGCCGATCGGTTCAATCTCGCTGTGCCCGGCCGACCATGCCGACGCAGAAGCTTTCGCCGCGCTTCGGATTCTGGCGATGCGGGAGAGCCTCGAACGCATCGGACGCTTTGATCCGCAGCGCGCCCGCGAGCGGTTCCTGTCGGGCTTCGTGCCTGAATTCACCCGGCATATCCTGGTCGACGGATCGCGCGCGGGATTGGTGGTCGTGAAGCCGGATGATGAAGGCTTGGTGCTCGATCACCTCTATGTCGATCCGCACTATCAGGGCCGCGGCGTGGGTGCAGCGGTGCTCGCCGAAGTTTTCGCCGAAGCGGACCGGCAAAGAAAGCCGTTGCGGGTCACCGCGCTGCGCGGCAGCGATTCAAACCGCTTTTATGTCAGGCACGGCTTCACGCTCGTGAGGGAAGCCGAGTGGGACAATTACTATCTGCGTCCCGCCATGGGATAGTTCCCGCTGGTCTTGGCGCTACCAGATCGGCCCGAGTCGTCAAAACATCACATGCCTCTGCTAGCAGGCGGCATGACCTATCTCTATTTGGGCATCGCGATTCTCTCGGAAGTCGTGGCGACAACCTTCCTGAAACTGTCTGACGGTTTCAGCAAGCCGCTGCCATCGCTGGTGACGGTCGCGGGTTACGCGGTGGCGTTCTGTTTTCTGTCGCTTACCCTGCGAAGCCTGCCGACAGGCGTGGTCTATGCCGTCTGGTCGGGCGTCGGCGTCGTCCTCATCGCCACGATCGCCTGGGTGTTCCAGAGCCAGAAGTTGGATACGGCCGCGCTTTGCGGCATGGGCCTGATCGTCACCGGGGTCGTTGTGATCAATCTGTTTTCCAGCGCCTCGTCGCATTAAAGACAAGCCAGTGGCACTGAACGCCCGGGATCGGAAACGCGCAGCGCCCATCAGCCTGTCAAGCGTATCTCGCTGTGCCGCCATGCGCGAACGTTGCCCGCGCTCTCGATACTTCCGGCTTCGGCCAATGCCTGGATGCGCGCAGCCAGCATTTCCGCATCGATGGGCCATGCAAGCGCTTCGCAGCGAATGACAAGGTTGCCGATAACCCAGGCGGTCTTCTGCCAATTCGGTTTCAGAGTGGAAAAGATCAACTCGTCGAGATCGGCCTGGGACACGGACTTAGGGAGCACGACATCCGCCCATTGCAGGGTCGAATCGATGGAGGGCTCTTCGTCCGATGGCGGTCGCAAGTCCGGATAGCGATCGTAAACAGCCCGCAAAAGGCCGAAAAATGCAGGGCGGAAACGGTCTCTCCAAGGGGATTGGCGAGTGCTGTCCGATCCGCCTGATCAAGCGCTGATATGACAGCGCTCGCCCGGTCAATGGCCTCTGCAGCATCGTGCAAGTGCCTGGCAATTTCCGTGGCCTGCATCCGGTCCATGTCTCGATCTCGCAAATTTATACTACTGGAACAAATTAAGAACACTTTAGCAAGTGCTTGATATATCATTGTGATTCGGCACAGCGCCGACACAATATCTATGGTCTATCGCCAATATCGAGGACTACATGTCCATGTCCACCATCGCCTTCGATCAATTCGCGCTCACCCGTATCGCCGATTTCGCGCGCTCGCTGTCGCGGCTGCATCAGGCCTCGCGCCGCCAGCCGGTCGACGACGACACCATCGACCGTGAGTTCAATGCCGTCTGCATGTCGGTGTGGGGCTACACGACCGACGATTTCAGCGACGAGTTGTTCTCGATCGCCGACCACGCCTGGCTCGATTCGCTCGACGAGGCCCATGCGCGGATCTTTGCCGCCGAGCAGGGCTACGACCTCGTCGACGACCAGGGCATGCTGTCGGACTGGTGGGGCTATTGCTGGATGATCCTCGCCGAAAAGCGCGGCCTGCTGACGCCGGAAAACCGCGCCGCGGCGCGTGCGGCGATCGAGGAAAAATATCTGTCGGCGCCGAACGTCATCGGGGTGATCGTCGGGCGGTGATGATTGTGTTTGTCATTCCGGGATGGTCCGTAAGGACCAGACCTCAGATGCGCAATTGCGCATCGGGGAATCTTGAGATTCGGGTTCGATGCTTTGCATCGCCCCGGAATGACGGCCCTAAGATGTACTGTTGCTATCGTTGACTCGTGCGATCGGCCGTCAGTTCACTTCCGCCCGCTTCGCCGCCTTGGGGGCCGTGCTCTTCGGCACCACGCTCGCCGGCATCGCGATCTCGTTTCGCGTCTCGGGCATCACGGTCTCGCCGACCATTTCAGCGCTGACAGGTGCGACCTTCATTTCGCCGAGCCGGGCACGGACGCTGGCGGTGAGGCCGGGATAGGAGGCGACGGGCGTGAATTCGGCGGTCTGCTCGGCGCCGAGGCGAACGCCGGTATAGGCGACGAGGCCGTCGGTGGTGGCGACGACGTCACCCGAACGCAGCGAGGTGTCGAGCGCGAGGTCGACCGGCGCGAGGCCGGACGGGCTCCTGCCGTTGCAGGTGCAATCGGCGCGCAGCGCCTTGCGATAAGCGAACGCGTTTTCGCTGTCCGCGTAGCGCTCGCCATTGCTGGCCGACGCGCTGTCGATGTTGCTGCCGTAGAACACTTTGGTGGGGCTGGCGGGGCAGAACGCCTGGCACATCTGAACCGGCGTGGCGTTGCCGCGCGTGGTCAGCGGAAAATACTTGCCGTCGCAGCTACGGACGCAGAAGGCGGGTCCGGAGCCGGCGACGCGCGGCGCCGGCGCGGGCTGCGCTGGCGGCTGATTGAGGCCGAACGGATCGGCAAAGAAATTCGCCTGTGCCGGGGCTTGCCGCGCCTGCTGTTTCTGGCCACCGCCAAAGAACATGTCGAACAGGCCTTCGGCCGATACGCTGCCGGGCACCAGCATGAAAGATGCTGCAAGCGTGGCGGCGGCAATAGAAGTCGCGCGGCGCCGCATGCGCGAAAAAACCAACTCTGTACGCAACGCTAACTCCACCCAACGCAACACTTAACCACCGACGCGCAACAGGCGCCGGTGGATTCACCATAATCCGGGATGGTAAACGAGCTATGAGCAAGCGCTCGGCAGCGGGAAAGAATTGAGTGTCGGTGGCGTGCCCCGGATGCTGCGCAGCGCGCTTGCGGTGCGCTGCTGATCCGGGGCCGATAGTGGTCGACGGGCGAGTGTGGGTCCCGGCTCTGCGGAGCAGCACGAAGGGTGCTGGACCGCGTCCGGGACACCCGCCAGACGAAAGAGCAATCAGCCCTTCAAAAATTCACCGGCCTTGTAGAGCGAGCGGAACGGAATGCCTGCCTCGGCAAACGCTTCGGTGGCGCCTTCGTCGCGGTCGACCATGGTGAAGACGAGCACGATCTCGCCGCCGGCATCGCGGACGGCTTCAACCGCTTTCAACGCCGAACCGCCGGTCGTCGTGACGTCTTCCACGATCACGATGCGCTTGCCTTGCAGGCTCTCGCCCTTGGCAAGGCCCTCGACCGCCAGGCGGGCGCCATGCTCCTTCGGCTTCTTGCGCACGAAGAACGCCGCGATCGGATGGCCCTTGAGCCAAGAGAGCTGCGCGATCGCGCCGGCCAGCGGCACCGCGCCCATTTCCAGGCCGCCGACGTAGTCGAGCTGGTCGTCCTTCAGCGCCTCGTAGGTCAATTCCGCCAGCAGCGCCGCACCCTCGGGGTCGAGCATGGTCGGCTTGAGGTTGAAGTAGAAGTCGCTCTTGCGGCCGGAGGCCAGCGTGATCTCGCCGCGGCCGAACGATCGCTTGCGGATGATCTCGGCGAGGCGGGCGCGGGAGGCTGACTTGGACAAGGCGTATTCCCAAAGGTTTGAGGCGGCCGGCAATCTATCGGTGCTTTCCCTTTCATTCCAGAGCCGATCTGGCCAAATCAACAGGGCGCGGCAATCTGCCGGGTCCCGCCGGGCGCAGGGAGGCCCCCTCGGAAACGGCGGTTGTAAGGCCGCAAGCTTCCGCGCTACGGGAGGTCCAAGCTTTATTGGGGGAAACCGTAATGACCATCGAACTGCACACCTGGAACACGCCGAACGGCCGCAAGATCTCGGTCGCGCTGGAGGAAATGGGGCTGCCCTACAAGGTGATCCCGGTAAACATCAGCAAGGGCGAGCAGATGGCGCCCGCCTTCCTCAAGCTCAGCCCCAACAACAAGATTCCCGCGATCGTCGATCCCGATGGCCCCGACGGCAAGCCGGTCAGCATTTTCGAGTCCGGCGCGATCCTGCTTTATCTCGGCGAGAAGACCGGCAAGTTCCTGCCCAAGCCGCTCAACGACCGCATCCCGGTTTATGAATGGCTGATGTGGCAGATGGGCGGCTTTGGGCCGATGCCCGGCCAGGTGCACCACTTCATCGCGCTCGAGAACGAAACCGACCGCGCCTATGGCCTGAAGCGCTACATGGACGAGACCCGCCGGCTCTACGGCGTGCTGGACCGCCGGCTCGACGGCCGCGACTTCGTCGCGGGTGCGCTGTCGGTCGCCGATTTTGCCATCCTCGGCTGGGCCTGGCGCCACCCGCGCCACAAGGTGGAGCTGAAGGATTTCCCGAATGTCGAACGCTGGTACAACGCGCTGATGGCCCGCCCGGCGACGAAGCGCGGCATGGAAGCGAAGCTGGATTGAGGGTCTCGATGTCATTGCCGGGCATAGCCGTCTGAAGGACGGCGTCGCTTCCGCTCGCCTATGACCCGGCAATCCATCTTTCTTGACCAAAATGATCTGCCTGCTTGCGCAGGCGATGGATGCGCGGGTCAAGCCCGCGCATGACGAGATGGGCTACGCCTTCCTTGCCTCGAACGCCATTTTCACCGCCAGCCCCGCCAGCACGGTGCCCATCAGCCAGCGCTGCAGCAGCAGCCAGCTCGGCCGCGTGCCGAGAAACAGCGCGATCGATCCGGCCGCCAGCGCGATCATCGCGTTGACGCTGACGCTGATCACGATCTGGATCGCGCCCAGCGCCAGCGACTGCGTCAGCACGCTGCCGACGGTAGGGTCGATGAATTGCGGCAGCAGCGCCAGATAGAGCATCGCGATCTTCGGGTTCAAGAGATTGGTGACAAAGCCCATCGCGAACAATTTTCGCGGGCCATCGACCTGCAGCTTCTTCACCTGAAACGGCGAGCGGCCGCCCGGCTTCAGCGCCTGCCACGCCAGCCACAGCAAATAGGCCGCGCCCGCAAAGCGCAGCGCGTCATATGCGTAAGGAATGGCGAACAACAGCGCGGTGATGCCAAACGCCGCGCACAGCATGTAGAACACAAACCCGAGCGCGACGCCGCCAAGCGACACGATCCCCGCCGCCGCGCCTTGCGTGATCGAGCGCGAGATCAGGTAGATCATGTTCGGCCCCGGCGTCAGCACCATGCCGAGCGAGACGAGGGCGAAACCGAGCAGGGCTGACGTGTGGGGCATGAGCGGACTCGCGAGGGAATGCGCGCAGGTTCTAGCGCGCGACATGCCGCGATGTCATTTCGGAAATTGTACGGAGAGCAATTCTAGCAGTCGGTCACGTGTCCCGGACGCGGTGCAGCGTTCTTCACGGTGCACCGCAGAGCCGGGACCCATCTTTCACAGAAGATGGACCCCGGATCAGCAGCGCACCACGCCGCAAGGGCGGCGTGCTGCGCAGCATCCGGGGAACGCCATCGAACTAATGCGCCTCGTCCCAATTATTCGCGGCCCTCGCATCGACTTGCAGCGGCACCGAGAGCAGCACCGCCGGGAACGGTGCGTCCTGCATCACGTGCTGCACCACCGGAAGCGTCGCCGCGACTTCGCTTTCGGGCACCTCGAAGATCAGCTCGTCGTGAACCTGCAGCAGCATCTGCGCCGAGAGCTTCTTCTCGGCCAGCGCATCTTCCATCCGGATCATGGCGCGGCGGATGATGTCGGCGGCGGAGCCTTGCAGGCGGGCGTTGATCGCGGCGCGCTCGTTGAAGGAGCGGACCGAGGCGTTGCTCGCCTTGATATCGGGGTAGTGGCATTTGCGGCCGAACAGCGTCTCGACATAGCCGTTGGCTCGGCAGAAATCCCGCGTCGCATCCATGTAGGCGCGGATGCCAGGAAAGCGCTCAAAATACTTCTTGATGTAGGCCGAGGCCTCCTCGCGCGCGATGCCGAGCTGATTGGCGAGCCCAAACGCCGAGATGCCGTAGATGATGCCGAAATTGATCGCTTTCGCGCGTCGGCGCACCTCGCTCGGCATGTCCTTGATCGGCACGCCGAACATTTCGGAAGCCGTCATGGCGTGAATGTCGAGCCCGTCGCGGAAGGCCTGCTTCAGCACGGGAATGTCGGCGATTTCGGCCAGCAGCCGCAGCTCGATCTGCGAATAGTCAGCCGACACCAGCTTGTGGCCGGGGGTGGCGATGAAGGCGCGGCGGATCTTGCGGCCGTCCTCGGTACGCACCGGAATGTTCTGCAGGTTCGGCTCATTGGACGACAGCCGCCCGGTGGTGGTCGCGGCCAGCGCGTAGGTGGTATGAACGCGGTGGGTCTGCGGATGCACATAGATCGGCAGCGCGTCGGTATAGGTCGATTTCAGTTTCGAGACCTGCCGCCATTCCAGAATCTTCTTCGGAAATTCGTGGCCCTGTTCGGCGAGCTCATCGAGCACCTGCGCCGAGGTCGACCATGCGCCGGTCTTGGTCTTGGTGCCGCCGGTGATGCCCATCTTGCCGAAGATGATATCGCCGATCTGCTTGGGGCTGCCGACATTGATCGGCTCGCCCGCGATTTCCTGCAGTTCGGCTTCGACCCGTGCGGCGGTCTGGGCGAACTCGCCTGATAACCGCGACAGCACCTGGCGGTCGATCGAAATGCCGCGCCGCTCCATCCGCGCCAGCACCGAGATCAGCGGCCGTTCCAGCGTCTCATAGACCGCGGTCATGCGGTCGGCGACGAGCCGCGGCTTGAGCACACGCCATAACCGCAAGATCACATCGGCGCTTTCGGCCGCATATTCCGTCGCCTTGTCGATGGCGACCTGGTCGAAGGTGAGCTTGTTCTTGCCGCTGCCGGTGAGCCCGGCATAATCGACGACGGCATGGCCGAGCCAGCGCTCGGCGAGCCCTTCGAGCCCATGGGCGTTGCGGCCGGCATCCAGCGCATAGGACATCAACTGCGCATCGTCATGGTTGCGGAGTGTGATGCCGTGCTGGGCCAGCATCACGGCGTTGAACTTGATGTTGAAGCCGATCTTGAGAATGCCCGCCGATTCCAGCAGCGGCTTCAATGCGGCAAGCGCATCGCCCGCCTTGATCTGGTCCGGCGCGAGGCCGGCGTCGAACAGGCCGGCACCGCCGCCGGACTGCTTGTGGCCGAGCGGGACATAGCAGGCATCGTCGGGCGCCAGCGCCAGCGCAATGCCTGAGATCTCCGCCTGCATCGGATCGATCGAGTCTGACATCGCCTCGATGACGAAATGGCCGACATCGTGCACCCGCGCCAGCCAGGCCTCGAGCTGATCGAGGCTGCCGATGGTCTGATACTTCTTGCGGTCGAACGGGATTTTGCGGATCGCCGCCTCGCGCGCGCTCGCGAGCGAGATCGGGCTGCCTTTCAGGCTTGAGGCCTTGTCTTGCCGATCACCCGACCCCTTGGCCGGTGTGCTGGCTTTCCCGCCGGCACCTTTCTCCGCAAACAGGTCTCCACTCGGGCCGTCACGTTCCCCGACTTTCTCGGCAATTGGCAGCACCCCAAAAACGCTTGCCCCGCTTTTGTTGCCGGCATCCGCCTCCACATCGGACGGATCGATCTGCGAATAATCGGCAACGCGGCGGGTGAGGGTGGAGAACTCCATCGCCTTCAGGAACGCGATCAGTTTTCGCGCGTCGGGCTCATGGACCGCAAGATCATCGAGCGGCACGTCGAGCGCGACCTTGTCGTCGAGCAGCACCAGCTGCCGCGAAATCCGCGCCTTCTCGGCATTCTCGATCAGCGCCTCGCGCCGTTTCGGCTGCTTGATCTCGCCGGCGCGCAGCAGCAGTGTTTCCAGATCGCCATATTCGACGATCAGTTGCGCGGCGGTCTTGACGCCGATACCGGGCACACCAGGCACGTTGTCGGTCGAATCCCCTGCGAGCGCCTGGACTTCGACGACCTTCTCCGGCGGCACGCCGAACTTCTCGATCACCTCCGGGATGCCGATGCGGCGGTCCTTCATGGTGTCGTACATGGTGACGCAGTCGGTCACCAGCTGCATCAGATCCTTGTCCGACGATACGATGGTTGCGGTGGCGCCGCGCTCGCAGGCCAGCCGCACATAGGTCGCGATCAGATCGTCGGCCTCGAAGCCCACCTGTTCCAGGCAGGGCAGGTCGAACGCGCGCACCGCCTCGCGGATCAGCGCGAATTGAGGGATCAGATCGTCGGGCGCCGGCGGCCGGTGCGCCTTGTAGTCGGGGTAAAGCTTGTTGCGGAACGTGATCTCTGACTTGTCGAAGACAATCGCCAGATGGGTCGGCCGGTTGTCCTCGGGCATGTCGCGCAGCAGCTTCCACAGCATGTTGCAGAAGCCGAGCACGGCATTGACCTGCAACCCGTCGGATTTGCGGTTCAGCGGTGGTAGCGCGTGATAGGCGCGGAAGATGTAGGAGGAACCGTCGACCAGAAAGACATGGTCGCCCTTGCCCGGAACTTTGGCAGGCACCTTGGCTTCAGCCTTTGTTTCGGCCTTGGTCTGAGACTTGGTCTCGGACTTGGCTGCGGCTTTGGCGGGGGCGGGTTTGTCGGCTTTGGGGGCTGTTTTCGGCATGGCCGAAACTTAGGGATTTTTGCGCGGATTGACAGCCTCGGCGGGCGATTTTCCACGCTGTCATCAGCTGCCATTCAGGCGGGAATCCGGAATGGCCCAAGAACCAATTTTCGTCGTCCCGGCGAAGGCCGGGACCCATACCGCGTGATCTATCGATCGAGTAAATCTGGCTGACGCCTTCCGCTAAACGAAGGCCGGTGGTTATGGGTCCCGGCCTTCGCCGGGACGACAAGAGGAGAAACCTATTCCGCCGCCTGCAACACCGGGGCAACCTTCTTCGGCGCGATCCAGAACGCGCCGGGGCGATCGAACAGGAAGTTGGCATGCAGCGCCAGGGCCAGCCGCCAGATCGCCAGCGCGCCGACGACGCCTGCGACGGTGACGATCAGAGAGATCGTGCCGACGTCGAGGAGTCCACTGCGCAGCAGCACCGCCCTTGTCGCCGCCATCGGCAGGAAGAAGGCGAGATAGATCACAATCGAATGCTCGCCGCAAAAACGCAGGAAATTGAGCCAGCGCATGCGCGCCAAAAGCGTGCCCATCACGATGATGGCGCCGGCGCCGGCAAATCCCAGTGCGAGCGAGACCAGCGGCCAATCGCTGTAGCCCGCAATGACCAGGCCGCCATTGATCAAGGCCCACAATGCCAGACCCGCGAGCGCAAGTGCGGGCCGCGCCCGAGCGCGGTCCGACACGGCAAAGACGTAGGAAGCCAGCCAATAACCCGCATAGAAATAGACGAAGCGCGCGCAGAATTCGTCGATCACGGTCCAGCCGGTCGCGACATGCGCCATTTCCAGCAACGCGGCCGCGGCAAAGATCGCCAGCGGCGGGGCGCTGCGTGTCAGTTTTGTGACGACAAAGAAGATCGGCAGCAGATAGATGAACCACAGCGTGCCGAACGGCTCGATGAAGGATTCCAGATACAGATAGCCGACATGTGCCCAACCGGACCCGGCGGCGAACGACGGCGCCTTGAAGCCGAACTGGATCGTCACCCACAGCACGTAGAAATAGACGAAATGCACCACCTTGCGATCGAGATAGGTGCGCCAGTCGCGGTCGATCACGACCGCCAGGAACAGGCCTGAAATCAGGAAGAAATCCGGCATCCGGAACGGTTTGGCGAACATGACGAGCCAATGCATGAAACCGGTCTGGCCCGCCGCGGCTTCAACCCCCAGCACCGAATGCATCATCACGACCATGACGATGCAGATGCCCTTGGCATAGTCGACCCAGTCAATGCGTCCGGCCACAAAAGACGTGGCGCGTTCGGCGACAGGTAATGTGCCGTTTGGTGTCATGGTTGTCCTGTTTTGGCCCGTTGGCGCCGCATCATCGGCCCGATCCGTTGCTTTCTCCTTTATTCATACAAATGACATGCCGGTTTTCTTGCCGATTTCTTTGCCGGCCTTCTTGCCGCTCTCCGACGCTTTTCCGGTTTCCTCTTTGCCGCCAAATGCTTTAAGAGGCGGGCAGAATCTGAACCGACGTTAACCATCAAAGCGGGCTGTTTTCATGCGCATTGCCATGATTGGCACGGGCTATGTGGGGCTGGTATCCGGCGCCTGTTTTGCCGATTTCGGTCACCAGGTTACCTGCGTGGACAAGGACGGCGACAAGATCGCCGCGCTTCGGCGCGGTGAGATCCCGATTTTCGAGCCTGGGCTCGACGCGCTGGTGGCTTCCAATGTGAAGGCCAAAAGGCTGGATTTCACCACCGACCTGACCGGGCCGGTTGCGGACGCCGACGCGGTGTTCATCGCGGTCGGCACGCCGTCGCGGCGCGGCGATGGCCACGCGGATTTGAGCTACGTGCACGCCGCCGCGCGCGAGATCGCCGCGGTGCTCAAGGGGTTTACGGTCGTGGTCACCAAATCGACGGTGCCGGTCGGCACCGGCGACGAGGTTGAGCGGCTGATCCGCGAGGTCAATCCGTCGGCCGATGTGGTGGTGGCGTCCAATCCGGAATTCCTGCGCGAGGGAGCGGCGATCCGCGATTTCAAGTTCCCCGACCGTATCGTGGTCGGCACCTCGGACGAGCGCGGGCGCAAGGTGCTCGGTGATATCTACCGGCCGTTGTCGCTCAACCAGGCGCCGCTGATGTTCACGGCGCGGCGCACCGCGGAACTGATCAAATACGCCGCCAATGCGTTCCTCGCCACCAAGATCACCTTCATCAACGAGATCGCGGATCTTTCGGAAAAGGTCGGCGCCGACGTACAGGAAGTCGCGCGCGGCATCGGGCTCGACAACCGCATCGGCGCGAAGTTCTTGCATGCCGGCCCCGGCTTCGGCGGCTCGTGCTTCCCGAAGGATACCCGCGCGCTGGTGAAGATCGCGCTCGATCACGACGTGCAGCTGCGCATCGTCGAGGCCGTGCTCGGGGTCAACGACAACCGCAAACGCGCGATGGCGCGCAAGGTGTCGAACGCGGCCGGTGGCAGCCTGCGCGGCAAGACGGTCGCGGTGCTCGGCCTCACCTTCAAGCCCGACACCGACGACATGCGCGAGGCGCCGTCGCTTCCGCTCATCACCGGACTGCTCGACATGGGCGCCAAGGTCCGCGCCCACGATCCGGTCGGTATCGAGCAGGCGCGCAAGGAATTGCCCGATATCGAATATTGCGACGACCCCTATGACTGCCTGCGCGGCGCTGACGCGATGGTTGTCGTGACCGAATGGGTGCAATACCGCACCCTCGACCTGGAGCGCGTGAAGCGCGAGATGGCCAAGCCGGTCGTGGTGGATTTGCGCAACATCTATCGCCCCGAGGACATGGCGGCCCACGGCTTTACATATGACAGCGTGGGACGGGGATCGGGCAGCGGCGTTTGACGCCCTTTCTTCCCTTCTCCCCTTGTGGGAGAAGGTGGCGCGAAGCGCCGGATGAGGGGTCAGCATCCGCGGATAGAGACCCCTCATCCGGCTCGCCGCCGCTGCGCGTCAGCGATCCACCTTCTCCCACAAGGGGAGAAGGGAAGAACCGACACGAGCCATAGTTGCCCCTGACCTTCGACACGCCACTTCCGATCGACGCGGCACTCCCCGAGCTGACGCGCACGCTGGCGGACCACAATTCCGCGGTGCTGGTGGCGCCGCCGGGCGCCGGCAAGACGACGCGGGTGCCGCTGGCGCTCTTGGATGCGTCCTGGCTCAAGGGCAAGAAGATCATCATGCTGGAGCCGCGGCGGATCGCGGCGCGCGCCAGCGCGGAGCGGATGGCGAAGACGCTCGGCGAGCGCACCGGCGACACCGTCGGCTACCGCGTCCGTTTCGGCTCTAAGGTCTCGCGCGCGACGCGGATCGAGGTCGTCACCGAGGGGATATTCTCACGGCAGATCCTCGATGATCCCGAACTGAACGGCGTCGCCGCCGTGCTGTTCGACGAATTCCACGAGCGCTCGCTCGATGCCGATCTGGGTCTGGCGCTGGCGCGCGATGCGCAAACCGGCCTGCGCGAGGATTTGCGCATCCTCGTGATGTCGGCGACGCTCGACGGTGCGCGGGTCGGCAAACTTTTGGGCGACGCCCCGGTGGTCGCCAGCGAAGGCCGCGCCTATCCGGTGGAGACGCGTTATCTCGGCCGCAAGTCGGACGCGCCGCTGGAGCGGCAGATGGCGGACGCGATCGCAACCGCGCTGCGCGCCGATCCCGGCTCCGTGCTGGCGTTCCTGCCGGGCGCCGCCGAAATCCGCCGCACGCAGAATTTTCTCGGCGAGCGGGTCCATGATGCCAGCGTCGAGATCGTGCCGCTGTTCGGCGCGCTCGACGCCGCCGTGCAGGACCGCGCGATTGCGCCCGCGCCCAAGGGGCAGCGCAAGGTGGTGCTGGCGACATCGATTGCCGAGACCTCGCTGACCATTGAAGGCGTTCGGATTGTCGTCGATTCCGGCATGGCGCGGGTGCCGCGCTATGAGCCGGATATCGGCCTGACCCGGCTGGAAACCGTGCGTGCCTCGCGCGCCGCGGTCGATCAGCGCCGCGGCCGCGCCGGCCGCACCGAACCTGGCGTATGTTACCGGCTGTGGGACGAGCCGCAGACGGCATCGCTCGCCGCCTACACGCAGCCCGAAATTCTGTCGGCCGACCTGTCCTCGCTGGTGCTCGACCTCGCGCAATGGGGCGTGCGCGATCCCGCGACCCTGGCATTCCTCGATCCACCGCCGGCACCTGCGTTGAAGGAGGCCAACAGTCTTCTTTCCGAACTCGGCGCGCTCGACGGCGACGGCCGGATCACCGCGGAGGGCAAGAGCCTGCGCGCGCTGGCGTTGCCGCCGCGGCTGGCGCGCATGATCGTGGACTCGCATCGCGCCGGCGCGGGCGAGGAAGCCGCCGATATCGCCGCTGTTCTGACCGAGCGCGGCCTCGGCGGCGACAGCGTCGATCTCGATCACAGGCTGGATCAATTCCGCCGCGACCGTTCGCCCCGTGCCGCCAGCGCGCGCAGTCTGGCGCAGCGCTGGGCCTCGCAGGTGGCCGCCGAAGCGCCGGCTTCGTCCGCGCAAGCGGATGGCGATCTGAGCACCGGCGTCATGCTGGCATTTGCCTTCCCCGACCGGGTCGCCCGCAACCGGGGCAACGGCAGTTTTGTGCTCGCCAACGGCAGGGGGGCGGCCGTGGAGCAGACCTCGTCGCTGGCGCGCGCGCCCTATATCGCGGTTGCTGAACTGACCGGCACGGCCGCACAGGGCCGCATTCTGCTGGCGGCGCCGATCGCGCAGGAAGAGATCGAACTGCGCTTCGCCGACCAGATCGAGAACGCCGAGGAGATCACGTTCGATCGTGGCGCGATGGCGCTCCGTGCCCGGCGCAAGCGCAGCCTGCACGCCATCACGCTGTCGGAGGCGCCGATGGCGCTGTCACCTTCGGCGGAGACCGCAAAAATCTTCGCTGCCGGACTGGTCGCCCTCGGGCTAGACAGGCTGCCGTGGTCGAAATCATCAAAGCAATGGCGCGACCGCGTCATGTTCCTGCGCAAGGCCGAAGGCGACAGCTGGCCTGATCTGTCCGACGACGCACTCGCGGCCACAAGCGAGGCGTGGCTGGAGCCCGTTCTCTACGACAAGACCTCACTGAAAGACTTGGCGCCCGGCGATCTCTCCGACGCGCTGATGGCCTTATTGCCGTGGGATCTGCGGGCGCGGCTGGAGCGCGAGGCACCGACCCATTTCGAGGCGCCGACCGGCACCATGCTGGCGATCGATTATGAAGCCGAGCAGGGGCCGACGATCGCGGTTCGGCTGCAGGAATTGTTCGGGCTCAACAGCCATCCCTCGATCGCCAAGGGCGCGGTGCCGCTGGTGCTGGAACTGCTCTCGCCGGCGCAGCGGCCGGTGCAGGTGACGCGCGATTTGCCGGGGTTCTGGCGTGGCAGTTACGCAGCCGTGCGTTCCGACCTGCGCGGCCGCTATCCTCGCCATCCCTGGCCGGAAGACCCAGCCAATGCCTTGCCCACGCGACGGGTCAAGCCGCGCGGAACGTGAAGGGCGCAATTGCGCGCCTTCGTTAACGCTTCGCTCATCCTTTTCGCCAAAATGGCAGCCTCGGCCGGCGTTGTTAGTCGCGGCTTGGCCGGCGCCGTGGTGTGATCGGCGGTCTGGCCCTAAATGTATCGAGTGTGGCGTCATGCGTAACCTGATGATTTTTGCCGCAGTCCTGGTTGCCCTCGGCAGCTTCATGGCCCAGATGGCGGATAAGTTTGCGCCGGCGCTCGCCAATACCGCCCCGCCAAAAGCGCAGGTCGCAACAACGGTCGCGCAGGCCAGCGGCCGCAGCATCAGCATTCCCAGAGACGCGCGCGGCCATTTCCAGACCGACGGCCGGATCGACGGCCAGCGCGTCGACTTCATGGTCGACACCGGCGCTTCGCTGGTGGCGCTGAACGAAAAATCTGCGGCGCGGTTCGGCCTGCGCCCCTCGCGCGGCGACTACAACGCGACCGTCACCACCGCCAACGGCACCATCAAGGCCGCACGCACGCGGATTGCCATGATTGACCTCGGTGGAATCGTGGTGCGCGACGTCGACGCCATGGTGCTGCCCGACGAAGCCCTTTCGGAAAATCTGCTTGGCCTGTCGTTCCTGTCGAAGCTGAAGCGCTTCGAATACGCCAATGGCCGACTGGTGCTGGAGCAATAAAGCGTTTTCGAGCGAAGCATGCCCTCGGACTTGATCCGAGGGTGGATGCCGGTTCGCGTGAAGAAAACGCGTCAAAACAGGAATTTAGAGCTTCAGTTCTGATGCAATCAGAGCTGAAGCTCTAGGCAGTTCTGCCTTCAAATCCGCCGCAATTAATCGCCAAAAGCCGCTAATCCCGCCTTCCGCTGCGCCTGCGCTTTCGCTAAGCCTGCGGCGCTGCCCTTCTATGTCTCAAGAGGCCATCCCCCATGTTTCCGAAGCCGAAATCCGTGCTG
This sequence comes from Bradyrhizobium sp. AUGA SZCCT0169, assembly GCF_018130085.1. Classification (NCBI taxonomy): domain Bacteria; kingdom Pseudomonadati; phylum Pseudomonadota; class Alphaproteobacteria; order Hyphomicrobiales; family Nitrobacteraceae; genus Bradyrhizobium; species Bradyrhizobium sp. AUGA SZCCT0169. The sequence continues at coordinate 82,122 of NZ_JAFCMC010000023.1, read as the reverse complement.
GTTCCGAATACCTATGCCTATGAATCCGAGCCGATGGTGAAGGCAACGGGTTTTCGCGAATATGACGCGCGCTGGCTGTTCGGCAAGGAAATCAACCTGATGGGCATTCAGGCGCTGGGCATGGGGCTCGGCGCGCTGATCGCGGAACGCGGCGTCAAGCAGGAGATCGTCACCGGGCACGACTTTCGCGGCTATTCGGCCTCGATCAAATACGCGCTGATTTCGGGCCTGATGGCGGCGGGCTGCAAAGTGCACGATATCGGGCTCGCGGTGACGCCGATGGCCTATTTCGCGCAGTTCGACCTCGACGTGCCCTGCGTCGCGATGGTCACCGCGTCGCATAACGACAATGGCTGGACCGGCGTCAAGATGGGCGCCAACCGGCCGCTGACCTTCGGTCCCGACGAGATGACGCGGCTGAAGGAAATCGTGCTCAACGCCGATTTCAAGAACAAGGCCGGCGGCTCCTACCAATTCCACGAGAATTTTCCGGCGCGCTACATCGCCGACCTGACCCAGCGCCCGAAGCTGAAGCGCAAGCTGAAGGTCGTGGTCGCCTGCGGCAACGGCACCGCGGGCGCGTTCGCGCCGCAGGTGATGGAAGCGATCGGCTGCGAGGTGATCCCGCTCGATACCGAGCTTGATCACACCTTTCCGAAATACAATCCGAACCCCGAAGACATGGAGATGCTGCACGCGATCCGCGACGCCGTGCTCACGCACAAGGCCGATGTCGGCCTCGGCTTTGACGGCGACGGCGACCGTTGCGGCGTGGTCGACAATACCGGCGAGGAGATCTTTGCCGACAAGGTCGGCGTGATGCTGGCGCGCGACATGTCGGCGATCCACAAGGATGCGTTGTTCGTGGTCGACGTGAAATCGACCGGACTTTTCGTCACCGATCCCGTGCTGCAGAAGCAGGGCGCCAAAACCGAGTATTGGAAGACCGGCCATTCCTACATGAAGCGCCGCACCAACGAGCTTGGCGCGCTGGCAGGCTTCGAAAAGTCCGGGCATTTCTTCTTCAACAAACCGTTCGGCCGCGGCTATGACGACGGCCTGGTTTCGGCGATCGCGATCTGCGAGATGCTCGATCGCGCCACCGGCAAGTCGATGGCGGATCTGAAGGACGCGCTGCCGAAAACCTGGTCGTCGCCGACGATGTCGCCGCATTGCGCCGACGAGACCAAATACGGCGTCGTCGACGCCGTGGTGAAGCATTTCGAGACGCTGCAAAAAAAGGGCGAGAAGGTCGCGGGCCAAAAGATCCGCGATCTCGTCACCGTCAACGGCGTGCGTGTCACGGTCGAAGATGGCAGCTGGGGCCTGGTGCGGGCGTCTTCCAACAAGCCGGAGCTGGTGGTGGTGGTCGAGAGCCCCGTTGCCGAGCAGCGGATGCACGACATGTTCGAGGCGATGAATGTGGTGCTGCGCACCCATCCCGAAGTCGGCGAGTATAATCAGAAGATTTGAGATTGACGTGTCATTGCCGGGCTTGACCCGGCAATCCATCCTCTTCGTGAAAGTGTTCTAGTGAGGATTGATGGATGCGCGGGTCATAGGCGAGCGCAAGCGACGCCGTCCTTCAGACGGCTATGCCCGCGTATGACACTTGTGGCGCCTACGCCGCGTGAAGCGAGCCGAGGAAGCTGTCGACTTCGGATTTCAGCCGGTCCGATTGCGACGACAGGCCATTCGCGGCGTCGAGCAACCGTGCCGTCCCGCGGCCGGCTTCATCGGAAGCCCGGCTGACGCTGAGGATGCTGTCGTTGACATCCCTGGTGCTATCAGCGGCCTGCTGCACGTTCCCCGCGATTTCCCGCGTTGCGGCGCCCTGCTGATCGACCGCGGCGGCGATTCCGCTCGAGATCTCGTCGATCTCGGCGATGGTGCCGCTGATCACCTGGATGGCGTTGACGGCTTCGCCGGTGGCGGTCTGGATGGCTTGAATCTGCGCGGAAATTTCCTCCGTCGCGTTCGCGGTCTGATTGGCCAGCGCCTTGACTTCGCTCGCTACCACCGCAAATCCCCTGCCATGTTCGCCGGCGCGGGCGGCTTCGATCGTGGCGTTCAGCGCCAGCAAATTGGTCTGGCTGGCGATGCTCTGGATCAGCGTCACCACTTCGCCGATCTTCTGGGTGCCGGCGGCAAGTCCCTCGACCACGGCGTTGGTCCGACGCGCCTCATCGGCGGCCTTGTTGGCGATCTCGGCGGAGCGCGTCACCTGCTGGGCGATGCTGTTGATCGAAGCCGCGAGCTCTTCGGTTGCCGATGCCACCGTTTCCACGTTCGCCGAGGCCTGCGTCGATGCGGCGGCGACCGTGGCGGTCTGCCGCGAGGTTTCAGCGTTGCTGTCGCTCATCGAGGCCGACAGACCTTGCATCTCGCTGGCCGCCACGGCGACGGCCTCGACGACGCCGCTGATCCTGCGCTCGAAGCCGGCGGACAGTTCGCGCCTTGCCGCATCACGGTCGCGCTTGGCTTGCTCGGCCATGGTGCGGTCGGCAGTGGCGCGTGCTTCGGCAGCGCTGGCCGCATCGGCCTCCGCGGTCTTCTGTGCGGCCATTTCGAACAAATGGGTGACCGTGGTCGTGAGCCAGATCAACACGCCTGCCTCGATCAGGAGGATGACGGCGTGGAGAACGACGCGGCCAAAATCGGAGCCGCCGGGATAGACCGCGGCCGGCAGCACGAAGTTCAGCGTCAGGTGGTGCAGCGCGACAGCCACCGTGCCGAGGACGATCGGCCGGTAATCGCAATAGGCGACCAGACAGGCCAGCGCTGCGAAGAAGTACATGTGCATGTCGACCTGCCAGCGATGTCCCGCGAGCTGGAAGACAAACATCGCGACATCGGCCATCAACGCGACCGCAACGATCAGGCGGGTGGAAAGCCCGTTCCCCGACATGCGCCACGATACGGTCGCGGCCAGCGCCATTGCGGCCATGAAGGCGGCCGGTACCAGCCAGTCGGCGTCGCGCGCCATACCGATGACGAGCGCGATCGGAACGTGCAGCCAGAGCACCGCGAGCAATATCTTGCTGGCTGTTTCGCGCAGGATTACCAGGTCTTCGCTTTCGAAGGTCATTCCCAGCTCCCAGATTGTAGGTCGTCAAGTACGCGTCTATTTCGTGAAGCAGGCCGCGATCGCCTGCGGGTCCATGGTCAGCCAGGCGCCGGCCTTGCGCAGTTGTGTCAGCCCGTCATTGTCGTCCGGTCGCACGACCAGAAGGGCCGGAACGGCGGTCGTCCTGACGATGGCGGCGTTGGCGGACGCGGTAGCAAGCAACGCCTGCTTGTCGCTCCACCATGGCGGGAAAGCCACCGCCACGACCTCGGCGCCGGTCCTGACCTGCAACGACAGTGCTGCGATTCCGATCCAGCTCGCGATCAGCAGCGCAGCAGCGTTCAGCCAGACAGGCCGTCGGGTCGTTGGAATGATTTCCCCCCGCTCCATCACAGAACAATATCGTGACGAAGCTAACGGCGCGTAAACCTTCAGCCTAAGGTAGCGTTGTCGCGGCGCAACATCGGACGGCGGTTACGCCGCCGGGACCGGCAGTGCGGTGACCGACTTGATCTTCTCCATCGCAAAGCGCGAGGTCACGTTCTTCAGCGGCACGGCGCTGATCAGCTTCTTGTAGAACACGTCATAGCTCGCCATGTCGGCGACCACGACGCGCAGCATGTAATCGACGTCGCCCGCCATCCGATAAAACTCCATCACTTCGGGCATGGCGCTGACGGCACTGGCGAAGGTCTTCAGCCAGGCTTCGGAATGATCGGAACTCTCGACCGAGACGAATACGGAAATGCCGAGCCCGATCTTGTTCTGATCGACCAGCGCAACCCGGCGCAGGATCACGCCGTCGGCCTCTAACCGCTGGATGCGCTTCCAGCACGGTGTCGAGGACAGCCCGACCCGGTCGCCGATCTCGGCTACCGACAGCGAGGCGTCCTCCTGCAGCACCGTCAGGATTTTGCGGTCAATGGCGTCAAGGCGGCGATTGGCTTCGTGAAGCTGGACTGCAATGTCGGTCATGAGAAGAATGTTCCATGAATGAGGCTTTCATTCCTCATATATAGAAAATTCTTCTATAGCAAGCCTATCTTATTGGCCGGTCGAGGCCGGGCTGGTACTCTGGTTTTGGCTGAAAAGCTCTTCAACTTCGATACGTTGCGGCGCGGCAAAGGCGCCGCCAAAGCGGGTGCATTTCAAGGCCGCGGCAGCCGAGGCAAACCGAAGCGCCTGCTGCAATTCCTGCCCCTCGGTGATCGCGAGCGCGAAGGCGCCGTGGAACACGTCACCGGCGCCTAGCGTGTCGACGGTATGGACCGGGAAGGCCGGGGTTTCCTGGATACCCCCGTTCTCGTCGAGCCAGATCGTGCCGCGCGCACCGCGGGTCCCCGCCAGGAACGACTTGGTCAGCTTTGCGATTTTCTTCAGGGCCTGGGCGTCGTCGGCGACATCAGCGGTCTCCTGCAGCGGCTCGCTCGAGAACACCAGATGCGAGGACGCATTGAGCAGCCCCTCGCGCAGCGACATCGCGCGATCGACGTCGACGATCACAGGGATGCCGCGCCGTTGCGCCTCGGCGCATAGATCCGTGCAGAATTCCGCGCAACGACTCTCGGTGAGAATGGCGGCACAATCGTCCAGCAGCGTGTCGAAGTCGGGCAACTTGACCTTCCACAGCTCCGGATCGCGGAAGGTCACGATGGTGCGCTCGCCGGAAGGATCGATCATGACAGCCGAGATCGGCGTCACCAAGCCCGGCATGTGGATGAGATGTTTCGTCTCGATGCCCTCATGCGCCATCTGATCGAAGATGAAGCGAGCAGATGTTTCCTTGGCATCGCCCATCGGCCCGCAGATCGAGGCGCGTCCACCGAGCCGAACGATGCCGATCGCGCCATTGAGCGCGTTGCCGCCACAGATTTCGTCGAATGCGGTGGCGTTCTCCTTGGAGCCGCGCCCAGGAACACCTGGCGTATGAAAGGTCAGGTCGCGCACCGGCATGCCGATGCACAGGATGCGCGGCGGGGGTTTCGGCGCTTTATCGTGAAAATTCATGCCGGAATCCGTCATGTCGGTTCCACCGTGTGCCGGAACCCGGAAAAGCGATGCAGTCCGGGGGTAATGATCTGGTCCATCGGAGAGTTCCCGCTATGCGCCCGAATCGTTAGCCCCATGCACCCAGCGGCCGATCAAATGGTGAGCGATCGCGAACGGATGGGCGGCAAACATGCCGTCGGGATGTGTTCGGCTGTGCATCAGGGCCACTTCGTCGCGAGTGAACCAGCGTGCATCCTCCAGTTCGGCCTTGTCGACCACGATTTCGTCCGAGGTTGCGCGTGCGGCGCATCCGATCATCAGCGATGACGGGTAGGGCCACGGCTGCGTCATGTAATAGGTCACGTCGGTGCAGTGAATTCCGGATTCCTCGAAAATCTCGCGCCGGACCGCGTCCTCGATGGTTTCGGCGACCTCGACGAAGCCCGCCAGGCACGACCACATCCCCGGCAAAAACTGCTTCTGCCGTCCCAGCAGACATCTGTCGCCATGAGTGACCAGCATGATGACGACCGGATCGGTGCGCGGAAAATGCTCGGCCTTGCAGTTCGGGCAGTCCCGCTTCCAGCCACCCTCCTTCATCGCGGTGCGGGTGCCGCAATTGGCGCAATAGCCATGGCGCTGATGCCAGCTCACCATCGATTTCGCCATCGCGATCGCCGAGAGCTGTTCGGTCGGCACCGCGCCCTGCATCACCATGCCGCGCAGGTCGGTGACCGCGACGTCGTCGCGCGTCAGCAGCTTTTCCACCGCCGCCGCCGCAATCCCCATGCCGAAAACCGGCGCACCGTCGCGCAGGCCCAGAAAGATCGTGCCCGGATTGGCGCCCAGTTTCGCGGCCTCATCGACGCTGAGCAGGACGCGCGATCCTCCGGCCTCCTGCCGCACCACCAGCGAGTCGCGGTAGATCACATAGGCGCCGGCGTCGCGGTGGCTTTCCAGCGCGAACAGTTTCTCGTCATTGCTGCGCAGATGCGCGGCGCGGTCGAGAATGTCGGTGACGAAAGCGGGCTTGCCGAGTGGAAACGAATCGAAAATTGACATGAATTCAACCTAGCCAAATCTTGCGGCGGAGCGCGCTGATGAAATTCTGGACTTCCTCGGCGTCATGCGCCAGTGGCGGCATCACGCCCCAGACCGGCCGCGGCCAGGCGGCGTCGCTGGTGCGGCGCGCGACGACGTGAACATGGAGCTGTGGCACCAGATTGCCCAGTGCCGCGATATTGAGCTTGTCGCATTTGGTGATCTCTTTGAGGGCACGGGCGACGCGCGAGACTTCCGTCATCAACTGCGCCTGGGCGACCTCGTCGAGATCGATGATTTCCACCGCCCCCTCGCGGCGCGGCACCAGCAGCAGCCACGGGTAATGCGCGTCCTTGATCACCAGCACCCGGCACAGCGGCAGGTCGCCAATGTCGATGGTGTCTTTCTTGAGCTGGGAGTGCAGCGACCAGTCGGATGCAGACATTATCTCACCTCGTCATGCCCGGCCTTGTGCCGGGCATCCACGTCTTTCTTGTGGATGCAAGGTGAGACGTGGATGGCCGGGACAAGCCCGGCCATGACGGCAAGTAAAGCCTTTCCGCGGTTCCACACAAGTCCTGCGAACCCCGTTTACCCCGCTTGCTTTCCGGCCCTTTTGGCCCCAAATAAGGACCGGGAGATTGGCGGTGGACGAGCCACTCGCCAACCGGGTCAGGTCCGGAAGGAAGCAGCCCTAACGAGGTCCGGATCGGGTCGCTCGTCAGTCTCCTACCTGTTTTTCGAGCGAATCGCGCTCAAGGCGGCGAGGCCCGCCTTTGGCGCTTGATTCCTCTCCCGTTCCGCAAGCCGGCCTTGAGAGACAATCAATTGCGGATCGACCGATGAGTGATGCTGGCGCTCCCCCCGAAAATGCAGGCCGCCTCGATCTCGGCGGGCTGCCGGAGGCCGGAAAGCCCTACCGGGTGCTGGCGCGCAAATACCGCCCCTCCAGTTTCGAGGATTTGATCGGCCAGGAGGCCATGGTCCGCACCGTTTCGAATGCGTTCGAAACGGGGCGAATCCCGCAGGCCTGGATTCTGACCGGGGTGCGCGGGGTCGGCAAAACCACCACGGCGCGGATTCTCGCCCGCGCGCTCAATTACGAAATGGCCGACGGTTCGGTGAAGGGGCCGGCGATCCAGATGCCCACGCTCGGCGTGCATTGCCAGGCGATCATGGAAAGCCGGCACATGGACGTGCTGGAAATGGACGCTGCGTCGCATACCGGCGTCGACGATGTCCGCCAGATCAATGACAGCGTGCGCTATGCACCGGCCTCTGCGCGCTACAAGGTCTACATCATCGACGAAGTTCACATGCTGTCGACCGCCGCCTTCAACGCGTTCCTGAAGACGCTGGAGGAGCCGCCGGAGCACGCCAAATTCGTGTTCGCGACCACCGAGATCCGAAAAGTTCCGGTCACGGTGCTGTCGCGCTGCCAGCGTTTTGACCTCCGCCGCGTCGAGGCCGACGTGCTGATGGGGCACCTGTCCAACATCGCGACCAAGGAAGGTGTCGAGGTTGAACCCGAGGCGCTCGGCATCATCGCGCGCGCCGCCGAAGGCTCGGTGCGCGATTCGCTGTCGCTGTTCGACCAGGCGATCGCGCATGCGGCCGGCACCGTGCGCGCCGACGCAGTGCGGCAGATGCTTGGGCTCGCGGACCGCACGCGCGTGATTGATTTGTTTGAATCGCTGGCCCGCGGCGACATCGCCAGCGCCTTCAAGGAATTCCGCGAGCAATATGATGTCGGCGCAGATCCGGTCGTGGTGCTGTCCGATCTCGCCGAGTTCGTCAATTTCGTCACCCGCGTGAAAGTCGTGCCGGCCACCGCCGACAACGTCGCCTATGGCGAGACCGAACGCGTGCGTGCCCGCGATTTTGCGGCAAAATTGTCGATGCGGGTGCTGTCGCGCATGTGGCAGATGCTCCTGAAAGGCATCACCGAGGTGCAGACCGCGACGCGGCCGGCGGCGGCGGCCGAAATGGTGCTGGTGCGCATCGCCTATGTCGCCGACATGCCCACGCCAGACGAAGCGATCAGGATGCTTGAACAAAACGGCGGTGGCTCGCCGGTCGTTTCGGCAAGTGCTGCGCCCTCGCGCGCGGCGCCGGCCTCGACCGTGTCTTCCATGTCGTCAGCGCCGATGCGCGGGCCCACGGCGCAAAGGTCCGGCGCCGAGGCGTCCGCGCGCCCGCAAATGGCCGCGCCCGCGCCGGAGCCGCAGTCTGCGCCCGCTTTGCGGATCACCAGCTTTGCGCAGCTCGTCGCGCTGGCCGGCGAGAAGCGCGATCTGCTGATCAAGGCGGCGCTCGAGGCCGACATGCGGCTGGTGCGCCTGGAGGATGGGCGGCTGGAAGTCGCGCTCGAACGCCACGCGGCGCGGGCGCTGGTCAGCGATCTCTCCCGCAAGCTGGAACTATGGACCGGCCGGCGCTGGACCGTGATCGTCTCCAACGAGACCGGCCAGCCGACGGTTCGTTCGCAGAACGAGCATGCGAAGAACGAACATGCGCGGGCCGCGGAAGCCGATCCGCGCGTGCAGGAAGTGCTGGCGCGGTTCCCGGGCGCCAAGGTCGTCGAGGTGCGCAAGCTTGCCGCCGAGCCGCCGGAAACCGACGCGATCGGTGAGGACCCGGCCGAGCGTTCGGACAGTGATGACGATTGATCGATATCTTGAGAGGACGCAACCATGGCTGATTTTCTCGGCATGATGAAGCAGGCGGCGCAGCTGCAATCCAAGATGCAGGCGATGCAGGAAGAACTCGGCAATGTCGAAGTCGAGGGCATTTCCGGCGGCGGCATGGTCGCCGTGCGGATGACCGCGAAGATGGAAGTGAAGGGCGTCAAGATCGACCCATCGCTGATGAAGGCGGAGGACCGCGAAATCCTCGAAGACCTGCTGGTGACGGCGCATAACGACGCCCGGCGCAAGGCAGAAACCGCGATGCAGGAAAAGATGCAGGCGCTGACCGGCGGGCTCGGCCTGCCACCAGGGCTTGGTCTTACCTGAAGTCTTGGTCTTACTTAAATGCTTGGTCTCACCTGAAATGGCTACCGCGGTTGCCGGCCCCGAAATCGAACGTCTGATCCAGCTGTTGGCGCGGTTGCCGGGGCTTGGGCCGCGTTCGGCGCGGCGCGCGGCGCTGCATCTGATCAAGAAGCGCGAAGCGCTGATGACGCCGCTCGCCGGCGCGCTGCAGGTGGCGATCGAAAAGATCCAGGTCTGCAAGACTTGCGGCAGTATCGATACGCAAAATCCCTGCACGGTCTGTACCGATCCGCGGCGCGATCCCACCACCATCGTCGTGGTCGCCGACGTCGCGGATTTGTGGGCGCTGGAGCGGGCCAATGCGACCAACGGCCGCTATCACGTGCTGGGCGCCACGCTGTCGCCGCTCGACGGCGTCGGTCCGCAGGATCTCACCATCGACGCGCTGGTGGCGCGCGCACATGACCAGCAGGTGAGTGAGATCATCCTGGCGCTGAATGCAACGGTTGATGGCCAGACCACGGCGCATTACATCACCGATTTGTTGCAAGAGGCCAATGTCAAGGTCACACGGCTGGCCCATGGTGTTCCAGTCGGCGGCGAACTTGATTATCTCGATGAAGGTACGCTATCGGCTGCGATGCGACAGCGAACACTGTTCTGATTCTCTTTATCATGGAACTATCGGAAATGACGAAACGACGATTCGCCATACGCTCGGCTTTTGTGTTGGTAATGGTCACGGCGCTTGCTACGCCTGCTGGCTCCGCGCAGACGGCTCAGCAGGAGGAACCTGCACCGGCCAAGGCAGGCAAGCTGATCAATGTGGGAGACATCCTCTCGGGCGAGCTCAACGCCATGAAGACGCGCGGCGGCAAGCGTGGCGCGAAGGTCTCGACCTACCAGATCACGTCCGAGCCGCGTCGCCTGCCGCCACCGAGCGGTCTGTGCAACCTCGAGACTGGGCCGGAGACTTTCCAACTCGTCATCACCAGCGACGCGCAGGCTGCGCAGTTGAAGGGCAAGGTCGGCAAGGAAATTTCGGTGAAGGTCGATGAAGTCGCCTGTGCCGAGGCTGCCGGACAAATGAGCGAAGCCGTGATCACCAAGTGGAGCGTCGTGACCAAGAACTGAGTTTGTCGCGGCCGCTGTCACAAACACCGCTGTCATCGCCCGGCTTGACCGGGCGACCCAGTACGCCGCGGCTTCTCGATTCAGCAACCGGCGTTTCTGGAATACTGGGTCCCCGCCTTCGCGGGGACGACAACCGAGGTTGTTGACACAGCGTTCAACGCCCTTGCAGCCTAAACCTTCATCGGCCCCAGTTCATCGAAATGCCCGCGCCGCTGCAGCCACACCAGCAGGATCAGGCTCGGCACCGCGACCAGTACGGAGACCACGAAGAACAGCGGCCAGCCCGTCGCCTCGGCCACATAGCCCGAGCCAGAAGACAGATAGATACGGCCGACTGACGCCAGTGCGGTGAGCAGCGCATATTGCGTGGCGGTGTGCAGCGGATTCTTGCATAGCGCAGAGAGATAGGCGACGAAGATCACCGTGCCGATCGCGCCGGTGAACGCTTCCACCGAGACGGCGACGGTCAGCGCCCATTGCTGCGGCCCGACCAGCGCCAGCCAGGTGAAGGTGAGGTTGGACACCGCCTGCAGCAGGCCGCCGATCCACAGGCAGGTCACCAGCGAGGTGCCGCGCGCGAGGAAGCCGCCGGCGAAACCGCCGACCAGGGTCGCGGCCAGGCCGACTCCTTTGACGATGATGGCGTAGTCGTTGCGCGTGAAGCCGATGTCGATGATGAACGGCACTGTCATCGCGCCGGCGAAGGCGTCGGTGAACTTGAACAGCATCACGAACACCAGCACGATGATGGCATAGCGCTGGGTCAGGAACTCGCTGAAAGCGCCCATCGCGGCCTCGGCGATGCGGCTGACCGAAGGCTTTCCTCCTGCTGCGGCGTCAGCAATACGGGACTGCTCCGGCTCCCGCGCGCACAGCACCGTGACGATGCCGATCAGCACCAGCGCCGCCATGACAGCGAAACTCGCCATCCAGGCATCGAGCCGGGTCAGCCCAACATATTCGAAGCCGGTGACGAGAAACAGCGCGCCGGCCGTGGACGCCACCATGCCGACGCGATAGGCCGCCACATAGGACGCCATACCGGCGGCCTGTTCGTTCTCCGCTAGGCTTTCGACCCTGTAAGCATCGACCACGATGTCCTGCGTTGCCGACGTCGTGGCGACCAGCAGCGCGCCGAGCGCCACGAAGAACGGCGAGCGTGCGGGATCGGTCAGCGCCAGTCCGAGGATCGCGGCCATCAACAGCAGTTGGGTGAAGACCAGCCAGCCGCGCCGCCGCCCGAGCCAGCGCGTCAGCAGCGGAATGTTAAGGCCATCCACCAGCGGCGCCCAAAGGAACTTGAGCGTGTAGGGCGTGCCGACCAGGGTGAACAGCCCGATGGTGCCGAGGCTGACGCCGTTCTCGCTGACCCATACCAGCAGCGTCGATCCCGACAGCGCCAGCGGCAGCCCGGACGAGAAGCCGAGCATCATCACGATCAGCACGCGCGGCTGCAGATACACCGCAAGCGCTTCGCGCCAGGAGGGCGCGGACGAGGGTGTTGCCGATGTCGAGGGGGCTTCAGGTGCGTTCATAGACAGGTGTTAGCAGATTCGGCCGCCAAAAATGATACTGTCATCGCCCGGCTTGACCGGGCGACCCAGTATCCCAGAGGCGGCAGATGGGAACGCGCAGCTATTATGTATATATCCTGGCCAGCCGCATCGGTGGCACGCTTTACATCGGCGTGACCAATGACCTCGTCCGTCGCGTTTACGAGCATAAGTCAGGTGCGGTGGAAGGCTTCACTAAAGATTACGGCGTGAGTCATCTGGTGTACTTCGAATGCGTCGACGAAGTAGAGGTTGCCATTCAGCGTGAGAAACGGCTGAAGAAATGGCCGCGGGCTTGGAAGATTGCGCTGATCGAAAAGGACAATCCGAACTGGATTGATCTTTATCCGGAGATCGCCGCAGGAGGAGGATAGGTCAGCGCTTTCGACGAGATGGCTCTGATGGCGGCGGGTCCCAGAAGGACGAACAAAAATCATTGTCGTCCTCCGCGAAAGCGGGGGACCCAGTATCCCAGAGGTGTTTGAGCTAGATCGAGAGGCCGCGGCGTACTGGGTCGCCCGGTCAAGCCGGGCGATGACACCGCTTGCGTAGCGCCTGGGCCTCTACTCCCCCGCCTGCAGCTTGCGCGCCAGCGGGAACAGCTCTGGTGCGCCAGATTTGACGATGCGCGGAGCCTCGGGCGGCGGCTCGGACTTGCTAAAATCCAGTTCCTCGATCCGCCCCGCCCGCTTTTCGATCTTGTCGGCGGAGATCAGGATCTGGCGGACGTCCTCATTCACATCGCCAAAATGCTTTTGCAGTTTCAGCACGCGGTCGCGCAGGCGGCCGAGATCGTCGCCCAAATTAAGCACCTCGGTGCGGATCTGGTCGGCAGCATCGCGCATCCGCGCATCTTTCAGGATCTGCTGCATCACCTGGATTGCCAGCATCAACAGCGACGGCGACACCAGCACGACGCGGGCGCGGTAGGCCTTCTGGATCACGTCGTCGAACCCATCGTGAATTTCCGCATAGACCGATTCCGACGGCACGAACATCAGCGCGGTGTCCTGGGTCTCGCCTGATATCAGATACTTCTCGGCGATGTCGTTGACATGCTTCATCACGTCGGCGCGCAGTCGCCCTGTAGCGTATTTCTTTTCCTCGTCGGTGCGCGCGTCGTGCAGCGCGGTCATCGCCTCCAGCGGAAATTTCGCATCGATGCAGAGCGGGCGCTGGTCGGGCAGGAACACCACGCAATCCGGCCGCTTGCCTGATGAGAGCGTGTACTGGAACTCGTAGGAACCCGTCGGCATGCCGTCCTGGACGATCGCCTCCATCCGCGCCTGGCCGAACGCGCCGCGCGACTGCTTGTTGGCGAGCACGTCGCGCAGCGTGGTGACTTGCGAGGTCAGGTCGGTGAGATTTTTATGGGCATTGTCGATAATGCCGAGCCGCTCATGCAGCGCGCGCAAACTGTCCATGGTGTTGCGCGTGGTCGCTTCCATCGACTGGCCGACCCGGTGGGTCACCGAATCCAGCCGCTCGTTGACGGCGCGGGCCATCTCGGCCTGACGGCCGGCCAGCGCCTGTCCCATCGCATCGACCCGGCCGGTGGATTCGCTCTGCGCCCGCAGCATTTCGCTCAGGCGTTCCTCGAGCTCGTCGGCCCGGATCGCCTGCGCCATCGCGAGTTCCGCGCCGCGGCGGCCCGACCGGGCGATGACGATGGCAATGGTGAGCAACAGGATTAGCGCCAGCGCGCCAAAGCCGATCAGCGCGTCGAGGGCACGAATCGGCAGGTCGCCGATGACAAAAAGAATCTCGTTCATGGCTGCTTGTAGCCGATTCGCGGGTTAGCACGAACGAAGAGGGAACATTTATGGTAGATGACCCCTTAATTTTCGTGGTTAACGCGGCCTTAAAAATCATGGTTAAGGCCGCCTTACCCGGTTCCGACGTGCATTGACCGCGGCAAATCAGCAGCTTAAATCGCCCCATCATGGCAATCAGAGAAATCATTATCCTGCCGGACAAGCAGTTGCGGCTCGTCTCCAAACCCGTCGAGAAGGTGACGGCGGAGATCCGCAAGCTGGCCGACGACATGTTCGAGACCATGTACGACGCGCCCGGCATTGGCCTCGCCGCGATCCAGGTCGCGCAGCCGCTGCGGCTGATCACCATGGATCTGGCCAAGAAGACCGAGGACGGCGAGACCAAGCCGCAGCCGCGGGTCTTTATCAATCCGGAGATCATCTCCTCGTCCGAAGAGCTGTCGGTCTACGAGGAGGGCTGTCTCTCGATCCCCGAATATTACGAGGCGGTGGAACGGCCGGCGCAGGTGCGCGTACGCTTCACCGATCTGGACGGCAAGGTGCACGAGGAAGATGCCGACGGCCTGTTTGCCACCTGCATCCAGCACGAAATCGATCACCTCAATGGCGTGCTGTTCGTGGATTATTTGTCCAAGCTGAAGCGCGACCGTGTGCTGAAGAAGTTTACCAAGGCCGCGAAGAGGGCGGCGGAGTAGGATCCACCGCGCCGTCACCCTGAGGTGCGAAGGCGCCTCTTGGCGTCGCAGCCTCGAAGGGCGACGGCAGACGCAAGCGACATTCTTTCTTTCCTGCGCATCCTTCGAGGCTCGCAAGGGCTCGCACCTCAAGATGACGCTCGTTATCTAGATGCCGGGTCCAAAGGATTTTCTTCGCATCATGCCTCTCCGCTTGATCTTCATGGGCACGCCCGATTTCGCGGTGCCGACGCTGCTGGAACTCGTGGCCCATGGCCATGAGATCGCGGCCGTCTATACCCGCGCGCCGAAGCCGGCCGGGCGTGGCATGAAGCTGCAGCCGACACCTGTGGAGCAGGAAGCGCGGCGGCTCGGCATACCCGTGCTGACGCCGACCACATTGAAGACGCCGGACGCGCTCGAAGCGTTTCGCGCGCACAATGCGGATGCCGCCGTGGTCGTCGCCTATGGCATGATCCTGCCGCAGGCGATCCTGGATGCGCCGCCGCTCGGCTGTTTCAACCTGCACGGCTCGTTGCTGCCGCGCTGGCGCGGCGCAGCCCCAATCAATCGTGCCATCATGGCAGGCGATGCCGAGTCCGGTGTGATGGTGATGAAGATGGACGTCGGCCTCGATACCGGCGACGTCGCGATGGCCGAGCGCCTGCCCATATCGGACACCATGACCGCCGCCGATCTGCACGATGCGCTGGCCCCGTTGGGGGCCGATCTGATGGTGCGCGCGATGGGCGGGCTGGAACGCGGCGGTCTTCAATTGAGCAAGCAAAGCGCCGATGGCGTCACCTACGCTGCCAAGATCGAGAAGGCCGAGGCGCGGATCGACTGGAGCCGGCCGGCGCGCGAAGTGCTGCGGCACATCCATGGGCTGTCGCCGTTTCCGGGCGCCTGGTGCGAGGCCGCGCTCGACGGCGAAGCGGCGCGTATCAAGATCCTGCGCTGTGAGCCGGCGAAGGGCACGGGCGCGCCGGGCGATGTACTTGACGAGCATCTGACGATCGCTTGCGGCGACGGTGCGATCAAAATTCTCGAACTGCAGCGGGCGGGCAAGGCGCCGATGAAAGCCCCGGATTTTCTGCGCGGCACGCCGTTAAAACCGCCGGCGCGGCTTGGCTAATGCCCCGCTACAAGCTCATCATCGAATATGACGGCAGCCCCTTCAGCGGCTGGCAGATCCAGGACAACGCGCCGACGGTGCAAGGCGCGCTGGAAACTGCGGTCAAGGCGATCTGCGGCGAACAGGTTCGCGTCCACGGCGCGGGGCGCACCGATGCCGGCGTGCATGCGCTGGGGCAGGTCGCGCATTGCGATATCGAAAAACCGTTTCCGCCGGGTCGCTTGCGCGACGGGCTGAACGCGCACCTGCGGCCGCATCCGATCGGCGTGCTCAGCGCCGAGATCGTGGCCGACGATTTCGAGGCGCGATTTTCCGCCATGAAGCGGCATTACCGCTATCGCATCACCAACCATCGCGCCAATCTCGCGCTCGATATCGGCCGCACCTGGCGCGTGCCACGCCATCTCGACACCGACGCGATGCACACCGCGGCGCAACGGCTGCTCGGCAAGCATGATTTCACGACGTTCCGCGACACCGAATGTCAGGCGAAATCGCCGGAAAAGACGCTCGACCAGCTCGATGTCGTCAGGGACGGCGATGCGGTTGCCATCGTGACCTCTGCGCGCTCGTTCCTGCACAGCCAGGTGCGCTCGATGGTGGGCTCATTGGTCTGGGTCGGCGAAGGCCGCTGGAGCGCCGACGATCTTGCCTCAGCCCTCGCCGCCCGCAACCGCGCCGCCTGCGGCCCCGTCGCGCCGCCGGACGGGCTATATCTGGTACGTGTGGAGTATTAGGGCCCCCAGCCATTCTTTACATGGGGTTGTTTTCGCGATTTTTGTCTGGCTGCCGGCGGTGTACCGCCGGACGAGGCAATCACGAAAAATACCGATCCAGTATCCCGCGATACACCTTCGTCAGCTTCTCGATATCCGAGACCGGCGTGCGCTCGTCGACCTGGTGCATGGTCTGGCCGACCAGTCCAAATTCGATCACCGGGCAATAGCTCGAGATGAAGCGCGCATCGGAGGTGCCGCCGGAGGTCGACAGTTCCGGCTTGAGTCCCGTCACCTCTTCGATTGCGCTGACGGCGAGATCGGTGAAGGCGCCGGGTTTTGTGACGAACACGTTGGAGTTCGACGGCTCCCATTTGATGTGCGCGCGGATGCGGTTGCCGCAGGCTTTCGCCAGTCTTTCATCGACCAGCGCCCGCAGCGTTTCCTGCGTGTGGTTGTCGTTGAAGCGGATGTTGAATTTCGCGCGCGCCTGTCCGGGGATGACGTTGCTCGCGGTGTTGCCGACATCGACGGAGGTGAATTCGAGGTTGGAGGCCTGGAACTGGGCGCTGCCGTGATCGAGCGGCTCGTCGGAGAGCGCCACGATCAGCCGCGAAATATCCGGCACCGGGTTGGCTGCGCGATGCGGATAGGCGACGTGGCCCTGCACGCCGTCGACGAACAGCGTGCCGGATTGCGAGCCGCGCCGGCCGACCTTGATGCAATCCCCTAGCACTTCGACATTCGAGGGTTCGCCGAGCACGCAATGGTCGAATTTTTCGCCGCGCTCGGCGCACCATTTCAGCAGCTTGATGGTGCCGTTGACTGAAATGTCTTCCTCGTCGCCGGTGATCAGGAACGAGATCGACCCCTTTGGCTTGCGGTCATTGGCAGCGAGATATTGCAGCACCGCCGCGACGCTGCAGGCGATTCCGCCCTTCATGTCGACTGCGCCGCGGCCATAGAGGAAGCCGTCCTTGATGTCGCCCGAGAACGCGCCATGGCTCCATGCGGCTTCATCGCCGGCCGGCACCACGTCGGTATGGCCGGCGAAGGTGATGTGCGGGGCACTATCGCCGATGCGGGCATAGAGATTGTCGATGTCAGCTGTGCCGGGCTCGCCGAATGTAATGCGATGCACCTCGAAGCCGGCGGCTTTGAGGATGTTCTCGAGAACGCCAAGCGCGCCGGCATCGGCAGGGGTTACGGATGGGCAGCGGATGAGGTCGCGGGTGATGGAAACGGCGTCATTCATACCCCGGCTTAACACGCCAAACCGGCGGCGGGCCAGCCTTGTGCGGCACCATTTCGATCTCGCTTTGCTGGTCCCATGCGGGCCGCATATCGACCGGCGCCAGCGGGTCGGCGCCGTAGGCGTTGGTCCCGGTGGTGCCCTTGAGGCAATACAGCTCGACGAAACCCCACACGGTGAATACGAACGCGTTCAGGCTCAGCGGTATCGCGAAGTAGGAATCGTCGAGTAAAGCCTCGAGCCGGTTACCGAACTGGCTGTAAAGACCAGGCATCACGAAGAACAGCAGCATCCACCAGCCGCTCTTGTTGCGGTCATGCAGCCGCTTGACCGAGGTCGCCAGATAGACCCACAGGAACAGCGGCGTTCCGATTACATAGATCAGGAGGCTGGTGCGATTGGTCGACGACAACGACCGCCAAGCTTCTGGATCGACGACATAGAAGATTTGCTCGGTGCTAAAGCTGAGTTTGCTCGGCAATTCCGCGCCGAACAGATGGGCGATGCCCATCAGCGTCAGACCCAGGAATATCATCCAGCTGATGACGATCAGCACCGCCAGCCAGCATTTGGCGCGGTTGATTCGACCTTCGAAACTGAACAGGTACCAGACGTAATCCATGCGCGCGTAACTCCGAGCTACCAGCCAGGTATCAACCACGTGCGACCGGGCCGGCACGCTGCAGCAGAAAGTCCGGAACGCCGAACGATTGCGGGTGCGACATGACCGGCAATTTGGCAGAGCGCGTCGGATCGGCTCCGAACCGGTTGCGGCCATCGGTTCCGATCAGGAAAAACAGCTCGATGACCATCCAGGTTTGCAGAACGGACAGCGCCACTGCACCCATCACGAGCAGCATCTCCCGCGCGGCCGAAACATCAACGCCGAAATAGAGCCCGAAGAACAGAGCATAATAAACGTAGGAGAGCGGGTTCACGATCAGCACCGCAATCGCCCACCAGCCGCTCCTGTTGCGGTCGTGAAGCCGCTTGGCCGTCGTGGCGGCGTTGATCCAGAGCATCGCGATGACGGCGCCGGCTTGCAAAACCTCCCATTGCCCGAACGGGGATTTCAGCCAAAGCACGAGCCAGAAGGTCAGGAGCGCGAGCTGGACGGCAAGGTACCTGGCGCGGTTGATGCGGCCATTGAAACTGAACAGTAAACGGGCGTAATCCATCGCAACCTCCGGACGGCGGAAAAACGCCGCGGTTCCGGAATATTGGTCGCACCCCGGCTATTTTGGTTCGATTCGGCCTGCTTTGGTTCGGGCCTGCACCGCCAGCAGGCCCACCAGCGCAAAGCCGGCACCGGCGAAGAACGTGGCTTCCGGCCCCGCACGATCCCACAGCGCCCCGGCCATGACGCTGGCCGCCAGCATGGCAAAGCCGCCCAGTAGGTTGAAAAATCCGAAGGCCGTGCCCCGCAGTTCGGGAGGCGAGGTATCCGCCACCAGCGCCGCCAGCAGCCCCTGGGTCAATCCCATGTGCAGGCCCCACAGCGCGACGCCGAGCGCGACCCCAGTGAGCGAAGGCAGCAAAGCGAGCGCGATATCGGCGGCGACCAACACCAGGATGCCGATAGCCAGAACGGTGACGCGATTGACGCGGTCCGACAATACGCCGGCCGGGTACGCGGCGGCGGCGTAAACCACGTTCATCAGCACCAGCACCACGGGCACCAGGGTGAGCGGCATGCCGACACCCTGCGCGCGCAGGATCAGGAAGGCTTCGCTGAAGCGCGCCAGTGTGAAAACCGTCGCGACCGCCACCACCCACCAATAGGCCGCACCGAGATTCCTGATTTCGGCAAGGCTGATCGGGTTGCGCACCTTGCGCAAGCCTGCGGGGCGGTCGGGCTCGCGCACTGCGAAGATGATCAAGGCCAAGGACAGAAAGGCGGGGATGACCGCAAACCAGAACACCGCCTTGAAATTGTCCGCGGTCAGCCACATCAGGCCGATCGCCAGCAAGGGGCCGGCGAAAGCTCCGATCGTGTCGAGCGACTGGCGCAGGCCAAAGCTTGCGCCGCGCAGATGGGGCGGCGCAATGTCCGCCACCAGCGCGTCGCGTGGCGCGCCCCGGATACCCTTTCCGACCCGATCGATGAAGCGCGCCGCGACCAGCCAGGCGACCGTCGGCGCCAGCGGAAACATCGGCTTGGTCAGCGCCGCAAGGCCGTAGCCAAACGCCGCGAGCCATTTGCGCCTGCCGAGCCAATCGGAAAGCGCGCCGGAAAAGATCTTGGTGATCGATGCGGTCGCTTCCGCAATGCCTTCGATGATGCCGACCGTGACCATCGACGTGCCGAGCACGGTGACGAGGTAGATCGGCAGCAGCGCATGGATCATCTCCGATGAGATGTCCATCAGCATCGAGACGAAGCCCAGCGCCCACACCCCGCCCGGAATGTCGCGCAGGGACTGCGGGCGCTTGCGTGCCTCAGGCATGGCTGAGAATCAGCCCGCTATCCTAGTCGCGCAGCAGCTCGTTGATGCTGGTCTTGGCGCGGGTGCGTTCGTCGACGCGCTTGACGATGACGGCGCAGGCGGTGGATGGGCCGGGCTGGCCGTTCTTCAAGGGACGCGCCGGCAGGTTGCCGGGCACGACCACGGCATATTCCGGGACCTCGCCGATGAAGGTCTCGCCGGTGTCGCGGTCGACGATCTTGGTGGAGGCGCCGAGGAACACGCCCATCGAGAGTACCGCACCCTTGCGCACGATCACGCCTTCGGCGACTTCCGAGCGCGCGCCGATGAAGCAATCGTCTTCGATGATCACGGGCTCGGCCTGCAGCGGTTCCAGCACGCCGCCGATGCCGACGCCGCCGGAAATGTGCACGCGCTTGCCGATCTGTGCGCAGGACCCGACCGTGGACCAGGTGTCGATCATGGTGGCTTCATCGACATAGGCGCCGAGATTGACGAAGGACGGCATCAGCACGACGTTGCGGGCGATGAAGGCCGAGCGGCGCACGATCGCGCCGGGCACCGCGCGGAAGCCCGCATCGCGAAAACGGTTCTCGCCCCAGCCATCGAACTTCGACGGCACCTTGTCCCACCACGTCGCCTTGCCGGGGCCGCCGGGAATAGCGCCCATGTCGTTGAGGCGGAACGACAGCAGCACGGCCTTCTTCAGCCATTGATTGACCTTCCACTTGCCGTCGGCCGCGCGCTCGGCAACGCGCACCTCACCCTTGTCGAGCAGTTCGAGCGAATGATCGACAGCCTCGCGCACCTCACCCTTGGTCGATGTCGAGATGCCGTCTCGGGCATCGAACGCGGTGTTGACGGTGGATTCCAGCGCGGACAGGGACATCGGGATTTCCTCGGAGCAATCGGGCTAATTGTGAAGCGAATTGGAAGGCTTTTTCGGGATTTGGCGCGGGAGAGTCAAGGCTTGCTCTGCTGTCGTCCCGGCCTTGAGCCGGGACCCATAACCACAGGGAGCTATGATTTGAAGAAGGTATCTACCCGCAGCGCCTCGTAATATCGGCCGCGGCGTATGGGTCCCCCGATGCGCAATTGCGCATCTGAGGTCAAGCCCGAGACGACGCGGGGAGATGGCGCGCCTAACCCCGCGCCAACCCTTCCAAAAACCCCGTCAAATCGTCCGTGACATGATCGACATAGGCGGCGTCGCGGCCTTCCAGTTCCCAGTCCTCGCGCACCACTTCCTTGGCGCCGTCAGGCACCACCAGCACCGTGGTCATGCCGAGCTCGTGCGGCACCACGAGGTTGCGGGCGAGATCCTCGAACATCGCGGATTTCGTGGGATCGACGCCGTGCAGGCTGAGGAATTTCTGGTAGGTCTGCGGCGCCGGCTTCGGCTCCAGTTCGGCGGCGATGATATCGAACACCGCCTCGAAATGCTCGCCAATGCCGAGCCGCGCCAGCACCGCGCCGGCATGGTCGGTCGAGCCGTTGGTCAGGATCAGCTTGCGCCCCGGCAGTCTGGCGATCGCAGATCCCATCGCGGGATTCGGCTCCAGCGGCGAATGATCGATCTTGTGCACGTAAGCCAGGTAATCGTCGGCGTGCACGCCGTGCTCGGTCATCATGCCGCGCATGCTGGTGCCATAGCGGCGGTAATAATCCTTCTGCAGCACCCGCGCTTCTTCTGCCGAGATCTTCAGGTAGGTGCTGATGAACTCGCCGATGCGGGCGTCGACCTGCTGCCACAGGTTGACGTGATGCGGGTACAGCGTGTTGTCGAGGTCGAACACCCAGGTTTCGATGTGGGTGAATGCGCGGGGGGAGATCATGATTCGCTCTCCACCGTCGTCCCGGCGAAGGCCGGGCCCCATACGCCGTGTAGATTCTTGTTGAGCACAGTGTGAATTGCCTTTTCTTGTGGCGCCGCCATCAGCCAAAACTCAGATCGGTGGTTATGGATCCCGGCCTTCGCCGGGACGACGATAGACTGCATCATGGCATCGCGAACCGCAGCGTCCTGCCGCCGCCCGTCATGTCGACGACGGCAAAGCCGATCGGGCTGAGGCCACGGCTGCCGCAATCGCCCTGTTCGTTGATTTCGAATTTGCTCTCGCGGGTGCAGAGCTCCCTGGTGCCGCCCCAGTTCAGCGGCTTGTCCTTGAGCTTGACCGTGCGATTCTCGCCGTCGACAGCCTCGGCAAAACTGAACACCTGTTTCGGTTGGCCGGTCAGGTCGGGATGCAGGCATTTGCCGGGATCGATCCGATACCAGCCGCGACTGGTCACGGCCTTGCCGTCGTCGGTGGCGACCGCGGCCATGATCTTGTGCGGCGTGTCGTTGCACCAAGTCAGGCCGGTGGCGGACGGCGACTGCACCGCGTCGATCATGGTGGCGAAGAAGTTCGGCGACTGCACGATGTCGGGGCTAAGCCCGCGATTCCTGAGAAAGGCGCTCAGCGCGGCCTGCGTCTTCGGGCCATCGACGCCGTCGATCGGGGCGGCGTCATAGCCGGCGATCACCAGCAGCCGCTGGATTCCGGCCAGGCGCGCCTGTTCGTCGTCATACTCGCTGCCCTCGGCGAGATAGGCCACCAGATTGCCGTCGTCGGTTTTCGTTGGCGTGATCTGTGTGAAGGGTGCCGGGGTCTGTCCGGAGCGGCACTGGCGAGCGGCGGCGATGACGAAATTCTCCGGCGCGATGCACAGCGTGTCGTTGCCGCCCTGCGCGACCGGCGAGGCGCCATAGACGCCGAGCGCGCGTGCATTGAGGAGGACCCGATCCGCGGTCAGCGCGCCCTGCAGCACCACGCGGCAGGCGGCGGGATCGATGCGAAACCAACCCCGGGTGGCGGTCGCCGATTTGTCGTCGATGCCGATTGCGGCCTCGACCACATAGCTCATACGGTTGCAAAGCTTGAGATCGGCCAGCGCCGGCAACGACGAGACGAACAGCGAGATCGTGGCCGCCGGCAGCGCCAGGACCGTGCGCCTCCCATACCGCCGCATTCTGGCGCGGAAGCGGCGCGTGAGCTTCGCGGGCGGGGAGATCGCGCTTGTCACTTGTGGATCAGCGTGCCGGTACCCTGATTGGTGAACAATTCGAGCAGCACGGCGTGCTGTGTCTTGCCGTCGATGATGACGACGCCCTGCACGCCCTGTTCGAGCGCATAGATGCAGGTCTCGACCTTGGGGATCATGCCGCCGGAAATCGTGCCGTCGGCGATCAGCTTGCGCGCATCCTTCACCGACAGTTCCGGAATCAGCTTCTTGGACTTGTCGAGCACGCCGGGAACGTCGGTCAGCAGCAGCAGGCGTTTTGCCTTCAGCGCGCCGGCCACCGCGCCGGCAAAGGTGTCGGCGTTGACGTTCAGTGTCTGCCCGTCATGCGAGGTCGCCAGCGGCGCCAGCACCGGGATCAGCTCATAGCCGATCAGCTGGTTCAGCAGGGTCAGGTCCACCTTGTCGGGGTCGCCGACGAAACCGAGATCGACAGCTTTTTCGATGTTGGAATCCGGATCGACCATGGTGCGCGTCGTCTTCGACGCCTTGACCATGTTGCCGTCCTTGCCGCTGAGGCCGACGGCCTTGCCGCCGGCTTCGTTGATGTAGCCGACCAGTTGCTTGTTGACCGAACCGGCCAGCACCATCTCGACGATTTCGATCGTCGCCGCATCGGTGATGCGGAGGCCCGCGGCGAATTCGGACTGGATGCCGAGCCGCTTCAGCATGGTCGCGATCTGCGGCCCGCCGCCATGCACGACCACCGGATTGATCGCGGTCTGCTCCAGGAGCACGATGTCGCGGGCGAAAGCCTTGGCCAGATCTTCGGCGCCCATGGCATGGCCGCCATATTTAATGACGATGGTTTCCTCGTCATATTGCTGCATGTGCGGCAGCGCCTCGGACAGGATGCGGGCCTGGTCGAGCGGGCTGATATTTGGCGAGTCGGTCATGAAGCGGCTCTCGTCATTTCCAGATGTCGGGCCGGGTTCTAGCTGATTGGCGGGCAGGGCGCAAAGTGGGCGTGCAATTCCGTAGCCCGGATTTCGCTTGGCTTCACGCAGGCTAAAAGGTGGTTACCGGGGCCTCGGCCACGCCGCAGCCACGGCGACCGCCAGCCAACTCAGAATCAACAACGTCCCGCCGGTTGGCGCGGCCATCGGAAACAGGCCGTGTCCGGCGTATTGCCGCAGCGTCAGGTCGCCGGCGAACAGGCCGGCCGCGATGACGAAGCCGAAGGCGGCCACGATGCCGATTCTGATATGGATGAGGTCACGTTCGGCCAACGCCACCGCAGCGAGAACGGCGGTGGCATGGAACAGCAACATCGATGACGCCGACGCCAGCCGCGACGCGTCGGCCTGATGCGCGGAGGCCGCCGCCAGCATCACGCCATCGGCGCCCATGATGGCGGCCAGCACGATCAGGATGCGACAGGCGCGTGACATCAGCTGCGCTCACCGAGCAGACGCACCATCGCCGCGCGCAATTCCGGCATGCCGCTGCCATCGCGCGAGGAGGTCACCAGCACGTCCGGAAACGCGGCGGGATGTTTGGCGAGCGCGGCTGTGGTCTCTTCGACGTGCTTTTCGAGCTCTGTGCGCTTGACCTGATCGGCCTTGGTCAGCACCACCTGATAGCTCACGGCGGATTTATCGAGCGTCTTCAGCACGTCCTGGTCGACGTCCTTGATGCCGTGGCGGGCATCGATCAGCACATAGACCCGCGCCAGCGTGGCGCGCCCCTGCAGGAATTGATGGATCAGCTTGGTCCAGGACGCGACCTTGGCCTTCGGCGCCGAGGCGTAGCCATAGCCGGGCATGTCGACCAGGCGCAGCCCGGCGTTCTCAGGGCCTTCGAAGAAGATCAGTTCCTGGGTGCGTCCGGGCGTGTGCGAGGTGCGCGCCAGCGCGTTGCGGCCGGTCAGCGCGTTGATGAGGCTCGATTTGCCGACATTGGAACGGCCGGCAAACGCCACCTCCACGCTGGCCATCGGCGGCAGCGTTTCAATCGACGGCGAGGCCCAGACGAACTGCCACTCGCCGGCGAACAGTTTTCGCCCCTCTTCGATCAGCTTCGCATCGGTTTCCGCGGTCATGCGAAGGTTTCCTGTTCTTCGTCATGGCCGGGCTTGTCCCGGCCATCCACGTCTACTCTTTTCGCGGGTCCCAAAGACGTGGATGCCCGGCACGTCTAGCGCGAAGACGCGCTTCGCGCTTCTGGCCGGGCATGACGAGTTGGGAGTATCCGCGTCCAACAACCAGATGCCGGTCGTCAGGTTTTTGAATCGGCCTTCTTGGCGAACGTCGCCTTGAGATTGTCGAACAACTCCACCTTCACGCCGTTCTTGCGCATGATGAAGCCCTGCTGCAGCACCGACAGCAGGTTGTTCCAGGCCCAGTAGATCACGAGACCCGCCGGGAAGCCCGCCAGCATGAAGGTGAAGATCAGCGGCATCCAGTCGAAGATCATCTTCTGGGTCGGATCCGGCGGCGTCGGGTTGAGCTTCATCTGGATCCACATCGTGATGCCCATGATGATCGGCCAGACGCCGAGCATCAGATACGGGCCGACATGCGGTCCGAGCACCATGGGATCCCACGGGATCAGCCCGAACAGATTGAAGATCGTGGTCGGATCGGGCGCCGAGAGGTCCTTGATCCAGCCGTAGAACGGCGCGTGGCGCATTTCGATGGTGACGAACAGCACCTTGTAGAGCGAGAAGAAAACCGGGATCTGCAACAGAACGGGAAGACAACCGGCGACCGGGTTGATCTTCTCCTTCTTGTAGATCTCCATCATCTCCTGTTGCTGCTTCTGGCGGTCGTCGGGATAGCGCTCCTTCAGTGCGGCCAGTTGCGGCTGCACCGATTTCATCTTGGCCATCGAGGCGTAGGATTTGTTGGCGAGCGGGAAGAACAAGAGCTTCACCAGCACCGTCACCAGCAGGATCGAGACGCCGAAATTGCCGACCAAATGGAAGAAGTAATCCAGCGCCAGGAACATCGGCTTGGTGATGAAGTAGAACCAGCCCCAGTCGATCAACAGGTCGAAATGGTTGAGCTCGAGCTGCTTGTTGTAGCCGCCGTGGCCGGCGAAGGGAAAGTTGATGCCGACGACGTTGGCTTCCTTGGCGCCGGCGAACAGCCGCGCGTTGGTGCTGCCGGTGCCGCCGATCGCGACGGTCTGCGGATCCTGCAAATAGTCGGTCTGATAACGGACCTTGGCGCCCGGTTCGGCGAGGAAGCGGGCTTTCAGGCGCGCCGACGTGTCAGGCAACAGCGCCGCAGCCCAGTACTTGTCGGTGATGCCGAGCCAGCCATTGGTGACATTGAACTCGAAGCCTCGGCCGCCACTGCCCAGCACCGGCGCCTCGGCGACGGCCTTGTACCCGTGTTCCTGCAGGCCCTTGTCGCCGAGATAGCCGATCAGGCCTTCATGCAGGATGTAATAGCCCGAGACCTCAGGCGTGCCGTGACGAGAGATGAGGGCGAACGGATAGAGCGTGACCGGCGCGGTGCCGACATTGGTGACATCGTCCTTGACGCTGAACAGATAGCGGTCGTCGATCGAAATGGTGCGGCGGAAGGTGAGGCCTTCGCCATTGTCCCATTTCAGCGTCACCGGGTGGGTCGGTGACAGCGCGCCGGAGCCTTCCTGCTGCCACACCGTATCGCGGTCGGGAAGCCGTGCCGTCGAGCCTGCGGCCCCGACCCAGCCGAACTCGGCATAATAGGGATGAGCGGTGTTCGACGGAGAGAACAGCACGATTGCAGGTGATTTGGGGTCGACGGTGTCGCGGTATTGCACCAATGCGAGATCGTCGATGCGGGCGCCCTTCAATGCGATGCTGCCCGTCACCCGCGGCGTGTCGATCTTGACGCGGGGGCTTGCGGCAATCGCGGCCTCGCGGCTGATGACGGGCGCGGCCACGCTCGGCTGGGCGGGTGTGGTGGCGGACGGCGCCGAACCTGGCGTCGGCGTGGTGGTGGAGCCCGGCGCTGTCTGCGGCGAGGATTTTGCGAGCTCGGCCTGGGTCTGCGACTGCAGGCGCTGCCGTTCCATCTGCGGCGCGTTGTAGAAATATTGCCACGCAATCAGCACGAGGCCGGACAGAATGACGGCGAGGATGGTGTTGCGATTGTCGGTCATCGTTTCAAGGTCTCGTCATTCAACTCGGGTTCCGGCTCGCGCCGTCGTCTTTATCTTGGTGTCTTGGACGCGTTGTCTTGACGCGAACCGGTAGCGCCTTCGTTCGGAAGCGCTTTGGCCACTTTTGCCGGCTGCCGGTCGAGGCGAAGCAGCGCCTGGCGAAGGTCGTCGAGCATGGTCGTAAAGTCGCGGTGCAGCGCCGCGCGCCGCCCGACTAGCACATAATCATGGTGCGGTCGCATCGGTATGACGTCCAGCCGCTTCACCAGTTCGCGAAGCCTGCGCCGGATACGATTACGCTCGGTAGCGGTACCGTTCTTTTTGGTAACGGTAAAACCGATCCGGATCGGGCCATCATCGTCGCGGCAGCGTCCCTGCACCACGAAGGCGGCGCTGTTGGCTCGCGCGCCATTGGCAACGGCGAGGAAGTCCGCCCGCTGCCTTAGCCGATCCATAATAAGGTCTCCGGAGACGTCCGGCTCAGGCGCTCAGACGCTTGCGGCCACGCGCACGGCGCGCAGCGAGAACCTTGCGGCCGCCGGTCGTGGCGAGACGGGCGCGGAAGCCGTGACGGCGCTTGCGCACCAGTTTGCTGGGTTGATAAGTCCGCTTCACGGGTAGTTCTCCGCTAACCTGGCAAGCTGCCGCTGAATTGCAAACTGCCGCTGAATTGATGGTAAGTCCGGTAATGCTGGCCGGCCCAAGACGGGCCATTGACGGCCCCAAATGAGCCGCCCCCGGAAAGAACCGGGCCATAGCGGACAATTGCGCGGCTTATACGGGAGCGACCTGTTTTCGTCAATGTTGCGCGGTGCCACAATCGGGCTTCTTTGAAATGGCACAATTGGGGCGAATATTATTGTTTTCGCGGGGTTTTTAGGGACGGGACGGCAGCTCGCCCCAGTCATCGGAACCGGCGGACATTAGCGATCGGTAATTTGACCGGTCCGTGGCCGGAACGCATCCTCGCAAATCAGCGTGCGGGCGGCGGCAATGAGGCCGATCCTAAGGTCCGATCCTGCGCGTCAAACAAGGTTATCAAGGCGGATATTTCGTGTCAGCGACCGACGACCAGCCGACCATTGAAGCGCCGCGGCCCACGACGCCGCGCCGGCTCGGCCTGTCCGGCAAGCTGCTGCTGCTCACCATTCCCCTCGTCATGATCGCCGGCCTGATGATCTACGTGCCCGCGATCGCGAATTTCCGCATCAACCGCCTGAACGACCGCATTGCCGCGGCGAGCACCGCGGCGCTGGTGCTGGACGCCGCCCCCTCGGGCATGGTCCCTGAATCGCTGGCGCGGCAGATTTTGAAGAGCGTCGGCGCCCGCGCGGTCGCCATCAAGATGGGGCAGCAGCGCCGCCTGCTCGCCAGCGCCGATTTGCCGACGGCGATCGACCATGACATCGACATGCGGACCATCACGGTATGGTCCGCCATCGTCGATTCCATCGAAACCATGCTGGAGACGGATAATCATGTGATCCGCGTGGTGGGGCCTGCGCCCGGCGGCGGGCAATTCATCGAGGTCGTTGTCGACGAGGCGCCGCTGCGGCAGGCGATGTACCGCTTCTCGCGCAACACGCTCCTGGTCTCGTTGGCGATCGCCATGCTGACAGCGGCGCTGGTCTATTTCGCCATGCATCATCTGTTCGTGCGGCCGATGCGGCGGCTGACCGCGAACCTGGTCGGTTTCCATGAAAACCCGGAAAGTTCGGCGCGAATCATCGTGCCGAGCCAGCGCGGCGACGAGATCGGGGTCGTGGAGCGCGAATTGTCCGACATGCAGCGCGACCTGGTGTCGATGCTGCATCAAAAGAGCCGGCTCGCCGCGCTCGGCCTTGCGGTCTCCAAGATCAACCATGATTTGCGCAATCTTCTGGCGTCGTCGCAATTATTGTCGGACCAGCTCGCCAGCGTGCCCGATCCGCGGGTGCAGCGCTTTGCGCCAAAGCTGATGCGTTCGCTGGAGCGCGCCATCGATTTCTGCCAGTCGACGCTCTCCTACGGCCGCGTGCAGGAAGCTGCCCCCGACCGCCGCATGATCCTGATCGAGCCCGTGGTGGCCGAAGTGCGCGAATCCGCAGGCATTGCCGCCGACGCCTCGATCGCCTGGGTCAGCGCGATCGAACGCGGGCTCACTGTGGACGCCGATCCCGATCAGCTGTTCCGCGTGCTGCTCAATTTGGTGCGCAACGCCGCGCAGGCGCTGGAGTCCCGTCCGAAGGACGATGCGGCGGCGCTGCAGATCCGCATCACCGGCCGCCGCGAAGGCGCGGTCGCGATCATCGAGGTTTCCGATACCGGCCCCGGCGTGCCGGCGCGGGCGCGCGAGCATTTGTTCGAGGCCTTCCAGACCTCCGGCCGGCCCGGCGGCAGCGGGCTTGGCCTCGCCATCGCCGCCGAACTGGTTCGCGCCCATGGCGGCGATATCCATCTGGTCGAAGGCACCATCGGCGCCACCTTCCGGATCTCGATTCCCGACCGCCCGGTGGAACTGCAAAGCGTCCGCAACGAGCGGGCACGGGCGTAAGTCACGCTATTTGCTGCCTTTTGTGACCGATCTGGCCGGTTTGCCCCGGCCAAATCGTTTGCCAAAACCCGCGCTCCGGAGCTTGCCAATCGAACGCGGAGCGGGTAGCTAAAGCGCTCTTTCGCGACGTTTCCGACACCATTCGGATGCATCGGGGCGACTAGCCCACGATGGCCCTAGCGAAAAACGCGCCCGTAGCTCAGCTGGATAGAGCACCAGACTACGAATCTGGGGGTCAGGAGTTCGAATCTCTTCGGGCGCGCCATTTCGGAATACGCCATTGACGCCAACGTGCGCTGATCGAGCGTCTCACAATCTCAGTGCTACGGCGAAGCAGTAGTGCCCCATCTTCATCGAGCGCGGGGCGCCATTTTGCTACCACTCCAGAATAAGATGGGCACCAGGGGGCAGCTTTCGAGCTTCGACCGTCGCGTCAGTTCAGCCGGAAGCCGGGTGGGCGCGGTGAGCGCAAGGCCGCCTTCAGGACCGCATCAGCGTATCGCGCGGCGCTTCGGATTTCCGATTCGAGGATGGTCAGATAAGCGGACACAGCCCCCTCGTTGAACCGGTCGACCATGTTGTTCGTCGCGGCCGCGAGGCGATACTCGCCGATGTCGGCATATAGCCGGGCAATGTCCGACTTTCCATAGACGAAGAAATCATCGATCGATCCGTCGCTCGATTTGCGGAACAGGGCAGGATCGTTATCGTCCACCAGGTCGAAGGACCCGTCGAGAAACCGCTTGGCCTGCGCGGGAGCGCGTTTGGCCAGGGCATCCGCAATGCCGAGATAGAAGTCGAGCATCTGGGTGCCGGAGGCCGGCGATTGCTTCGGCAGCACTGCGTCGAGAAGTTTTGTGGACTGCTTTTCATGCCCGAGCCACGTCCAGGCCAGCGCCAAGCTGGCCCATCCGCACCTGGCGTCGGCGATGTCCATTTTGCCGGCTGTCGTAGGATCGATGAACTGCGGCTGTTTGAGCTCGTAATCGGTCCGAAGCGTGACCAGCCGCTTCACCTCCTCACGGTCGCGCGGCGTGAGTTCGTCCAGCCGGCGATTCATCGCCAGCATCTTCCCTCCATATCCGCTGCCTATCGCGGCGACGTCTTCGCGGCAGATCGGGGACTGCTGCTCAGCTCCTGATTTCCAGACATCGGATGTCCACCACGACAAACGGTCCTCCTCGGCAGATGGGATCGGAGGTTCGCTCCGCGTATCCGGCGACGCCGGCTCGCTTGCCCGTCGAAGGCAGAGCTGCAGGTACGCGATCCGGCTGTCCAGCGGAGAGAGACAGGACGGCAGGTCACTGCCGTACCGGCTGCCGTAATTGGAGATTTCTGTAAGCAGCGCATGTGCCGGCGTCGCTGGACTATACGTAAGCTCGCGCTGCTGCATGTCTTTGAAGATGGGAGTGAGATTTTTCCGGTCTTCCTCGCAACGGATCATCGCATTGGCTGCGCCAAGAACCTCTGATTTGCAGGACTTCAACTCGGAACCCGGAAGGGCCTTGATAACTTGACGCAGAACCGTCGAAGGAAGCGAGAAGTAGTTTCGGTAATCGTGGCTTTGTCCCGCCACATAGTCCTCAATCGGCGCATCCAGACAGTCTCGCAGCTTGCTCGGAATGCTATTGGTCGGGACTCCGTCGGGAGACTCACGCGCCCAATCTCTGACTCCGTCACAGAACGACGAATTAACCGCGGCGAAGCGCTCCGCCAGTTCGAAGGCTCCCGCATGCAGCATCACGCGTACGAGATACTCCGGCGACCAGGTATCCCGGCTCGCCTTTGACACCATCTCCTCGAGTTGCTTCTCCGGGATTCGGTGAAAGCCGTTTCCCGCTGCCCGTCCGCCAGCAGCCGCGTGCGCCAGGAGATATGCGGTCACTTCATCCTTGTTCCGGCCCTCGAGGCAGGAGGGTCCCCTCTTCGCGCAAAAGTCGCTGCGAAGGAGAAGAGCGAGATCGGCCGCCGAGCCTTTCGCGCCAATGGCGAAGGCGATGTCCTGCAGTCGCTCAAGCCTGGCGTTCACGCCCATGTATCGGATCATGTCGTCGAGTTTCAGTGCGGTGGATATCGCCATCTCGGTGCGGTCGAGCAGCACCCAGTGGATCAGAATTTTGTCGAGCCCCTGCATGAGGCGAAGCGATGTGGCTCGCGCCTCGAACAGGCTCGTGTAGATTCGGTCGATCTGGAACGCGTTCGTGTATGGCCAGAGCCAAGCCCGTTCGATGGCTACAGTGGAGATGGACGCGGCAGCGCAAACCGCGGCCGCCGCGCCGGTCAGCGCCAGGTATAGATATCGTGGCCGGAACAGCCGCTGCTTGCGACTTGCCGGCCCCGCTGATGCCGCGGAAGAGGTCGGCCCCGCCGCCCCGGCAACGCCGCCGCTCTCAATTATCCTCTGCGCAACGATCGCGGCGACGCCGCATCCCGGCTCGAAGTAGGCCGTGTGAATCACCTCTCTCCAGGAGAGCGCGCTGCTGAACGCAGACACGGGCGAGGTTCCCTCGCCGATCGCCGCAAGCCGGCTGCGGATGTTTCGTGCGGTGCCTGCCGCCGAGGAGTCCGCCAGGGTGGAGAGCTTGGCGAGAAAGTCCGGCGAACCCTCTTTCCAACAAGAGAGGAGTTCGGGAGGCGCACGGTCGCAGCGGATCAGGCACTCGCCCGCGACATCATTCCCCTGGGCGACCTGCTTCGCGGTCTCCCACAGGAACTGGTCCAGCAGCGGAGCTACGATCCTGTTGTAGAACGGCGCGGCGATCAGCGATACCACCGCAGTTGCTGCGGTGCCGAGCGTGATGGGCGGGCGGGCCGGCCTCCTGTCGGCAGGCCCTTCCTCGCGCGCGGTCTCGAATTTCCCCGCTTCCCGAACGCCGAGCCCTGCCTTCAATCGGGGCATGAACGGCTCCGCTGGCTGTATGACTGACGCGCGGAGGGCGTTGATCGGCTCGTCTTCTGGATGCGCCAGCGGGAGCCACCGCTCGCCCAGGAAAACAGCGTCGTGCGCCGAGATCTGTCGCGAGCGGCCATGCACTCGCCTCCACAGCTGGAGCGCGAACACCACGAGCGAATAGGCCACGAGCGCAACCACTACCGCACCGCCCGCAAGCGCGCCGACCAGAGCGAGGGGCGGTACATCGCGAACGATGCGTCCAAGCTCGGTTGCATAGATGCCAGGTAACGAGCCGAGCAGGAGGTAGGCCATGCCAACCGTGAAGAGCGAAAGGAAGAGGAATAGCACCAGGTAGAACGCACCTCTGTCGCCGAAGGTTAGGAAGGGGGTGCCAACGGTGGTCCAGCTTCGCAGCGATCGCGGCCGCCCATCCCGAAGCATGCGTCGCATCGCGTGCCAAATGACCGACCCGCCATGGCTGTGGCCGACGAGGTGAAAGGGGATACGTCTGCCTTCCAGATCCTTCAGCCGCTCGGCGAGAGTCTGGCCGGCGATTCGCCGTTCACGCTCGGAGTTGGCGCCCGACCAGACGAAGGCCTCTAGCCGGAAGTGCCGATCCGCATTGTCCGAGGCCTGCCTGGAGAGTTCGGTCAGTATTTCCTGTGCGAAGGCGCTCTCCGGCTGCCACCAGCGCTCCTGACCCTTCGGGCCGCGCTGCGACGCGCCCGTTCCATGGACGAGGATCACAAGTTCGTCGCAGCCTGCCCCCATTGCCATCCCCGTTCGAGTAGCCGGAGTGATCCCACGCAGCTTGAGGATGCATCACAACGGCTTCACTGTCTATGTTGGAGGCAGTCTGATTGCTACTTGCAAGTTGCAGTCGCGTGCTCACCGTCAGTCGGACGAGCCGGAACGGCCTTCGCGCTCGGGATGATCGCCTCCACCCAGGTCTTCGCCTTGCACGCCCGTCGGCGCCGATGCGCTGCGGGATCGAATGACGATCGCGATGATGTCGACCTCGACCTTGAGCAGGTCGAGGTCGCGCGTCATCTCGCGCAATTCCTGACCCTTGCGGGCAATCTCTTCCGAGACGTCGATAGCCATGTTGCGCTCGGTGACCCCGCCCGAACTGCCGGTGAACATCTTGGCCTTGATCCAATCCAGCCGCGCCCGGTGTGTATCGCGGGTGAATTTCTTTTCGACGAATTGTCGCCGGCCTTCGACATAGGCGGCCAGCAATTCCACGTCGGACATTTTGTACAGAGCGTCGGCTGAAAGGCTCATGGCACCGTGCTGAGGCAGTTGAGATCATGAATTCGCCAGGCGGACGCGCCGCCCCGGCCATGTCGTTCGGAACCTTGTCCCCAGAATATTGACCCGCCAGCGCTCAACCAAGTGGAGTCTTCGCCGTATCATGCAGGAATTCCGAAGCGCTGGAGGAATTGGCGATGGGATTATGGTGGCAGTGCACCTAATCTCATAGGAGCGCGCGTCGACTCGGCAGGCGGAAACGGCAACATGTCGAAACACCGGATCTATACAACGAGCTTTGCAAGCGTCTATCCCCTGTACATTGCCAAGGCAGAGAAAAAAGGACGCACAAAAGCGGAAATCGATCAGATCATCGCGTGGTTGACGGGTTATCGTGGTGAAAAGTTGAAAGCGCAACTGGAAAAGAAAACGGACTTTGAAACCTTCTTTGCAAAGGCCCCTCGGCTGAACCCTTCACGAACCCTGATCACAGGCACCGTCTGCGGCGTCCGCGTCGAGGAAATCTCCGAACCAACCATGCGCGAAATCCGTTACCTGGACAAACTCGTCGATGAACTCGCAAAGGGGAAAGCGATGGAGAAGATTCTGCGGAAGCCGTAAACGATTGTGATCTTCGGAGGCGCTGGGCTTCAAGCAACCACCAGGCCCGCGAAGAGTCCCGCGCTCGGATGGCACTGGCGCTGCCATGCCGAGGCCAAGCGTTTGATGGAGTTGGTCCAGGGGGCTGACGATCACTGACGCGCGACGTCAACTAGCACCTCGGACGGATCAGCCAAGCGCGATCCGCCGTCGCAGATTTGCCGATTGGCACGCGTTGCAGCGCTACCGCATCATAGGTCACCGGTCACCGGACGACGCGCGTGCGGCATCTATGTCAGTCGAACGGAGATGCCGCCATCCACGATCATCGGGCTTCCCGTCATGAAGGTCGACCGGTCGGACAGCAGGAAAAGGGCTGCCTGCGCCACCTCCTTCGCATTCGCCATTCGCTTCATGGGATGCAGATTTGCGATGAAATCCATCACCGGAAGATTTCCCTCGCCGCCGCTTGGCGTGATCGTGCCGCCCGGCAACAGCGAATTGACCCGGACGCCATCTGCGGCGTGGTCGGATGCCAGCGACTGCACCAGGCCGATCAACCCGGCCTTGGACGCCGCATAGGCTCCCATTCCCGGCATTCCCCCATTACTAAAGCCGACAAAGGAAGACGTGAAGACGATCGAGCCGTGCCCTTGCTTCTTCATGACCGGTATCTGGGCTTTCGCGGCCAGGAACGCGCTTGTCAGATTGACCGAAATGACATCGTTCCAATTGGCGATACCCATCTCCGCGACCGGTCCCATCTCTCCCACGATGCCTGCATTATTGAATGCGCCATCCAACCCACCGAACTCCCTCATGGCGAGATCGACGAGAGCATTGGCGTAGTTTTCATCCCTTACATCGCCGGGAAGGAATACAGCCCTGCCATCGCTTTGATTGATCTTGCCAGCAAGCGTTTCCAGCTCCGCCGATCGGCGCGCGCCAAGGACCACATTGGCCCCCTCGGCTGCGAACAGCAAAGCCGCTGCCGCGCCGATCCCGCTGCTTGCGCCAGTGACGATGATTGATTTGTTTTTCAGTTCCATGACGAGCGCTCCAGAAGGTTATGTCAGGGCGCTCTAACAGTTGGGTACGCAGCACAGCCACCCGTTTCCCGTCCTCAAAGCAACCGGTATTGGCGACATCGCAGGAAATGGATCGTGCCAACCTGCCGATGAAACCAACCCATCACGGATGAACAAAGGTTACGCTTCTCAATTTCGCCAATCGCGAGGGGTTCGCCAGAATGATTGGCTTGCCTCGTAGTAGACAGTGCCGGCATCGAGGCCGATGTCGCGGAGCATCCGCTCGTCGAGGCTGGCGAGTTCGCGGCGCGCCATGCTGCGGCGGCGCCACACGCGCAACGTGGCGACGATCGAGCCCAGGATCAGGCTCCAGCTCGCGGGCGGCGTCACCACCGCTGGAGCGGCAACCGCGGCTGCGGGCTCCTGCGTGGCCGATGTCCGCGGGGTCGAGCGTTGCGCCGGGACTCGGTCCAGGAGTCTGGGCGCGATGATCGGCTGACGGCGTTCTGACACCAATGTCGACATGATCGTCTCCTGTTCTCTGTGTTGCGGCCATTCGAAGGGATATCTTCGTAATTTCAGTGTGTTCTGCCGTATCTCGCCAGCCCGTGACGGCGTCGGCGATTGCTGTTCTGATTATGCGCCGCCATACCTGACAGGATGTGTCAGGTATTTTCTGCTAGGCTGCGGAAATGCGCGCGAGCCGGCTGTTGTCGATCCTGTTGCTTCTGCAAGCCCGCGGCCGGATGACGGCCGAAGAGCTGGCGAGCGAGTTCGAGGTTTCGGTTCGCACCATCTATCGCGACGTTGATCAGCTCAGCGCCGCTGACGTGCCGATCTATGCGGATCGCGGCCCGAGCGGCGGATTTCAATTGCTCGACGGCTACCGCACCAAGCTCACGGGCCTGTCGCCCGCCGAGGCCGAGACGTTGTCGCTCGCCGGCCTGCCGGGACCGGCGGCGCAACTCGGGCTCGCCGACGTGCTCACCGCGGCCCAACTGAAATTGAGCGCGGCATTGCCCGAACGGTCGCGCGCGACCGCAGGCCGCGTCGCCGCACGCTTCCACCTCGATCCCGTTGGCTGGTTCCGCGGTGCCGATGACGCGAGGCTGCTGCCGGCAATCGCCAACGCGGTGTGGAACGAGAAGTGCCTCGACGTGCACTACCGGCGCGCCGAGGGCGCGGTTGAACGCCGGCTGCAGCCGCTCGGTCTCGTGCTCAAGGCGGGCATCTGGTATCTCGTTGCGCAGGTCGGCGACCAGCCGCGCACCTATCGCGTCTCCAATTTCATCGATCTTGCCGTGACCGAGGAGTCGTTCGACCGGCGGAAGGATTTCGACCTGGCGCGCTTCTGGGTCACCTCGTCACGCGCGTTCGAAACCAGCGTCTATCATTCCAACGCCACGCTGCGCGTGACGGCGCGCGGCCTCGCCAGGCTCGACGTGCTCGGCTCACGCGTCGCTCAGGCGGCCGCCGAGACGGCAACGCCTGTTGATGCCGGCGGCTGGTTTGGCGTCACGATCCCGATCGAGTCGTTTGAGCGAGCCGCGTCCGACCTGATCGCGCTCGGCGCCGACATCGAGGTCGTCGAACCCCCGGGACTGCGCGAGCGGCTGGTCGCAACGGTGCAGGCGCTGGTCCGCCTCTACGCGCCCGTGCAGCCGACGGAGCGCCGGCCGCGACCACGCAAGCGCTGAAGGCTGCACCGCACCTCGATGGGCTGAGCCCCCGGTCGCAGTTTCTCGCAAGGTCCTCAGGTGATCCCGTGTTGCTTCAGAACGGCTTGTTCATCCCCCGATACCCATCCAAATATCTTTGGCGCGTCTTCAAGCTGCTGCACCAGGTAGTGGACCTCAAAATCAATGGAAATATCCGGTTCGCTGCCTCGGTCGTAGATCCCGGTCCAGGCGACGTGCGCCAGGCAGTGGTGCTCGTCGATAGGTGCGATACGGACATTGCGAAGTCGCATGTCCTTTGTACCAATTCGGCGATAGTTTTCGAATCCCTGCAGCATCACCTGCTTCAGGTGCTCGTCATTCTGGCCGACGCTGACGCCAGCCGGAGACGCCGCGACGAATGCGGCGGCGTATGAGGATGCCACCTTGTCCATGTCGATTTCATCCGCGAGCGCCATTCGGAACAGGTTCTCGTAGCGCTCAAACAACTCCCTCACGCTATTCTCCATATGGAGGCCTCCCGAAGATTGCAGCCGTAGCAATTTTGGCGGGTCCATGATGCAAGCTGCGGCCTCCCGCTGTTGAACGGCCAGACATCCTTGCGTTCCCGGCGGCAACGCAGTTGTGAGCTTCATCAACGGGGATCGCGATGCCGGGTTGCGATTGGCGGTGCATCAACGACAGGCGCCGCCACTGCGGTTTGTTAGGATCGAAAATTGCTTGTGAAGCAATTTTTATTGACAATAAGGCAAATACAGGAAATGCTCCATGCCATGAAAATCCAGGACGAAGCCTTGGTGAGGCTGGGCGGCCGCATCCGCGCGTTGCGCGAGGGGCGCGGCATGAAACTGAAGCAATTGGCCGACGCCACCGGGCTCTCGGATGCGTTCGTGTCGCGTTTAGAACGGGGCCAGGTCTCCAGCTCCGTCGCCAACCTGATCCAGATTGCAGAGGCGCTCGACATCGGCGTCAGTGAACTGTTCGCCGATCCGCCGGACCGGCTTCGCAGCGATATCACCGTGCATCGCCACGGCGACGGCGGCGAAGACCAGAGCATTCCGAGCACCGGCTATCGCTGGCGGCTGTTTGCCGGCGGCATGCCGAACGATGACCTCGAGGTCTTTCATCTATCGTTCCCGCGCAAGAACCGGATGGATCTGATGGTGTCGCATCCGGGGCAGGAATATTGCTACGTGCTCTCCGGCCGCATCCGCTTTCATGTCGGCGCGGAAATCTTTGAGCTTGCGGCGGGCGAAGGCATCTTCCTCAATTCCGAACTGCCGCACCGCGCCGACAATATCGGCGACGATGAAGCGCGGATATTGATGGTTGTCGCCAAATCCTCGCACGCCAAATCCTCCGAACATTTCGACTGGTGGCGCGTGGCCGGTGCCGCGGCCCCGACGAGATCCAGCACGCGGAAAACCAGCAAAAGCAAAATCAGCCAGGGAGAATGACGATGCAACCAGCGTCCAATGCAGCCGGCGGCAAGCATTTGCCGTACGAGGCCAAGCACATCAACGATTTCGAGTGGGAGACCATCCGTTGGCCGGGCGAAACCGGCAAGATGCTGTTTCACCCGCGGCCGGAACGGCCGACCGAACCAAACGCCGGAATTCTGCGGCTGGAGCCCGGTGCCCATCATCCGATTCACAATCACGATTTCGCGCAGGTCTGGTACATCCTGTCAGGCGAATTCAGGATCGACGACGTCATCTACACTGCCGGCACGATGATCTTTCATCCCGATCCGCATTTCGAAGGCAAGTTCGAGACGGCGACGGGCGGCGATATCCTGATCGTGCAATATCCGGGACCAACCACCGGCGGCAGACCCATTTATGCCGGCCGCTTCAACATGGAAAAACGCCGCGATATCTCCGAGGAGCGAACCGATCTCTGATCGCGGCTGATTGCAGCGGCGCGCAGAAAGACGTGATCGTCGCGCGTGACGTCACATGCGCAGCGCGCCGCAAGCTCCAACGGTGATGTCGATGCCGCGACGGCCGCGCCCTTCAGTTCGGCGTCGACACGATATCGAAATTCTTCATCGCCGGATTGCAGGCCATCTTGGCCGCCTTCTCGCAGCTATCCAAAGCGGATCTCTGCGCGGGTTCAAGCCCGCCGGTGCTTGCGGAATAGCTTGGGACGCCATTCGGCGCGCGGACCAGCACTTTTGGGGTGTAGAGCGAGAAGTATCCCTCGAGCCAGGGTCGGCGGGTCGCCGGCATATTATATTTCCGCATCAAGGCATCGAGCTGTTGCGCACTCCAGGTCGGCAGGTTCTGCGCGCGCAGGAAGGGATCGAGCGCCGCCAGCCAATGCTGCCGCCCTGCCGGAAGTTCGAAGATGTTGTGACCGTCGGCCGGTTGCAGCGACGGAGCGATTTTCAAGGTGGCGACGCCGCCTTGTGCAACATAGGCCGCATGCACCTTGCGTGCGGCGTCGGGCCCGAAATTGCCATCGTTCTCCGAATAGACCCACAGCGTCGGCGTCCTTGTCTGGCTGCCGAACGACGCCAGCGCCGCGATCGGCATATCCTGCGGACAGGCGAGCTGCCCCTGGGCGTCGGTGAGCCGCATGGCGCCGGCGAGATTCACGACCGCTTTCAGCCCCGGGGTATTGCGAGCCGCAAGCGCGAGCGCGGCGCCGCCTCCCACGGAGCCGCCGATCGCGATCACCTGCGTCGCATCGGCATCGCCGCGTCCGGCCACGACGCGCAGCGCGCGCTCGAGATCATCGGCCTCCACCGAGAAATAGCGGCGCAGGTCGGCATCATTGCATCTGGCATAGGCCGCATTGGTGGGTTGGCCCGTCGTCCCGCCCGACACCCCGTAACCTCGCCGCACCACGGCGACAGCGAGATAGCCGCGATAGGCGAGGTCGCGGGCTTGCGGCGCCATCAACGGGGCGCGCATGTTCACGAGTTCGGACGGCAGCCGAGGCTTGCCATGCGTGAGCAAAGCCACCGGCAGCCGTCCCTTCGCGGCGGCCAGCCGTACGATCAAGGCTTCCAGCCGGTAGTTTCCACCCGGCGCGCGAATATCGAGGAAGGTGATTTCTTCGAGCAGGGCCGGGTGGTCCGATGGCGAGGCAGGCCCGGCTTGCGTCAGGCCGGGTGTAGAAGCCGCCATGGTCGTGATCAGCGCCATCGCCGCCGCGATAGTTGAAATGAACTTCATCGTCGATCCTCCGCAGGCATATTGTGCAGTGTGACCTGAAAATGCAGTCACACATTCGGCCCGTGCCGATCGTGTCGCCGAATGATCAACCCCACTCATGCCACATAGAACCGTGATCTATCTCACCTAGCCGGCATGGAGCTGCGTCTACGGATGGGTCGCGTCATGCGCGAGCGCGATCGCCCGACTGCGGCATTCACGCAGCCCCGTCTCTGGCCAAACGGCGGCGGACGAACTATCGTCGCGGCATGTCAGCCCCTAAGCGCGTCCACGCCGATCGGTGTTGCGGCGCAATCATCGACTATCAGGATTTCTTTTTGGCGCAGCTCGAGCCGCGCAACCGCTCTCGCCTGCGCAAAAACATGCGCAACTTCGCGCGCCTTCTTGCGTATATGCGTATTCCGACGGTCGTCACACTCGAGCGACCAGTCCACCGCAAGGGCGCGGTGCCGCAGGATATCAAGGCGCCGCTCGGCAGCGCCGCAAAGGTTTTCGAGAAGGATTTCTTCGACCTCACCAAGGAGAAGCCGATCCGGGCCCATCTGAAACGGCTGAAGAAGACGCAAATCGTCGTTGCGGGTTGCGAGACCGATGTGTGCGTCCTGCAATCCTGCCTCGGCCTTCTCGAAATGGGTTTCGAGGTTTTCGCGGTCGAGGAACTGCTGTTCTCGTCGGCGCGTAATGTCGATGCTGCGTTGGTGAGGCTGAGGTCCGAGGGAGTGATCATCCTGTCCTACAAGACGCTGTTCTTTGAACTGATCGAGGCCGTGGCAGGTGCGCCACATGCCGAAAAGATGGTCGCGGCATTCGGCGAATTTCCTTCCGATCTCCCGGAGGAAGCCGTGTCTTGACGTGCAGTCGTCCCCGCGTGGCGGCGCTGTTGCCGCCCGGCGGCAGGCTGACGCTGATGGTGCGAATGCGAAATTCCCTGGTGGTGAAATAGATGTCGAACAAGAAAGTGGACGTGATCGTGCTCGGCGCGGGCATCGTCGGTGTGTCGGCGGCCTATGCCGCACAGCAGCAGGAGTTGTCGGTCGTGCTCGTCGACCGGCGTGAGCCCGGCAGCGAGACCTCCTACGGCAATGCCGGCATTCTCTCCAGCGGCTCGATATCGCCGCTGAACAATCCGTCGCTGTGGAGCGCGCTGCCGAAATATCTGACCAACAGGAATGCGGCGCTGCGCTGGAATATCGGCTGGTCGATTCGCAACGCGGAATGGGTGCTCCAGTTTCTGGCCAATGCGATCCCGTCTCGAACCAGACCGCGGGCGGCGGCTTTGCACGGGCTGATCGGCGCATCGCTGCAACTGCATCGGGACTGGATCGTGAAAGCGGGCGCGGGACACCGCATCCGCGAGACCGGCTGGCTGAAGGCGTGGCGCGGCGACGCGATCGATGCGGCGAAGCGGGAACAGGCCTTGCTGAGCGAATTTGGTATCGAAAGCCAGTTGCTTGACCGCCAGGCGATTTCCGCGCTCGAGCCGGGCATTGTACCGGTCTATAAAGTGGGACTGCTGCATTCGCAGACCGCCTCGGTCGATTCGCCGGGCGCGGTGGTGAAAGCCTATGCGCGGATGTTCGCGGGCGCAGGCGGCGAGATCCGTCAATCGGACATCAAGTCAATCGTGCCTCTCGACGAGGGCTGGCGCGTGGTGCTCGCCGATGGCGCGCTTTCCGCGCGCCATGTCGTGGTCGCGCTCGGACCGTGGTCGGCGGAAATGCTGCGGCCCCTCGGCTATCGCGTGCCGCTGGCGTTCGAACGCGGTTACCATCGTGAGTTCAAGCCGAACCCGGCGCGCACATTGCGGCGTCCGATCCATGACGCCGACGGCAGTTTCCTGATGACGCCGATGGAGCAGGGCATTCGCGTCACCTCCGGCGTCGAACTCACCGACCATGATGCGCCTTCGTCCTACGCCCAGATCGATGCGGTGGAGCCGCTGGCGCGCGAGGTGGTCGAGTTCGGCGAGCAGGTCGGCGATACCTGGCGCGGCGCGCGGCCGACGCTGCCCGACAGCCTGCCGATGATCGGCCACGCGCCGCGGCATGCCGGCCTGTGGCTGGCGTTCGGCAACCAGCACATCGGCTTCACCACGGGCCCTGCGACCGGCGTCGCGATCGCCGCCATGATCAAGGGAACACCGCCATCGTATGACGTCACAGCTTTTGCGCCGAGCCGTTACATCTGATGTGCCATGGCGCCTTTCCTCGGTATATCTATTGACCAGGGTCTGCTTGCGGATCCTGTGCTCGGGAGCCACATTTCTTCCTGACTGCTTGCGACACCATTGAAACTGGAGTTCTGCGATGGACGCGGCTTCGGGGCGCTTTTCGGCGGCAACGCCTGAGGCAGGGAATGCCGGCGACGGGCCGGCCCGCTCCAACCAGGTGAGGACGATCAATCTGGCGCTACAGGGTGGCGGTGCCCATGGCGCCTTTACCTGGGGCGTGCTCGACCGGCTGCTCGACGAAAAGGACGTTGCCTTCGAGGGATTGAGCGCGACGAGCGCCGGCGCGATGAATGCTGCGGTCTTTGCCTACGGGCTTTCCGTCGGCGGGCGCGAAGGGGCGCGCAAGGCGCTGACCGATTACTGGAAGCGTGTCAGCGACGCGGCGAGTTTGGGGCCGTTGCAACCAAGCCCGATCGACCGGCTGCTGGGGAACCACAAGCTGACCTGGTCGCCGGTCTTCTCGCTGCTCGGCTTCGTGACGCGCGTGCTGTCGCCCTATGAGTTCAACCCGTCGGACTATAATCCGTTGCGTGAAGTGGTCGAGCAATCGATCGATTTCGACGTGCTGAAGCGCGCCGACTGTCCGGTCAAGCTGTTCCTGTCTGCGACCAACGTTCGTACCGGGAAGGTGAAGATCTTTTCGGGGGCTGAAATTTCCGCTTCGGCCGTGATGGCTTCGGCATGTGTTCCGACCATGTTTCATGCCGTCGAGATCGACGGTGAGGCCTATTGGGACGGCGGCTACATGGGAAATCCGGCGCTGTTCCCACTCATCTACAACTGCAAGAGCTCCGATATTGTCATCGTTCATATCAATCCGCTGTTCCGCAAGGAATTGCCGCATGCGGCAGTCGACATCCTGAACCGCATCAATGAGATCAGTTTCAATTCATCGCTGATGCGGGAGATGCGGGCGGTCAGCTTCATTACCAGGCTGGTCAAGCAAAACCACATCGTCGGCGGA
Source organism: Bradyrhizobium sp. AUGA SZCCT0169 (assembly GCF_018130085.1). Classification (NCBI taxonomy): domain Bacteria; kingdom Pseudomonadati; phylum Pseudomonadota; class Alphaproteobacteria; order Hyphomicrobiales; family Nitrobacteraceae; genus Bradyrhizobium; species Bradyrhizobium sp. AUGA SZCCT0169. The sequence continues at coordinate 38,852 of NZ_JAFCMC010000023.1, read as the reverse complement.
GACGTCCGGCAGATCTTCATCCATAGCGTCGCCGATGATGAATTCATGGGGGCGCTCAGCCCGACCAGCAAATACAACGCCGATTGGGATTTTCTGGTTTTCCTTCGCGACCAGGGCCGGAAATGCGCGAACGACTGGCTGACGAGCCATTTCGTCAAGCTCGGCGTCGAATCGTCGGTCAATATCGACGAAGTGTATCTCTAGATATGCAATGTGCCGAAGGGTGGCGCGTCGTTATTTGCTGGTGAATTATTCGCGGCGTTGTGCGATGACGGCAGCAACGCCACCTCCAGACCCGCCGCGCCATGACCCCACCCACCGTCACACCCTCGCAAATACGCACCGCGCTTCTGCTGCGCGATGAAATCGCGTTGCTCGATCTGCGGCATGAGGCGGCTTTCGCCACCGGCCATCCGCTGTTTGCCGCCAACATGGCGGCCGGCCGCATCGCGCTCGAAGCCGAGACGCGGCTGCCGCGCAAGGACGTGCCGATCGTGGTGTACGACGCGGGCGAAGGCCTCGTCCCGCAGGCGATCGATCGGTTCAAAGCGCTGGGATACACCAACGTCCGCGCGCTCGAAGGCGGGCTGCAGGGCTGGCAGGCGGCGGGCTATGAGCTGTTTCAGGACGTCAATTCCTACGCCAAGGCGTTTGGGGAACTGGTGGAGCATCGCCGCCACACGCCGTCGCTTGGGGCGGAAGAAGTCGCCGCCTTGATTGCGCGCAAGGCCAATATCAGGATTCTCGACGTTCGCCGCTTCGATGAATACGCGACCATGAATATCCCGGGCTCGATCAGCGTGCCCGGTGGCGAACTGGTGCTGCGTGCCGGCGAGGCGGCGCCGGATCCCGAAACCACCATCGTCGTCAATTGCGCCGGCCGCACCCGCTCGATCATCGGCACCCAGTCGCTGATCAATGCCGGCGTCGCCAATAAAGTGGTGGCGCTGCGCAACGGCACCATCGGCTGGACATTGGCAAAGCAGGATCTAGAGCACGGCTCTGGCCGTCGTGGTGCGATCGGCGCTTCCGAGAATGCAAAAGCCAATGCGCGCGATGTCGCCTATCGCGCCGGCGTCCGCCGTGTCGGCCCGGAAGAGGCGCGGGCGATGGCGGCACAGACCAGCCGCACCCTCTATCGCTTCGACGTCCGCGATGCCGAGGAATATGCCGCCGGTCACCTCCCGGGCTTCCGCCATTACGCCGGTGGGCAGCTGGTGCAGGAGATCGACATGGCCGCGCCGGTGCGCGGCGCGCGGATGCTTCTGTCCGACAATCTCGGCGTCCGCGCCGACATGACCGCGTCCTGGCTCGCGCAGATGGGATGGGAAACCTATGTGCTCGATGGCGGCTATGACGTCGCGCTCGAAGTCGGGCCGCCGGTGGTCCTGCCAAAGCCCGATCCGTCGCACCGCTACCGGCGTCCCTATGAGGGCACCGATGCCTCGACCGCTGCAATGCAGGCCTATCTCGATTGGGAATATGGCCTGGTCGACCAGCTCCGGCGCGACGCCAGCCATGGTTTCTTCGTGATTTGAATGGCTACCTCGTAATTTGATGCCGAAGGCGACGGCACAGTCCTTGTCGGCGTGATAGTCTTGGCCTTGCTGGGCGCCGCGAGGTGAGTCGAAAGGCAATGCGAGACAAAAAGGACATCGTGGAGAACTGGCTGCCGCGTTACACCGGCACACAGCTTTCCGAATTCGGAGACTATGTTCTCCTGACCAATTTCGACAATTACGTCGAATGGTTCGCCGCTGGGAACGGCGTTCTGGTCAACGGCATCGATCGACCGATGCCCAACGCGACGGCCGACGGCATCACGCTGATCAACTTCGGCATGGGAAGCCCGAACGCCGCGACCGTGATGGATCTGCTCAGCGCCATCGCGCCGAAGGCCGTGTTGTTTCTCGGCAAGTGCGGCGGGCTGAAGCGCAAGAACCAGATCGGCGATTTGATTCTGCCGATCGCGGCGATCCGGGGCGAGGGCACATCGAACGATTATTTGCCGCCGGAGGTCCCCGCGCTGCCCGCGTTCGAGTTGCAACGCGCGGTATCGACGATGATCCGCGATCTCGGCCGCGACTATTGGACCGGCACCGTGTACACCACCAATCGTCGCGTTTGGGAACATGATGACCGCTTCAAGGAAATCTTGCGCCGGACGCGAAGCATGGCGATCGATATGGAGACGGCGACGATCTTCGCGGCAGGATTCGCCAACCATATTTCGACCGGCGCGCTGCTTCTGGTGTCCGATCAGCCGATGATACCCGAAGGTGTGAAGACCGAGGCGTCGGACCGGACGGTGACCGAGAACTATGTCGAGATCCACATCAGGATCGGGATCGAAGCGCTGAAGCTGGTGCGCCGCCGCGGCCGCAGCGTCAAGCATTTGCGCTTCGAAGACGATTTCGACCGCGGGATCGAGACGTGACAAGGTATAGCGTCGGCTAGGAATATCACCCGGAGCGCAGCCAGCTTTCGGCCGTCAGCTTTTCAAGCTCGGAAAAATAAGGGCCCGTGACGTCGCGGTCGGACTGTTGCTCGGGCCGCCGAGCCTGCGCGTCTGCTTCGCGCAACTGCTCCGTGATATGAAAGGTAAGGACTGAGGCGATCGCATGGATCGCCTCGTGACGATCGAGTCCCTCGGTCATCAGCCGCAGCAGGGTGCGGCGGACCGGCAATCGATCTCCTTCCGCGATCTGGTTCTCGACGACCACGTGCATTGCCGCATGCGCTGCTGCGCGCTCCACCTTAATACCGGCGCGCCGGTGGTAGTGCTCGATCATGTCAAGACGTCGTTGCTCGTCGGTCGCGAGCCAGTCGCCTGGATCAGGCTCGACCAGCGGGTCGTAGTCCCGAAGCCGGGCTTCGACGTCGTCGAATTCATACACCTCGTCGATGTCGAAGGGATCGTCGATGTCGAAAGGATCGCCCGGCGATGCGATTTGCGGCAGTCTCGCCTTGTCGATACAGCACTTCTTGAATTTCTTGCCGCTGCCACAGGGGCAGGGATCGTTGCGCCCGACATTGCGGAACGGGTTGTGCGCCGGCATCGCCGGCCACGGATCGAGGCTCGGGTCGTCAGCGATCTGATCCTGATATTCCTCCGGATTGACTATCTCCCAGCCCGATAATTCCTCGATGACATCACCGAACGGCTCGTACTCCCTGCGCCGCCACGGCTGAAGCGGGCCGCCGGCGCAGGCCTCCTTCAAATCATCCTCGAAATCCTTCAAATCCTTCAACATCGGGTCATTGAAGCCGAGCCGGAATATCTCGCGCACCAGAGGCTCGAGTTCGACCAACCCCAGCACTGCGATCGTGCCCTGCCAGCCGTCCCATACGGCACACACATCCCGAGGCTGCAAATCGTCGAAGGCCGACCGCAAGAAATCGGCGACCGCAGCCCGGTCGAGTTCGCCGCGAAAAACCAGTATCACGAGGGCGTCGAGGGCACTCCAGCGCACGAACTCGTCCGCCTTGGGATCTCGAATGATGTCGTAGATCGGACCTGGATCGCCATCGAAAACACTTGCCAGTACCTTGTGACTGGTCGCCGTCGTGGCATCGCCGAGAATCAATTCGACGTCCGGCCGGCGCAAAAAGCGCGCGATCGTGAGATACGCTGATTTCTCCCGCCACTGGCCAAGAAGATGGAACGCGATGAAGAGGCCGTTCTCCTCCACTTCGCTCTTCGGTTCGCACCTGTCGATGGCGTCCAGCAGCAGCGGCGCCACGGTGGACCGATCGGCGGTCGCCGCACGGATCGCCTCGGTCGGCAGGCCCTCGCCGGAACCCAATTGCTCAAGGATTTGCACGGAACGGTCTCGCTTGTGTATCCAATGTCAGGGCAAGTTTGCAGCCTTTATCATAGCCGTCAGAAATACCGGCAGTAAACGGCGCTTTGCCACGCGTCGGGGTTCCGGCGGATGCCGTCGCTGAGGGTCAGCGCCACGCCAGAAGTATCGCGACCAGGATGACGAGGCCCGCCGACAATACTTTCCAGAACACCAGCGGGTTGCGCTCATAGAGCGCTCGCCGCTTCTCGGCGGCGGGCTTCGCCCACATGGCGCCGTTTTCCAGTTCGTGGGCGAATTCGATGACGTCGCCGAAGCGTTGCGTGGGATCGACGGCGAGCGCCTTGCCGATCACAGCATCGAGCCAGGCCGGCAAGTCGGGGCGGTAACGCGACAACGAAACCGGTTTGCCGAAGCGTGGCCGCGAAAACGGTTCGATCTCGCCATAGGGGTAGGCGATGCTGAACATTCGGTAGACCGTCACGCCCAGCGCATAGAGATCGGAAAACTCGTCGCCTGCGCGCCCGCCAAAGAGCTCGGGCGCCATGTAACTCGCCGTGCCGGGAATGTCCTGGGCGGGGAAGTCCTCGAGCAGCGGCACCCGGGCGACGCCGAGATCGACCAGCCGCAATCCGCCGGCCGTCAGCAGGATGACGTTATCAGGCTTGATGTCGCGATGAATGATGCCGGCGCGATGCAAGGTCGCTATCGCGCGCGCCAGCTTGGTGGCGATGCCGATGCCTTCGGTGAGCGAGAGCTGCGGCGAGCGGTTCAGGCGATGTTCGAGCGTTTCGCCCTCGTACAGCGGCATCACCGAATACAGCCGCGTCTGGCGCCCGGCGGGAACCTCGATGATTTCGCCGATCCACAGGCTCCTGACGCGGGCCGCCACCCATGCTTCGCGCACGAAGGCGAGACGATAGGAACCTTCGCTGGCGACGCGCGGATGCGGAAACTTCAGCACCAGTTTGCGGTTCTGCCGCTTGTCGGTGGCGACGAACAGCCGGCTATAGCGGCCGTCGGACAGCACCTCCTGGAGAACGAAATCGTCGATGGTCTCACCCGACGATGGCAGCTCCAGGATGGGAAGGGTTTCGATGGCGTGGGTGAGTTCGTTGCGGTCGGCCGGCGGCAGGTCGATGACGTCGAGCACCAGCGCGGTCATGTTGTCGCTGCTGCCGGCGGCCAGCGCCACGTCCACCAGCTTGCGCGCGGTTTCCTCAGGTGAAGCGCGCTCGTCGAGCAGGACCTGCAGGCGGCCGTCGTCGAGGACACCGTGAATGCCGTCGCTGCAGATCAGCAGTCGATCATGTTGCCGCAGGCCGACCGCGGCATAGTCGACGCGCGCGAAATCCTCGAAGCCGATGGCGCGGTTGAGCACGTGGGCGAGGTCGCCGCGTCCGGCGACGTGATCCTTGGTCAGCCGCTCGAGGCGGCCCTCGCTCAAACGGTAGGCGCGTGTGTCGCCGATGTGGACGATATGACAGGTGCGGCGCGACAGGATGATCGACGAGAACGCGCAGCTCATCCCGCTGAGCCTGGAGTCGACGCGGCCCTGCGCATGGATCCAGCTGTTCGTGGCCTCTAGCGCCCGCGAGGCGATGCGCCGGACGCCAAGCGTTTCGGGAAGCGAATAGTAGGCGTCGAGAAAACAACGCACGGTCAGTTCGGCGGCTTCCCGTCCGCCCTTGTGGCCTCCGACGCCATCCGCCACCGCGGCAACGATGTCGCGGTTGAATGCGCCGGTCTGGCCGAGGCAGGCCGCGACGTAGTCTTCGTTGGTCGCCCGCTTGCCGGTCTCGCTGACGAAACCCACGCGAACCTGAAGATTCCTCTGCGAACCGATCGTCACGTCAGCGACCTGCCAAGCCCTTGGAAGCGCGCGTCGTCAGACCCGCGCCCCCGAAACCGCGCCCCATGTCGTGCGCCAGCGGACCTTGACCATGGCAAGTCCGATAAAGCCAAGCAATGCCAGCGCCCCGAAAAACACGAAGCCGGCCCCGAAGCCGCCGGTTGCGGCCTTGGCCGTGCCGAGCGCCTGAGCCAGGAAAAAGCCGCCGACGCCTCCGGCGCAGCCGACCAGACCGGTCATCAGGCCGATGTCCTGACGGAAGCGGAGCGGGATCAGTTGAAACACCGCGCCGTTGCCCATGCCGAGCGCCAGCGTGCCGACCGAGAACAGCAGCACCGACATCCACGCGATGCGCGGCATCTGCAGCAGCGACCAGCCCGCCGCTGATGGCGCCGCCGGCCCTTCCGGCATGAAGGCGATGACGAGATAAGCCGCGATGACAACCGCGAACAGCACCGACAGCGAGCGGATGCCGCCGATGCGGTCGGCAATCAGCCCGCCGACCGGGCGGAAGCCGGAGCCAAAGGCGACGATCAGCGAGACCAGCAGACCCGCCGCCACACCGGACACATGATACTGCACGGTGAAATACAGCGGCAGCGCGTTGGCGAGGCCAACGAAGCCGCCGAAAGTGATGAAGTAGAAGAACATGAACCAGCGGCTATCAGGATCGCGTAGCAGCGTGGCATAGGCCTTCAGCGAGATCGGCTTGCGTTCGCCCGGCGCATCCTTGGCCGCGAAGACGTAATACGCGAGCACCAGCACCATCGGAATCAGCAGGAACCCGAACACGGCCTGCCAGCCGAAATGTTCGGCGATCGTCGGTGCGAGCATCGTATCGATGACGACGCCCATATTGCCGGCGCCTGCGATGCCCATCACCACGCCCTGATATTGCGGCGGGTACCAGCGGCTCGCCTGTGGCAAAGCGACGGCAAAGGACGCGCCGCCAATGCCGAGCACCAGGCCGAAGATGATGATCGCGAGTTTGCTGTCGAGTCCGTACCGCCAGACCCAGGCCGTCGCCGCCGTGACGATGAGCTGCGCGATAATGCCGGTTCGCTTGGCGCCGATGATATCGGCGAGGATGCCCATCGGGACGCGGAGCAGCGCGCCTGCCAGAACCGGGATGGCCACGAGCGTAAACTTCTCGCTGACCGCGAGGTTCATGTCGTGCGCGATGTAGACCATCAGCGGGCCGAGCGCGACCCAGGCCATGAAACTGATGTCGAAGTAAAGAAACGCCGCCAGCAGCGTCGGCCAATGGCCAGCCTTCTTGAACTCAGCAAACTTCATTGCGACAGCCTCGCGATCATGCGGCCGAGCATGCGCACAGGTGCGGCAGGTCTCGGCACATCTGATGGAATGTGGTGAAAGCGAGAGCCGTACTCGTCATTGAGACGGTCTCGATTGGTTCTAAAGGCAGCAATAACCGTGCCATTCGATCGCGAGCGGCACTTTGCCTTTAATCGCAACGCGTTGACCGCTATTCCACCGACAGGGAAGAAAACCCGACTTGCTGCAGCGGGCAGCATCCCGCGCCACTCAAACGCGCAAGGTGGTGCTTTTTTGTGCGGTGCGCACAAGCGCCCGAATTCGCGGCAGTCCGTAAAGCTATTGATATTGCTTGCGGAATCGCTGCGCCAAAGTTGGCACGCGTTTTGTATTGAAGGAAATATCGATCGTCATTGATGATGGTCACTGCCCGCGGATGGGCTCCTCAAAACTCCCAATCTCTCTTCCACCGATCGACGACGCATGTCGCGTCTACGCGCGGTGTCGTCGGAATGCGAAAGGCAGATCATGCTCGAGAAAGTAAGCAGGCAGAAGCTGGTGGTGATCGGCAACGGCATGGCCGGCATCCGCACAGTGGAAACGCTGCTTGAGCGTGCGCCTGACCTCTACGACATCACGGTGTTCGGTTCCGAGCCTTACGGCAATTACAATCGTATCCTGCTGTCGCCGGTTCTCTCCGGCGAGAAGTCCGTCGACGACATCATGCTCAATACCGAGCAATGGTACGACGACAACGGCATTACGCTGCGCAAGGGCGAGACGATCGTGATGATCGACCGGCGCACTTGCGAAGTCGTCACCGCCACGGGCGCGCGCGTCGCTTATGATCGGCTGCTGATCGCGACCGGCTCCAACCCGATCATGTTGCCGCTTCCGGGCAAGGATCTTCCCGGCGTCATCGGCTTTCGGGATATCCAGGACGTCGAGCGCATGGTTGAAGCCTCGACGAGCCATCCGAACGCCGTCGTGATCGGCGGCGGCCTGCTCGGCCTCGAGGCCGCCAACGGTTTGATGAAGCGCGGCATGAACGTCACCGTCGTGCATCTGCTCGACTGCCTGATGGAGCGACAGCTCGATCCGGTTGCCAGCGGAATGTTGCGCAAGTCGCTGGAAGAGCGCGGCATGGTGTTCAAGATGCCGGCGCAGACGCAGGCGATCCTGGGCGAGGACCGCGTCACCGGCGTGCGCTTTGCCGACGGCGAGGAACTGCCGGCCGACCTGGTCGTAATGGCCGTCGGCATCCGCCCGAACATCGAACTCGCGCAGAAGGCGGGCATCTATTGCGAGCGCGGCATTGTCGTCTCCGACACTATGCAGACCTATGACGGGCGCATCTATGCGGTCGGCGAATGCGTGCAGCACCGTCGCCAGACCTACGGTCTGGTCGCACCCTTGTTCGATCAGGCCAAGGTCTGCGCCAATCAGCTCGCCATGAAGGGCTTTGCCAGCTATTCGGGATCGGTGGTCTCGACCAAGCTGAAGGTGACGGGCATCGATCTGTTCTCCGCCGGCGATTTCGCGCCCGGCGCCGACAAGGAAGAAGTCGTGATGCAGGACGCCGCGCGCGGCGTCTACAAGCGGATCGTGCTGCGCGACAAGAAGATCGTCGGCGCCGTGCTTTACGGCGATACGGTCGACGGGCCCTGGTATTTCCAGCACCTGCGCGACGGCACCGACATCTCGCAGATGCGCGAGCGCCTGGTATTCGGCGCGGCCAATCTCGGCGACGGCGGTCACGCCGGCCAGAATTCGGTCGCCGCCATGGGCGACGAGGCGGAGATCTGCGGCTGCAACGGCGTCTGCAAGGGCACCATCGTCAAGGCGATCTCCGAAAAGAAGCTGTTCACGATCGATGACGTGCGCGCCCACACCAAGGCGTCGTCATCGTGCGGCTCATGTACCGGCCTCGTCGAGCAAGTGCTTGCGTTCACGCTCGGTGGCGACTACTCGACGGCGCCGAAGGTCAAGCCGATGTGCAAGTGCACCGATCACAGCCATGACGACGCGCGCCGCGTCATCGTCGAGCAGCAGCTGAAGACCATTCCCGACGTCATGAAGTTCATGGATTGGAAGACCGCCAACGGCTGCCATTCCTGCCGGCCGGCGCTGAACTATTACTTGCTCGCCACCTGGCCCGGCGAATATCGCGACGACCAGCAGTCGCGCTACATCAACGAACGCGTCCATGCCAACATCCAGAAGGACGGCACCTATTCGGTGGTGCCACGGATGTGGGGCGGCGTCACCACGCCGGATGAATTACGGGCCATTGCCGACGTCGCCGACAAGTTCAAGATTCCGACCGTCAAGGTCACCGGCGGCCAGCGCATCGATCTGCTCGGCGTCAAGAAGGAGGATCTGCCCGCGGTATGGGCCGACCTCAACGACGCTGGCATGGTGTCAGGGCATGCCTATGCCAAGGGGCTGCGCACGGTGAAGACCTGCGTCGGCTCGGAATGGTGCCGCTTCGGCACCCAGGACTCGACCGGGCTCGGCATCAAGATCGAAAGATTCATGTGGGGGTCGTGGGCCCCGGCCAAGGTGAAGATGGCGGTATCGGGTTGTCCGCGCAACTGCGCCGAATCGACTTGCAAGGATGTCGGCGTGATTTGCGTCGATTCCGGATACGAGATCCATTTCGCGGGCGCTGCCGGCCTTCACATCAAGGGAACCGAATTCCTCGCCAAGGTGGCGACCGAGGAGGAGACGCTGGAGTTGATCGCGGCACTGACGCAGCTCTATCGCGAGCAGGGCTGGTATCTGGAGCGGATTTACAAGTGGTGCGATCGTGTCGGTCTCGATGCCATCCGCAAGCAGGTGGTCGATGACCTCACCAACCGCAAAGCGCTGTACGACCGCTTCGTGTATTCGCAGCAGTTCTCGCAAAGCGATCCATGGGCGGAACGCGCCCAACGCGGTGTCGATCGCAACGAGTTTGCGCCGATGGCGGAGCTGGAACTCGCATGACCGGAGCTCGCATGACACGGTGGATTGAAATCGGAGCTCTGGACCAGATTCCGCGCCTCGGCGCCCGCGTGGTGCGCACGGCGTCGGGAAACATCGCGGTATTCCGGACCGAAGACGACGAGGTATTCGCGCTCGACGACCGCTGCCCGCACAAGGGCGGACCGTTGTCGCAAGGCATCGTGCACAACAAGCGCGTCACCTGTCCGCTGCACAATTTTGTCATCGAGCTTGCGAACGGCGAGGCGGTCGCTCCTGACGAGGGATGCGCGCACTCGTATCCGGCCAAGGTGGAGAACGGCACCGTGTGGCTGTCCGTTCGTGAGGTAGTCACCGCTTCCGCTGATTGAGGGTAACGACGCGTGCCAGTCAAGACGACATGTCCCTATTGCGGTGTCGGCTGCGGCGTCGTGGCCGACAGGGACCAGGCCGGGGCGGTCACGGTCCGGGGTGATCCGGTGCATCAGGCAAACTTCGGGCGGCTGTGCGCGAAGGGATCGGCGCTGGCTGAAACCATCGGTCTGGAAGGACGCCTGCTCGAGCCGATGGTCGACGGCCGCGCTGCGACCTGGGATGCCGCGCTCGGCCATGTCGCCGATGGATTCAGCAAGGCAATCCGGGAGCACGGGCCTGACGCGGTGGCGTTCTACGTCTCGGGCCAGCTGCTCACCGAGGACTACTACGTCGTCAACAAGCTCGCGAAGGGCTTTGTCGGCACCGCCAATATAGATACCAATTCGCGGCTGTGCATGGCCTCCAGCGTGGTCGGTCACAAGCGCGCCTTCGGCAGCGACACCGTTCCGGGGTGTTACGAAGACCTGGAACTGGCCGACCTGCTGGTCCTGGTCGGATCCAATGCGGCCTGGTGTCATCCCATCCTGCACCAGCGCATGCTGGCGGCGAAGGCGAAAAATCCCGCTTGCCGCATCGTCGTCATCGACCCGCGCCGGACGGCGACCTGCGAGGGCACCGATCTGCATCTGCCGGTTCGTTCGGGCAGCGACTCCGTTTTGTTCAACGGATTGCTGGCCTATCTTGCGAAGAACAAGGCGGCCGATGGCGCGTTCGTCGGCGATTTCACCACCGGCGCCGAGGCGGCGCTGTCGCAAGTCGCCGGCCAGACCGTGGCGCACACGGCCGATGTCTGCGGGCTGACGGGCGGTGCAGTCGAGCAGTTTTTCAGCTGGTTCGCCAAGACCGAGCGTGTCGTCACGCTCTACTCGCAGGGCATCAACCAGTCGAGCAGCGGCGTCGACAAGGTCAATGCGATCATTAACTGCCATTTGCTGACCGGGCGGATCGGAAAACCCGGCATGGGGCCGTTCTCGCTGACCGGCCAGCCCAATGCGATGGGCGGACGCGAAGTCGGTGGCCTCGCCAATCAGCTCGCCGCCCATATGGAGATCGAGAACCCCCGCCATCGCGAACTCGTGCAGCGGTTCTGGCGCTCGCCCGTCATCGCCGACAAGACCGGGCTCAAGGCGGTCGAGATGTTCGACGCGATGGCCGCCGGCCGCATCAAGGCGGTCTGGATCATGTCCACCAATCCGCTGGTCAGCCTGCCGGATGCAACTCGCGCTCGCGCCGCGCTGGATGCCTGCGATCTCGTCGTGGTGTCGGATTGCATGCGGCATACCGACACCACGCGTCACGGCGATGTGCTGCTGCCTGCGACGGCATGGGGCGAAAAGGACGGCACGGTCACCAATTCCGAGCGCCGCATCTCCCGGCAACGGCCGTTCATGCCGGCGCCCGGCGCCGCGCGTCCGGATTGGCGGATCATCTGCGATGTCGCCAGCCGCATGGGATTTTCGGGCTTCGACTATATGAGCGTCGCCGAGATCTTTCGGGAGCATGCCAGCCTGTCGGGCTTTGAGAATAATGGCGCGCGGGACTTCGATCTCTCCGCCTTGAGCACGCTCGATGATCGCGCTTACGAAACGCTCGCCCCGGTACAATGGCCGGTGACGCGGGATTATCCGACCGGCACGGCGCGGCTGTTCGAGTCCGGAAGCTTCTTCACCCCCGATCGCAAGGCGCGCTTTGTTCCGGTCGTGCCGCGACCGCCCAAGAACCCGACCAGCCGCGAGCATCCTCTGGTCCTCAACACAGGCCGGATTCGCGATCAGTGGCATACGATGACGCGGACCGGGAAAGCGCCGCGACTGATGATGCACATGTTCGAACCCTGTGCGGAATTCCACCCCGAGGATGCGCGCAAGGCCGGTATCGAAGATGGCGCGCTCGCCCGGCTGACCAGTCCCTGGGGCCAGATGGTGGCGCGCGTGACCGTCACCACCGAACAGCGGCGCGGCTGCGTGTTCGTGCCGATGCATTGGAATGGCGAGTATGCCGGCGACGGCCTGATCAACGCGCTGGTCAATCCCGCGACCGACCCGATATCCGGACAGCCGGAATCCAAGCATACGCCCGTGAAGGCCGAGCCCTATCTGCCGAAATGGCATGCCTTTATTCTCAGCCGTTACGAGATCGAGCGCCCGGAGCAGGGCTACTGGGTTTCCGGACGGGCGGGCATGTGCTGGCGCATGGAGCTGGCGATCGAGGAACGGCCGGCGAGCTGGCGCGATTGGGCGCGCGCGCAGCTCCGCGCCGAGCAGGCGGACATCGAATGGCTCGCCTATCGCGATCCGAGCATCGGCCGGTATCGCTATGCGAGCATTCGCGACGGGCGGTTGGAGGGATGCATCTTCATCGCCTCGGACCACAGACTGGTGTCGCGTTCATGGCTGACCAATTTGTTCGCGGAAAACACGCTCTCGCCAAAGGCGCGGATGTCGCTGCTCACAGGGCAGCCGCCGGAAGCCGGCGAAGATATCGGGCCGATCGTCTGTTCGTGCTTCGGCATCGGGCAACGGCAAATCTCGGCCGAGATCAACAAAGGCGCGCTAAATGTCGAAGCCATTGGTCAACGATTAAAAGCCGGCACCAATTGCGGGGCATGCAAGCCGGAGATCGGCAAGCTGCTCAATGGCGCGCCTGTGCCAAAACCCCTGCCGGCGTAAGTTTTCCGATTCCCGGCCTATTTGCCGGGCCATTCTGCCGGCGATGTCGGCCACGCGTTCCCACTGTACTCTTCCCATCGCTCGTCTTTCAGCCCCCACTGTGCTAATTTGAGCCGACAGCATGGCTCCAGGAACTTTCTGACGCCTAGCCGTGTTCGTCTCTCACGACGGAAAGATGCGGCTATGTAACGGCTCGTGTATCGCGACCAGACTTGATGACCCTGCTAACGCGAAGGGCTTGTCATGAACCAAATGCTTCCAGCCAACGAGCCCGGACGCCTTGTCGCGCTAGCGAATTACGCGATCCTCGACACGCTTCCAGAACCTGGATTCGACGAAATCACCGAACTGGCGGCGCAGATCTGCGGCAGCCCCGCCGCCCTAGTCAGCTTCGTCGACGCATCGCGGCAATGGATCAAGGCGAAATACGGCCCACTTCCCGCAGAGCTTTCGGAATGCCCGCGCGAAATTTCGATTTGCACGGCCACGATCTGCAACAACGACATCCTCTACGTTCCCGACCTGATAAAGGATCAAAGGTTCAATACCAGCCCGCTTGTGACGGGCGATATGCACATTCGCTTCTACTGCGGCGTTCCTCTCATCACGCAGGATGGTCATGCCCTGGGCACCTTGTGCGTGATCGACTTCGAGCCGCGAGAAATGACCTTCGAGCAGCAGGAGGCGCTCAGACGATTGGCACGGCAGACCATGGTTCACCTCGAATTGCGCCGGCAATTGCTCGTGCGCAACGAGATGCTGCGTGAGTTGGAGCGTGCGCGCGACCACGCAATTGTCGGCAAGGCCGAATCGGACAAGCTGCTGCTGAACATCCTGCCGTCATCGATCGCAGCCGAGCTCAAGGCAAATGACCGCGTTCAGCCGCGCTTCTTCGACTCTGCGACGGTGATCCTGATCGATTTCACCGGCTTCACCCGGCTGGTCGAAACCATGGAGCCGGCGAGCGTCATTGACCAGCTCGACCAGCACTTCACCGTGTTCGACGACATCATGGCCAAGCATCGCCTCGAAAAACTCAAGACGATCGGAGACGCCTATCTCGCCGTTGGCGGCGTGCCGGAGCCCAATCGCTCGCACGCCATCGATGCCGCGTTGGCAGCGCTGCAGGTCATCGATCATTTGGCCAGGATCAATCGGCAACGCGAGAAGCTGCACCTGCCGGCGTGGCAGGTGAGAATTGGAATCAATACCGGTCCAGTCATCGCCGGCGTCGTCGGGAAACACAAATTTACCTACGATATCTGGGGCAATACCGTGAATATTACCCAGCGGGTCGAAGCCGCCGGTGTTCCCGGTCGCGTCAGCATCGCCGAATCGACCTGGCAGCACATCAAGACGCGCTTCGAGACCGACGCCCGTGGTGCCGTCGAAGTGAAGCACCAGGGTTTGGTGAATATGTATTATCTCAACCGCATCAGACCCGAATTTTCTGCTGATCCAGCCGGGATAATGCCAAACGAGCGCTTCTGGAAACAGGAATGAGCGAGCGCTTTGCGCCGCCGCCGCCCGAAAAGGGTGATGCACTGCGTTGCGCGGCGTCAGCCGGTGATTTCAATGGAGTTGATCTCGCACCATTCGCGCAACGCGCGCGCAGTGCCTTTCGATTCGAAATCATACCAGCGCTCAAGCACATTCCTGCGGATCAGCAGCGCCCGAAATTTCTTGTAGGCACCACGCCTGCTGAACATATATCTGACCTCGTCGAAGTCATCAGACAGAAATTCACGCGCAAAATTCAGCGCCATGGGTTTGCCGAGATCGAGCTCCCGTTTGTCGGGGATTGCGATGTATTTCTCGTCGTCCTCGATGTCGTCGGGTAACTCGTCGTTGAATTCATCGTGATCGGAAAAATCGGAATGCCAGAGGATCTTGCCCGTCCGTCTGCACAGGAAGGCCTGATGCAGGCCGGCCCCGCTGCTTACGTATTCGTATGCGAGAAGTAATTCCTGAAAATCAGTGGGCATGGGTCTGCCGTCTCAAGCAAGCCAATTTTCCATGTTCAGGCCACGGATACATCGCCGATTTCAGGCAACGCCCCGTCAAGCGGCTTCATCGCCTTGAGCAAGGCGATCAGTCCGCGTTTGCGCACTGGCCCGATCACCAAGCGGTTGCCGTCGCGATGCATGATAGCTTCGTCGCCTGGCAATTCGAACTCCACAGGAATGCGGACCGCCTGGCTGCGGCCATTGCGAAACAGTCTGACGCGCCTCTGCTCAGGCATGGGCTCATCTCCAAGGCATATGCTATAGACATCGGCCAAAACCTGTCTGATCACAAGAGGCGCCTGATCCTTCGCGTCGCGCCCTTGTCAGCGGAAGTGGCAGGCGACCCAGTGGCCGTCGGCGCTTTGCTTGAGCGGCGGAGCCTCGCTCTTGCATAGCGGAAACTGCGCGATCGGGCACCTTGTGTGAAAGTGACAGCCGGTCGGCGGAGAAATCGGGTTCGGCACTTCGCCCGACAGCCGGACGCGCTGCCGCTTCACTTTCGGATCCGGTATCGGCACCGCCGACAGCAGCGCTTCAGTGTAGGGATGTCGCGGCGAGGCATACAGCTCGTGGGCCGACGCCATCTCGACGATACGCCCGAGATACATCACCGCGATGCGCTTGGAGATATGCTCGACGACGGCGAGATCATGGGCGATGAAGAGATAGGCGAGCCCGAACTTCTCCTGCAAATCTTCCAGCAGGTTGATGACCTGGGCCTGGATCGAAACGTCCAGCGCCGACACCGGCTCGTCGCAGATGATCAGCTTGGGCTCGACCGCGAGCGCCCGCGCGATGCCGATGCGCTGGCGCTGGCCGCCGGAGAATTCGTTCGGATAGCGGCCCATATGGTCCGCGCGCAGGCCGACGGTTTCCAGCAGATCCACCACGCGCTCTTCGAACTGCTGTTTGGTTTTGGTCAACTGGTGGATGATCAGCGCTTCGCCGACGATCGCGCCCACATTCATGCGCGGA
This sequence comes from Bradyrhizobium sp. AUGA SZCCT0169, assembly GCF_018130085.1. NCBI lineage: Bacteria > Pseudomonadati > Pseudomonadota > Alphaproteobacteria > Hyphomicrobiales > Nitrobacteraceae > Bradyrhizobium > Bradyrhizobium sp. AUGA SZCCT0169. The sequence goes on along the minus strand of NZ_JAFCMC010000023.1, from coordinate 22,933 downwards.
TTGAGCGACGCATAGGGGTCCTGAAAGATGATCTGAATGTCGCGGCGCAGGATCCGAAGGTCGTCGGCCTTGAGCGACCGGACATCCTTGCCGTCGAAATGGATTTCGCCCGAACTCGGCTCGATCAGGCGAAGCACGCAGCGGCCGGTGGTCGACTTGCCGCAGCCGGATTCGCCGACCAGGCCCAGCGTTTCGCCGCGATCGACGTGAAAATCGACGCCGTCGACGGCATGAACGCTGGCGGTGTGACCGCCGAACAACCCGCCCTTGAGCGGAAACTCCTTGGTCAGTTTTTTTACCTTGAGCAGCGGCTCGCTCATTGAACCACCGTCGCTTCGGCGTGGATGCAGGCCACCTTGTGGCCGGGTTCGAGCTCGCGCAAGGCAGGCTGTGCGCGCACGCATTCATCGGTCGCAAAACCGCAGCGCGGCGCGAAGCGGCAGCCGCCCGGCGGGTTGATCAGCTTCGGCACCGTGCCGGCGATGGTCTGCAGCCGGGCCTTGCGGCCGCCGCCCCGGTCGACGCGCGGGATCGAACGGATCAGGCCCTGCGTATAGGGATGGCGCGGGTTGGCAAACAGCTGTTCGACCGCGGCTTCCTCCACCACTTTGCCCGCATACATCACCACCACGCGCTGGGCGACTTCGGCGACGACGCCCATGGCGTGAGTGATCAGCATGATCGACATGCCAAGACGGGATTTCATGTCCTGCAGCAGATCGAGGATCTGTGCCTGGATCGTGACATCGAGCGCCGTGGTCGGCTCGTCCGCGATCAAGAGCTTCGGACCGCACGACAGCGCCATCGCGATCATCACGCGCTGCCGCATGCCGCCGGAGAACTGGTGCGGGTAGTCATTGACGCGGCGCGCCGGGTTCGGGATCTGGACCAGCGCCAGCATGTCGATGGTCCGCTCCAGCACGGCGCGGCGCCCTAAGCCCTCATGCAGGGCGATCACTTCGCCGATCTGGTCGCCGATGGTGTAGACCGGATTGAGCGAGGTCATCGGCTCCTGGAACACGATGGCGATTTCCTTGGCGCGAATCTGGTTCAGCTCGTCCGCCGCCATCGGCACCAGGTCGCGGCCCTGCCACAGGATCTGCCCGCCGGCGATCCGTCCGGGCGGCATTGCGATCAGCTTGAGCACCGAAAGCGCAGTGACCGTCTTGCCGCACCCGGACTCGCCGACCACGCAGACGGTTTCCCCGCGCCGGACGGCGATGTCGACGCCGTCGACCGCCTGCACGATGCCGTCATCCGTCGAAAAATGCGTCTTCAAGCCCTGGATGTCGAGCAAGGGCGCTTCGCCGGTCCGTGCTGCAGGCACGTTCGCGGTATCCTCCGGACGCAACATCACATGACTCTCCGGGGGTCGAGCGCGTCGCGCAATCCGTCGCCGATGAAATTGATGGTGAGCACGGTCAGGAAAATCGCGGCGCCCGCGAACAGCGCCCAGTGCGGCGCGATGTCGAGATAATCCTTGGCGTCGAACAATAGCCGTCCCCAGGTCGGGATGTCAGGCGGAAAGCCGAGGCCGAGAAACGACAGCGTCGATTCCGCGATGATGGCCGCCGCAACGTCGATGGTGCCGGCCACGATGACCGGCCCGAGCGAATTCGGCAGGATATGCCTGATCACCAGCCGCGGCGTGGTGGCGCCGAGCGCGCGCGCCGCCTCGACGAATTCCTTTTCGCGCAAGGACAGAAACTGCGCGCGCACCAGCCGCGCCACCGGCATCCAGCGAAACGCGCCGATCACCAGCACGATCAGGATGAAGACGCCGCCTTCGGCGCCGACCCAGTTCTTGAGGAAATCCCGGAACAGATAGATCACCAATAGCAACAGCGGCAGCTGCGGCAACGCCAGGAACAGGTCGGTGATCCACATCAGGGCGGCGTCGACGCTGCCGCGGGAGATGCCCGAGATCGCCCCGATCAGGACGCCGACGATGATGGCGACCGCCATCGCCGCGAACCCTACCGCCAGCGAAATGCGTCCGCCGTACAGCATGCGCGCCAGGAGGTCCTGGCCGAGATCGTCGGTGCCGAACGGGTGCTCCCACGACGGCGGACTCAGCCGCGCCGTGAAATCGATTTCGTTGATCGGCATCCGCCAGATCAGCGGCCCGAACAGGACAGCCGCGGTCAGCAACGTCAAAATCGCGATGCTCGCGACCGCCATGCGATGGCGGCGAAATTTTCGCCAGGCGTCAAAGCCGGGCGAGATGTGGCGCGGGCGTCCCTCGAGCGGAACGACGACGTCAGCGATAGGAGATGCGTGGGTCGAGCCAGCCATAGATGATATCGGCCAAAAGGTTGAAGACGACGACGAGACAGGCGAACACGAAGGTCACCGCCATGATGACCGGCGTGTCGTTGGCGAGGATGGCGCTGATCAGCAGTGAACCAATGCCGGGGATGCGGAAGATCTGTTCGGTGACGATGGCGCCGCCGAACACGGCCGGCATTTGCAGCGCGACCAGCGTCACCACGGGAATCAAGGCGTTGCGCACCACGTGCTTGATGACGACCTTGCCTTCATTGAGGCCCTTCGAGCGTGCCGTTGTAACATAGTCGAGCCGGATGACGTCGAGCACCGCCGAGCGCACGTAACGGGTATAGGAGGCGGCTTGAAACAGGCCGAGCACCGCGATCGGCATGATGGCCTGCTTGAAATATTCCCAGGCCCATTGCCAGCCGCTGCCTGGTATGTCGGCGCGATACACGAACGGCAGCCAGCCGAGATTGACGCTGAAGACCAGGATCAGCAGCAAGCCCGTGAAGAACGTCGGCAGCGAGAAGCCGACGAACGCAAAGGTGTTGGCGATCTGGTCGAAGATCGAATAGGGCCGCATCGCCGCATAGACGCCGACCGGCAGCGCCACCGCCAACGCCAGGATCTGCGACGAGCCGACCACAAACAATGTGGTCGGCACGCGTTGCAGGATCAGCTGGTCGACGTCGATGCGGCTGGCGAACGAAAAGCCCCAGTCGCCCTGCAGCATCGCCGCGAGCCAGCGCAGGTAGCGAATCATAATGGGATCGTCGATCCCGAATTTCACCCGCAACGCCGCGGCCACCTCGGGCGGAATATTGCTGTTGGTAGCCAGTTCGCCGAACGGATCTCCCGGCGCCAGCGCGAGCAGCACAAACAGAATGAGGCTGATGCCGAGCAGGCTGGGAAGGGCGATAGTCAGGCGTCTGAGAATGTACTTTCCCATCGTTCGTCCTGCTGCCGCCCGTTCAGTTTTTGCGCATCACGAATCTCACGTCTGATCTCACGCTTCCCGGTACCAGTTTGCAAGTTGCCACAAGTCGTTGTCCCAGCCGCTGAAATGCGCAGTCACGCCGCCTTTTACCGCCGAGACCCTCGACCGGGCGGCGACCGGCTGGATGTAATTGTCGCCGACCACCATGTCGTTGAGCTTGATGTACATCGCCGCCCGCTTCACGGCGTCGAGCTCCTGCTCGGCCTGCTTGTAAAGCTCGTCGTACTCCTTGTTTTGCCAGCGCGAGATGTTGCGCCCCTGCCACTTGTTCTCCTTGTTCGCAATCTGCCATGACACATACTGGTTCATGAACAGCTGCGGGTCGGGTTGCGGCATGGTGGTGTTGTACATCTGCGCGTCGCAATAGAAATGCGGGTAGGTGTCGGGATTGGCGGTGTCGGAGGAGAAGAACACCGATCCGACCACCGACTTCAGCTCGACGTCGATGCCGGCCTTCTGGCACGCCTGCTTGATAATGGCCTGCGTCTTCTGCCGGGGCGCGTTGATCGAGGTCTGGTACACGAACTTCAACGCCTTGCCGTCCTTGGCGCGAATGCCGTCGGCGCCCTTCTTCCAGCCGGCCGCCTCCAGGATCGCGTTGGCTTTCTCGATGTTGAATTCGAACTTGGTGTTTTTCGACCGGAAGCGTTCCGGATTGTTGAGGAAGTTCGCGGTGGCGGTAGCGGTCCGGCCGTAGATGAACTTCTCGATCGAGGTGCGATCGATCAGGAGGCCGATGGCCTGGCGCACGGCCGGGTCGCTGAACAGCGGATGTTTGGTCTTGACGCTGGCGCGCTCGCCGTCCACCTCGGTCCATGGATCGGTCGCGTTGAGCATGATGAACTCGACGTTGCCGCTCGGCGTAATGGTCACTTTGCCTTTGCCCGCCGCCTCCAGCCGGAGCAGGATTTCGTCTTCCACCTGCATGTTCCAGGCGTAATCATATTCGCCGGTCTGCAGCACCGCGCGCGCGGCCGACACGGCATCGCCGCCGCCCTTGACTTCCAGCGTATCGAACTGCGGTCGATTGGCGACGTGGTAGTCGGGATTGCGCTTGGCCACCACCACATCGCCCGGCTTGAAATCGACGAACATGTAAGCGCCGGTGCCCACCGGTTTCAGATTGGCCGGCGCGTCGCGTGACTTGGCGCCGATATAATCGGCAAACACGTGTTTTGGCAGGATCGGGCCGTAGTTGCCGACAAAGGCATCGGCCCAATACGGCGTCGGCTTGGCGAACACGACGCGAACGGTGAAATCGTCGATCTTTTCGACCTTGACGTCCTTGTAGCTCGCGATCGAGACCGCGGCGGTCTCCGGGTTTCGCGCGTACTCCCAGGTGAAGACAACGTCATCAGCCGTGAACGGCTTTCCGTCATGCCATTTGACGCCGCGCTTCAACTTCCACACCACCGAGCGGCCGTCTTCGGCGAGCCCGTCGTTTTCCTTGCTCGGAATCTCGGCGGCGAGCGCCGGAACCAGATTGCCTTCGGCGTCCCATCCGGCCAGCGGCTCGTAAAAGATTCGGGAGCCTTCCTGATCCTTGGTTCCTATGGCGAAATGCGGGTTAAGCAGGGTCACCGCTTGCCAATAGAGCAGCTTCAGCACACCGCCGCCGCCGGCCTTGGTCGGCTTGTAGGGGAACGTGGTCTGGGCCATCGCCACCCCGGATTGGGCCAGCATCATGCCGGCCATCGGCGCGGTCAGGCCGACGGCGATCATCTGCTGGACAAAGGACCGCCGCGACAAGCGTCCGGTCTTGACGTCTGCAATGAGATCTCGAAGTTCCCGTTCTTGCATCGGATTGACTCCTCGGCTGGTGCTGAATGCCTGACTTGCGCCCCCCTGGCGCCCCTGCCGCCGCAGGGGGGTGGACCAAATGATTGGACCACCAAGGAAATGGATCAGGTTAGTACCAGACTGTCAAAGCAGGAACTGGGCCACGCTTCGCCAAAACCGTCTTGACCAAAAGTCCGGCTTGACCCGGCTGACCAAGCGACCGGTTCGCCAGGAGACCGGCTATCCGGACTGCAGCCACGCGAGTTCGTTGGGAAAAGCGGCGTCCGCGATTAATTGCGGTGGTGCACCATGACCGGATCAAGCCCGGCAATGACCACCGGCGCCTGCGACGAAATGCTCGCGGTCGACGGCAAGCTGGCGACGGGGGCCGGGGTGCGGTAGCGCGGCAGATGATCCTCGAGCGAATAGAACACGCACAGCGCCAGGCTCGACCAGACCGCCAGGCTGAAATACAGCGACATCCAGGCAATCTCTTCCTTCCACTCGGCAATGTCGTGCGTCACGATCCAGCGCGTGCGCACGTCGCGCAGACCCTCGAGCGGATGCAGCAGCGGATTGCCGTCGGCGACATCGGCCCGCCACCGGCTCAGATACATCGGGACGTCGACGGTCATCAGGAACGCCAGATAGAATGCGATCCCGACGATGGTGACGACCAGGATCGCGCGCACCGCGCCGTCGAACTCCGGCAGCAGGCGGCAGAGGCCGACGCCGATGATGAAGAAGACGACGGCCCAGATCGAATTCTCGATGGCGTTGTTCAGATATTTGGTGGTCAGCACCGCGTGCCATGAGTAGCACTCCGCGATCACGATCAGCGGCACGATCACCCAGGCGGCGTTCACGGTGGTGTCGGCGCCAGTCATGGTGCCGAGCTGATGCAGAATGATCGCCCACTGCGCCGCGAAGGCGATCTCGGCCACGGTCGCGACCGAGCGGCCGACGAACACGCTCGACAGCCAGGTGTCGAACAGGCAGATCCGCTGCACGTCGGCGCGCGGCAGGATCGAGCGGAAGGCGCAGCCGAACACATAGGCGGCGCTGAGCGCGAGCATCAACTCCACGCCGGACGCGCTGGCTGGACTTCCAATCGGCTGTCCGTGGAGCTGGCGGTACAGCACGAACCAAACCGCGATATTGGCGCCGCTGACCAGCGTCAGCATGCCCCACCACCGGATCACCGGGTTAGACCAGGCCAGGGAGGCTGGTTGCGCACGCCATTCCAAGCTCATTTACCGCTCCGCATTAATCGAACTGACATCTGATTGTTTTACTTCTGTCATAAATTGCAGCGAATCACGACAAAAATATGCGTGCGGCAGGTGTCTTGCGGGGTGATGCTGAGCGCGTTGCGTTCTGCGCTTGCGCGAGCGGCGCTGTCATAAAACTGTCATCAAATATTTTGGGCGCGATCAAATTTGTCGCCGTGGTTATTCGTCAAACCGAATACGGCAGTCGCGTTCTTGACCAGACGCTAGCCGCTGGCAGGCCCGAAAGCCGGAGCGAGCTCGGAATAGACGCTATGGATGCCAGCCGAGATCCTCACGCGCACATCGGCGGCCGCGGCTGTTCCCGCGATCCGCGCACCTCACGGAGAGAAATCGAACGAGCGATCTTGGTTTCAGAGAGGGCTCTCCCGCACGAGTTGGTTGCCCAACACCGATTCAAGCCTGCAACTTTCTCTTCGCCATTTCCACCGCAAGCAGGATCGCCGCATGGGCGGCTCCGATCCCCGCGATTCCCTTCCCGGCGATGTCGTAGGCCGTTCCGTGGGCCGGCGTACAGATCGGAAACGGAAAGCCGCCCAGCAGCGTCACGCCACGATCGAAGCCCATCAGCTTCATCGCGATCTGGCCCTGGTCATGATACATCGTCAGCACCGCATCGAATGCGCCGGCTTTGGCGCGGAGGAACACGGTATCTGCGGGAAACGGGCCTTCGGTCGCGATCCCGTCAGCGCGGGCCTCATCTACCGCGGGGCCGATCGCGTCGATCTCTTCCCGCCCGAAATTCCCGCCATCGCCGGCATGGGGGTTGAGGCCGGCGACCGCGATGCGCGGACGCTTGAATCCGGCGGTCCGCATCGATGCATCGGTTAGCCGCAGTGCACGCAGGACGCGTTCCCTGGTGACGTGCGAAGCGACCTCCGCAAGCGGGATATGCGATGTGACGCGGGCATTCCAAAGCCCATCCAGCACGTTGAATTCGCTTGCCGGGCCGTCGAGCCCGACCACGTCGGCCGAAAAGCTGATCTCGTCGTCATAGACGGGATGTGCAAGTCGCATGGCGTTCTTGTTGAATGGCGTAAAGCAAACGGCGTCGGCCCGGCCGTCGCGTGCCATCGTCAGCGCCTGACGATAATTCGTCAGCGCAAACCGCCCGCCTTCGGCTGTCGCGGTGCTTCGCGCGACCGATGCCGGATCGAGATGGCCGAGATCGATGAAAACCGGGGCCCGCTCTTCCTTCGAGAGGTCGGCGTCGGGCGACGCGGTTACCAGATCGAGCTTCACGCCGGCAACGCGCGCGCCATCATCGAGGACGCGGCGGTCGCCGATGACGACGATCCGGGCCCGGGCCGCGACGTCATCGAGGGCGAGGAGTTTTGCCGTCAGTTCCGGGCTGATGCCGGCGGGGTCGCCCATCGCAAGCGCTATGATCGGTCTCATCAGGATCTCCGGGGCCTTATCTGCGGTCAATCTGTTCTGTGCGACGATCATGGCTTCACCTCTGATCGCGGCATCATCCGGCCGATCGTTCGCCAGATTGTCGGCATCAGCAGCAGCGCCGCGCCAAGCAGGATCAGCGTTGTCACCAGCGGTTTGGCAAAAAATATTCCGAGCGAGCCCTTCGACATCAGCATGGATTGGCGAAATGCGTCTTCCGCCTTGTCGCCAATCACGATCGCGAGCACCAGTGGCGCCAGCGGATAATGAAGCTTCTTGAACAGATATCCCAGGACGCCGAATCCCATCATCAACATGACGTCGAGATAGGAATTGGAAACCGAATAGGCTCCGACGGTGCAGATGATGACGATCACCGGTGCAATGATGAAGAACGGCACGCGCATCAGCGCCGCGAAGATCGGCACCGTCAGCAGCACCAGCACCACGGCGACGACGTTGCCGAGATACATCGAGGCGATCAGTCCCCAGACGAAGTCCTTTTGCTCGACGAACAGCATCGGTCCGGGATTGAGGCCCCAGATCATCAGGCCGCCCATCATGACGGCCGCGGTCGCCGATCCCGGGATGCCCAGCGACAGCATCGGAAGCAGGGCGCTGGTGCCGGCGGCATGGTCCGCGGCTTCCGGAGCGACGATGCCTTCCGGCTCGCCCTTGCCGAAATTCGCGCGCCGGGGCGAAAGACGCTTGGCGATGCCGTAGCTCATGAACGATGCGGCGGTCGGGCCTCCCGGCGTGATACCCATCCAGCAGCCGATCGCCGCGCTACGCAGCAGCGCCCAGCCATGTTTCGGAAGACCCACGAGCGTACGGAAGACTTCGCGCCACTCCACCTTGGAGGAGATCGCCTTGACGTGAAATTCCTCTTCCACGGCAATCATCAACTCGCCGATCCCGAACAGGCCCATGACGGCGACCACGAAGCTGACGCCCTTCACCATCTCGTCGATGCCCATGGTGAGCCGCACGCTGCCGGAGACCGTGTCGATCCCGACGGCCGCCAGGGCAAAGCCGATCGCGAGCGACACCAGCGTCTTGATCGGCGGCGAGCCGCCCATGCCGATGAAACTCGCAAACGCGAGAAAGTAGACCGCGAAATATTCCGGTGGCCCAAAGGCCAGCGCCACTTGCGCCACCCATGATGCCGCAAGCGTAATCAGAACGACACCGACGAGCGCGCCAAAGGCAGCCGAGCCGAACGCCGTCGCCAGCGCGGTGGTCGGCCTGCCGTCGCGCGCCATCGGATAGCCGTCGAACGTGGTCGCGACCGAGGATGGCTCGCCGGGAATGTTGAACAGGATCGACGTCACCGAGCCGCCGAACAAGGCGCCCCAATACATCGACGAGAGCAGGATGATGGCCGATACCGGCTGCATTCCGAAGGTGAGCGGCAGCAGCAGCGAAACGCCGTTGGGCGCGCCGAGGCCGGGCAGTACGCCGACGAGAATGCCGAGCAGCACGCCGATCACCATCAGGAAAATATGATTGCCTGACAGCGCGATGCCAAAGCCGTGCATCAGGGCTTCGAGATTTTCCAACGAAGCGCTCCCCTAGAAGCCGAACCAGGTGCCGAGCGCGCCGCGCGGCAGCGAGATCTGGAATGTCAGCTCGAATGTCAGATAGAGCGCCAGCGCCGCGCCGATCGCGGCGAGGACCGGAACCAGCAGCGAGCCGCGCCTGTGCCAGGCCAGCGCTCCGAACACATAGAGCGCGGCGGCCGGATACATCCCGATCAGCGGAATGACCCCGACAAAGACCGCCGCCGGGACGAACAGGATCGCCAATCGCCTGAACTCGCTTGGCCCAAGAATGACGGCCCGCGCTTGCAACCATCCCTGCACGAGATTGAACAGACTGCCGGCCAGGATGATGAGGCCGACGATCAATGGAAAGGTGCCGGACTCGACGCCGGCGGCGGACCAGCCGATCCCGTTGTCGAGGCTGGAGACGATCACGGCTGCGCCGAATGCCCCGGTAATGAGCGCCGTCGCCGCTTCCAGACTGCGTCCAGAGACCATCGCCCGAACCCTAGTTGGAGATCAGCCAGCCTTCATCGACAGCAACCTTGCGGGTGCGTTCGATGTCTTCCTTGATGAACTTGTTGAAGGCATCACCGATCAGGAAAGTGTCGGTTTGCGACGTCCGCTCGATATATTCCTTCCATTCCGGCGTGGCCTGCACCTTCTTCATCAGATCGACATAGAAGGCGGTCTGATCGGCGGTCACCTTTCCCGGCAGCCACACTGTGCGCGGTTGCTGGAATTGCGGAATGGCCAGGCCGGATTCAACGCAGGTCGGGATATCGTGCCAGTTCTGCGTTGCCGTGACCTTGGGTCCGTCGGGCAAGCGCTGCGGGCTGAAGGCGCATAGCGGACGCTGCGTGCTGCCCTTCCACTGTCCGATGCTTTCGCTGGGATTGTTGACGTGGGCGTCGATATGGCCGCCGGCCAGTTGCACCGCGGCTTCGGCGCCGCTCTTGAAGGGAATGTAGACGAATTTCACCTTGGCCGCCTTGTCGATCATGCGGGTGAGGGTTTCATCGGTGTCCTTTGATTGCGCGCCACCCATCTTGACATCGCCCGGCGGCTTGGCGGCAACGGCTTTGAGAAAATCCTGCACGTTTTGATATGGCGCATCCTGCTTCACCCAGAGCAGGAATTCGTCCTGCACCATCGCGGCAATCGGCGTCAGGTCGGTGTAGTTATAGGCGACCTTGGAGACCATCGGCTGGTTCCAGGCGTTCGATGTGCCAAACACGACCTTGTAGGGATCGCCGGCCATGGCCTTGGTGTAGGTATAGCCTTCGGCGCCGCTGCCGCCGGCCTTGTTGACGACGACGATCGGCTGCTCGACCAGCTTATATTTGGTGACGATGTTCTGGACCGCGCGGGCGAAATTGTCCGTGCCGCCGCCCGGGCCCGCCGTGGCAATGAATTCGATCGGCTTGGCCGGTTGCCACGCGGCATTTGCCGCTCCCGTGAACCCGATGGCGAGACCAAAGGCGATCGCAGCGAATGTCGGCTTCTGAGACATCTCGTCCTCCCATGTATTTTGGTTTTATTTTCTTATTATCGGCGTTTCCGGGCTTTTGCGTCAGCCCACTTCATCCTTCGCAAACTCCGGCGCGGCAATCGCGCCCTCCTTGTGAAGCGCGGCAATCTCGTCGGCGTCAAAGCCGTAAGCGCCGAGGATTGCATTGGTATGCTCGCCGTAGAGCGGCGCGCCCGAGCGCACCTTGCCGGGCGTCTGCGAGAACTTGATCGGCAATCCGATCGTCTTGACTTGGCCGAGCGTGGAATGGGCGACCTCGACCACCATTTCACGCGCAATCGTCTGCGGGTCGGCGAGAGCCTGCAGCATGTCGTTGACGGGCCCGCAGGGGACGCCGGCCTCCTCGAGCGCAGCCAGCCAATATTCGGCGGATTTGGTTTTGAAGCGCGCCGTCAGGACGGCTTCCAGTTCCTTCAAATGCCCCATTCGATCGGCGCCGGTCGCAAACCGCGGATCCCGCGCCAGTTCGGTTGCATCAAGCACTTCGAGCGTGCGCATCCAGTTTTTCTGGTTGGCGCCGCCGACCACGATCCACTTGTCTGATGTTTCGAACGCCTGGTAGGGCGCATTGAGCGGATGGGCCGAACCCATCGCCTTCGGCGCCACGCCGGTGGCCATCGCAATCGCCGCCTGCCAATAGGTTTGGACGAGGGCGGCCTCGAACAGGGAGGTTTCGACCCATTGTCCTTCGCCGGTTTTGAGACGGTGCGCATAGGCGGCGAGAATGCCCATGGCTGCGAGAATTCCCGCCGTGATGTCGGACAGCGGCGCGCCGCATTTGACGGGTGGTCCGTCGGACCGCTCGCCAGTGAAGCTCATGATGCCGCTCATCGCCTGCGCCACCAGATCGAAGCCGCGGCGATGCTTGTACGGGCCGGTGCGGCCAAAGCCTGATAGCGAACAGTAGATCAGGGCAGGGTGCGCCTTCTTGATATCGGCGTAACCGAAACCGAGCCTGTCCATCACCCCGGGGCCGAAATTCTCAACCAGCACGTCCGCCGATTCGAGCAGGCGCCGCAGCACCTTTGCGCCGCCCGGCGTCTTCAGATCCAGCGCAATGCCCTTCTTGTTGCGGTTCATCATCAGGAATGAGGCCGCCACGTCGCCGATCTTGGGAGGAACCATGTAGCGGGTGTCGTCGCCGGCCGGAATCTTTTCGATCTTGATGACCTCGGCGCCCATGTCGGCGAGCATCAGCGTGCAGGTCGGGCCTGCCATGACGTGCGTCAGGTCGACAACCTTCAATCTACTCAGCGGACCCATTGTTTCTCCCGCAATCTTTGTTGTTGTTTTTGTTGTTGTTGCTTAGTCGCCGGTCCATTGCGGCTGGCGCTTGTTGAGGAAGGCATCCATGCCTTCGCGGAAATCCCGGCTTTGGTAACACATCAGGATCAGGTCCTCGTCTTCGGCCGGCTTGGGCTGCGCGCGAAGCAGCGCCTGCTTGGTGGCACGCAGCGTCAGGGGCGCATGACCAGCGACAAGCCGCGCCAGTTCATCGGCCCGCCGTTCGAGGGCGGAAAGATCCTCCACGACCTCATGCAGCAGGGCGATGCCGGCGGCCTCTTCGGCTTCGATCAGGCGCGCGGTGAAAATGATCTCCTTGAGCCGCGTCGCCCCGATCAGGCCCGAGAGCCGGCCGATACTGGATGCCGACAGGCAGTTGCCGAGCGTACGCGCGATCGGAAACCCGAATTTCGCGGTCCTGGTGCCGATGCGCAGATCGCAGCATGCGGCGATCGCGGCGCCACCGCCGGTGCAAGCGCCGTTGATCGCCGCAATGGTCGGCACGGCGCATTGTTCGAGTGTGGTCAGCACGCGGTCGATCCTGGCTTCGTAGCCGATGGCGTCTTGCGGAGTCTTGAACGCGCGAAACTGGTTGATGTCGGTGCCGGCCGCGAACGCCTTGTCGCCCGCGCCGCTGAGGATCAGCACCTTGAGGCTGCGGTCGCCGGCGGCGGCTTCGCAGATCGCGGCCAGCCGCTCATACATGCCGAAGGTCAGCGAGTTTCTCGCCTGCGGCCGGTTGAAGGTAATCCGACCGATACCGTCGCGGACCTCGTAAAGCAGGTCTGTGTCGGGGGTGACGTTTTCATTCATTTTCTTGACAGACCCCTCAGGATGGAACCTCAGTTTGGCTGTGGAGGGCATTTTTGAATGCAAAAACTATCTAATGCAACAGAATTCTGGTCTAATTTGCTTTGTCTGGATCATTTTTGCATTCAAAATGGTTCCATGAAGTCACTGAGGAGAACCTCGATATGATGCATGACGAGGTGGTTTCCCGCCTCAGGCACGTCTTGACGGAGGGCGAAATCCCGCCGGGCGCGCGCATTCCGGAGCGCGAGCTGTGTGCGTCGTTCGCGATATCGCGCACCCCGCTGCGCGAGGCGCTCAAGGTGCTTGCGGCCGAAGGGCTCGTGGTGCTGTTGCCCAATCGCGGCTCGCGCGCCGCCAAGCTCACCCGGAAGGACGTCAAGGAGCTGTTTGAAGTCTGCGAGGCGCTCGAGGCCGCAGCCGGTGAGCTGGCATGTCCGCGCATTTCCGACGCGCAACTGCGCGAAATTGCCGAGCTGCAGGCCAGCATGGTTGAACATTATCGCGCGCAGGATCTGCTGTCGTACTATCGCTGCAACCGGTTGATCCACGAGGCCATCGTTCGCGCGGCCGATAACGCGGTGCTTGCCGGCTTTTATGAGTCGATCGCCGCAAGGATACGGCGGGCACGGTTCATCACGCCGATGTCGCCTGAGCATTGGGCGCTCGCCATCCAGGAGCACGAAGGAATCCTGAACGCGCTGCAGCGGCGCGACGCCGGCGGGCTCGCCCATATCCTGCGTAACCACCTGCGGCGAAAGCGCGAGGAAGTCGTCCGGGCCGGCTTCGCCGAGGGCGAATGAAATTCGAACCGGCCAGGGTCTGCTTGTTGCCGCGTGCGGCGTGCACGCGGCTGCGCCGACATCCACCGCAAGCTGATTAAAACGATTCTATTTTCAAAGCCTTCTAAACTGGATGCGGCGATCGTCGTTGAGGACGATCTGGGCAGATTGCATAGTGGCGGCATGAGCGTTTTCGAACCGCGTTGATGCCGCATATCTACGACCACATTTTCGAGCAGTTCCGCATCGTCGATCCCGATGACAATGACAGGTCGATCGTGGAAGATTTTGCCAGCCGCACGCAATGGCTGGAGACGCCGGGCTGCCTTTTCCAACGCAACAACATGGTGCTGAGCACCCGGATTCGTACTGAAGGCGTCATCAAGGCAGGGCTTTTTGTCTCCGTGATACTCAAGGGGGCAGGGAGCGGCCGGGCGCGCAAGGGCGCCACCCGCATCAGCTATTCGGATGCTTCCATCGTGGTCATGGCGCTCAAGGAGCCGACGCTGTGGGACGGCGATGCGCCGCGCGGCGCGCACATGCAGGCGGCCGGCGTCGCCTTTCCCCTCGCGTCCCTGGAGCGGCTCGGACTGATGGATGAATTCATCGGACTGTTCGACACCAGGGACCAAAACGTCTTCGTCGCTTCGCTGAAGGCGTCGCCCCGGATCAAGGCGATCGCCATGGAGATGATTTCCCCGGTGGCCGACGGCCGGACCGCCGAGCTGCTGCTGTCGGCGCATGCGACGGAGATGTTGGCCCGGGCCATGCTGGCGCTGCGCGGCAACGAGGGCGTCAGTCTCGTATCCGACCATAAGCGTTTACGCCTGCAGGCGGTCAGGGAGCTGATCGAATCCGATCTGCGGCATCCCTGGACGATTGCCGAACTGGCAAGGCATGCCGGCGTCAGCCGCCGTTCGTTCACCGCGCAATTTCATCGGGTTTATGGCGTCAGCGCATCGGAATATCTTCGAACCAGCCGGCTGAAATCGGCGCGCGAAGCCTTGCTGCATCAGGGATTGTCGGTCACCGAGGCGGCCTATGCCGTGGGCTACGCCAACCCGGCGAATTTTTCCACGGCGTTCCGCCGGCATTTTGGCTACGTGCCGAGCAGCTGCCAGCGCGACGGACTGTCCTGACATCACCGCATTCCCAAGGGGGAACCGGGCCGCATGCGCGGCGGCTGGCGGCATCGTGCTGCGCCGATGACCGGGGCGGCGAGTTCCTGCGTTGAACTTGGAGAGTGTCGACGCACGATCAAAGGTTTTTTGCGCATACGCAAAGGCATCCAAAAATCAAATCTGATCTCTCGTGAATGGGGATTAGTGAACGGGGTGAGACTGATGCGTGATTCTGTACAGCCGTCGGCGTGGGGCGCGGCGTCGAAGGCGTTCTTCTGCGTAACCGTATTCGGGTTGAGCATGCAGATCGGGGAGGTTCACGCGCAGTCCGGCCAGACCTTGCCGCCCGTCACCGTCGATGCCCCGAAGCCGCAGGCGGCACGTCCAACCCAGCCGGCGAGAAGGGCCGCAAGGTCGCAACGCGCGACCAGGCAGGTCGCGGCACCCACCCGGCAGCAGGTGGTGGAACAGAACGCCGGTGGCGGTCCCGCAAGAGAACGCGCCAACGGCCCGGTTAACGGGATTGTCGCGCGGCAGAGCGCAACCGGAACCAAGACCGACACGCCGATTCTCGAAACGCCGCAATCCATCAATGTCGTACCTCGGCAGCAGATCGAGCAACAAGGCGCGCAGAGCGTCGCAGAGGCCATTCGGTATACGTCGGGGACGCAGGGCAGTTTGTACGGCGCGGCGTCCGTGTTCGACACCGAGGTCAAGATCCGTGGCTTTGTCGCACCGCGTTATCTTGACGGCCTACGCCTGCCTTACGATACGACGATCCAGTTCGCTCAGCCGAGGACAGAGCCATACGGGCTCGAACGAATCGAGGTTCTCAAGGGCCCCGCATCGGGCATTTACGGCCAGGCCTCTCCCGGCGGCATTCTCAACATGGTGAGCAAGCGCCCGACCACTGAGCAGCGCGGCGAGGTAGAGGCACAAACCGGCAGCTTCAATCGGATTCAGGGGGCCTTCGATGTCTCCGGTCCCATCGACAAGAATCGCGAATTTCTCTATCGCTTCGTCGGCCTGGCGCGCGAAAGCGACACGTTCGTCGACATGAACAAGGAGCAACGCTATTTCATAGCGCCGAGCTTCACGTGGCAGCCGACCACCGACACCAGCCTCACCGTGCTGGCCAGCGCGCAGCGCGACCGCCTCAACGGCCAGGTCCATCAGTACCTGCCGGCGTACGGTACGCTCCTCGCCAATCCCAACGGTCGAATTCCCGTCAGTAGGTACACCGGCGAACCGGCGTTCGACCGGATCGGGTATGACCAGGCCATGATCGGCTACGAGTTCAAGCATCGCTTCAACGAGGGCCTCGAGTTCCGCCAGAACATGCGGGTGGCGTCGGTCGACATTGATATGTTTTCGATGCGCAATGCCGGGACGCTTTGCCCTGTCGCGGGCGGCCATCCCGCCTGCGCGGGTGCTTTCGATCCGGCCCAACGCATCACCTTGCGCGATGCGAATTTTGTTGGCGGCAGCACGAAGAATTTCGCGATCGACAACCAACTGCAGGCGGATTTCAACACGGGCTGGCTGCGTCACAAGGTATTGGCCGGCCTGGACTACCAGACAACCAGAGTCGATACGGACTACCGCGGGACTTTCCCCGGCTTCCCGATCGATGTCTACAACCCGGTCTATAATGCGACGCCGCTGCCGACCAAGGCCGGGCTGATCCCGTTCATCAACACGTCGACAAACAAGGACCAGATGGGCGTCTACATTCAGGACCAGATCAAGCTGGATCGATGGAATCTGGTCCTGACGGGACGTCATGACCGTGCGACTGCCGAGACAACCAACAGGCTGGCCAACGTGAATGTCCCCCAGGATGATTCTGCGTTCACCGGAAGGGTTGGTCTCAACTACGTGTTCGATATCGGCCTGGCTCCCTACATCAGTTATTCCACGTCGTTCGAGCCGGTCGCAGGATTGTCGCTTACTTCGGCAACGGGACAACCCTTCAAGCCCACGACGGGAGAGGGAATCGAGGCGGGCATCAAATTCGCCCCACCCGGCACCAGTATGCTGTTCACGGCTGCGATCTTTGACATGACCCAGAAGAATGTCGTGGTGAACACGCCGACATTTGTTCCGTTCCAGGTTGGCGCAATCCGCGTCAAGGGGGTGGAAGCCGACTTCCGTGCGAGCGTTACGGACAATTTCGACATCATTGCCGGCGGCTCCCATCTCATACCGATCGTGGAGGATCACGTAGATCCTGCCATCATCGGCAAGGACGTTGCGAGCGTGAATCGCGATAGTGCATTCCTGTGGGGGCTCTACAAGTTTACCGGGGGACCGGTCGCGGGCCTTGGTTTGGGAGGGGGCGTCCGATACACGGGGAGCTTGTTCGGCGACGACGCCAACCTGATCAGGGTCCCCGGCTATACGCTGTTCGATGCGGCGCTGACGTACGACTTCAGCTATCTGAACCGTGATTGGCGCGGTCTTCATCTGCGGGTCAACGCCATCAACATCGGCAACACCTATCACGTGACGAATTGCTTCACCGGCCTTGCTTTCTGTGCGCTGGGTCAGCCCCGCACCGTCCTCGCGACACTGACCTATCGCTGGGGGGAAACCCCAAAGCCGCCAGCGCTTGTTACGAAGTATTGAGCTCGGACGTCGGGATGCCGGGGCTGTGAATGGCACCGGCACCCTATCGGGACGGAGGAAGAGTCAATTGACGCCAGCGACCAGATCCCTTCGCAGATGGGGCGCCGTCCATAAATGGACGAGCCTCATCTGCACGATTTTCATGCTGATGCTGTGCATCACCGGCCTGCCGCTGATCTTTCATCATGAGATCGACGAGCTGCTGCACAGCGAGGTGAAGCCGGCCGAGGTCGCGCCCGGCACACCGTTCGCCGATCTGGACAAGCTGCTCGCCAACGCGATGGCGAATGCGCCGAAGAGTATGCCGGTGCCGCATTTCCTGATCTGGGACCGCGACGATCCCAACGCGATGTTCGTCAGCGTCGGCGAGTCCCTCACGTCAGACCCCACCAACAACCGTTTCGTCCGGATGGATTCGCACACCGGCGCTTATCTCGATTCGCCCGACGTCACCGGGCGTTTCACCTACATCATGCTGAAGCTGCACACCGACATGTTTGCGGGTTTGCCGGGCAAGCTGTTTCTTGGCCTGATGGGGATCCTGTTCTGTGTCGCGATCATCTCCGGCATCGTGGTCTACGTGCCGTCGATGCGGAAACTTGACTTCGGCACCTACCGCAGCCAGCGCCCGCGCATCGTGCGCTGGCTCGACATCCACAATCTGGCGGGCATTCTGCTCGTGATGTGGACGCTCGTGGTCGGCTTCACCGGCGTGATCAACACCTGGGCCGATCTTGTCCTGAAGATGTGGCAATACGGCCAGCTCGCCGAGATGACGTCGCAATATCGCGATCGCGCGCCGCCCACCAGGCTGACCTCGCTGCAATCGGCCGTGACCGTTGCGACGGACACGGTGCCGGGCATGACGCCGAGCTTTGTCGCCTTCCCCGGAACGCTGTTCAGCAGCAAGAGCCATTATGCCGTCTTCCTGAAGGGCGACACGCCGGTGACTTCGCGCCTGCTCAAGCCGGCCTTGATCGATGCGGAAACCGGCAAGCTGACCGACAGCCGCGACATGCCCTGGTACGTCACCACGCTGTTCATTTCGCAGCCGCTGCATTTTGGCGACTACGGCGGCATGCCGCTGAAGATCCTCTGGGCGCTGCTCGACGTGCTGACGATCATCGTGTTGGGGACAGGGGTCTATCTCTGGCTGCGCCGGCGCAAGGCCGGCGTCAGCGTCGATCGCGCCATCGCCCGGGGTTCCGCCCTGGATACGCCCGTGCTGTCCAGGTGATCGCTTGAGAAACCATCGGACGCTGCGGCAAATCTTTTCGCTGCCTATACTGATAGGCATCCTCTCCACCGTGGGCCTTGTTGCGGCCCTCGTCGGTGACGGCTGGTGGGACGGCCTGTCATGGACCTCGCTGTCCCTGCCGGTGTTGCTGTATTTTTTCTTCACCATCCGCAGGCAGGCGACGTCGCGCGATTAATTGCTGCGACATTTGTGTGACGTGGCATTCGTGAAATGCCATGAGCAAATTGCCAAGAGAAAGTCGTCTCCATGGCAAACTTCCGACACATGATGGCGGCGAAAAGGGGCTCTCCGACATGACGCTGGCGCGGCGGCAAACCGGTTCCGGTTTTGCCGTCGTGCGCATTTAAAAGGGGCCTCGATGTCGCACAAATTCCTGCCCTCGCTGCTGCTCGTGTGCGCGCTGTTTGCCTGCCCCGCGGCGCTTGCCCAATCCAACACCGCGCCGGCCGCCGCTGCCCCGGCGGCCAACAGCACCAACGCGCTGACGCCTGATCAGGCGAAGCGGGCGCTGGAGACGCTGCAGGACGACAAGAAGCGCGCGCAGATGATCGACACGCTGCGGGCGATTGCGGGTGCGTCTTCATCGCCGCAGGCCGCCGAGCCCGCGCCCGAAGCGAAGCCGGCCATCCCGCTCACCGCTGACAGTCTTGGCGCGCAATTGCTGCTGACGGTCTCCGAACAAGTCGGCGATATATCGCGCGAAGTCACCTATCTGGTGCGGTCGGTGACGCATTTTCCGGCGTTCTATTATTGGTTCCTGCGAACCGTCAACGATCCCGCGGCTTACGGCCAGATCTTCGACATCGCATGGAAACTGGCGCTGGTGTTCGGCTGCGCTTTCGCCGCCGAATGGCTGGTGTTCCGCCTGATCAAGCGGCCGGTGGCGCTGTTGGAAGCGCGGTTGCCGCAAACCGCGCGCGCCCCGGCGCAGACGCTGGCAATGGTCGATCCGCCGTCCTCGGCCGCTGGCGTCACCGTGGAGCCGGCGTTGCACCGGCGGCGTCTCAGCCTGGCGCGGGCCTGGCAGTCGCTGATCAGGTTGCCGTTCGTGCTGGGGCGGCTCGCGCTCGAACTGCTGCCGGTGCTGGTCTTCGTCGGCGTTTCTACCATGCTGCTGAGCACCGAGATCGGCGATCGCCCGACGGTCCGGCTTGCGATCCAGGCGGTCGTCAATGGCTATGCGCTGTCGCGCGCGCTGATCTGTGCTGCGCGGGCGCTGGCTGGGCCGTACGGCCTGTTTCGGGTCCGCGCCGAGACCGCTGCCTATATCGAGATCTGGGTCCGGCGCATCGTCGCCGTCGGCGTGTCCGGCATCGCCTTTGCGAACGTGGCGCAGCTGCTCGGGCTGAGCCGCGGCGGCTATGCCGCGCTGCTGCGCCTCGTGATGCTGGTCGTGCATCTCTTTATCGTGGTCATCATCCTGCAATGCCGCCGCCAGATCGCCGCCGCCATTCGCGCGCCTCACGGTCGCACGGGTGCGGCCGCCCAGATACGCAACCGCATTGCCGGTGTGTGGCACTATCCTGCAATCGCGCTCGACCTCGCGCTGTGGACGGTGTGGGCGCTGCACATCCGCAACGGCTATTCGCTGCTGTTGCAGTATTTCGTGGGCGGCATCGCCGTCATCCTGATTGCAAGGCTCGCGATCATCGTGGTGCTGAGCCTGATCGACCGCGGTTTCCGCATCCGCCCCGAGATTCTGCAGCGCTTCCCGGGTCTGGAGACCCGCGCCAACCGCTATCTGCCGCTGCTGCGCAAGATCGTCGCTTCGGTGATCGGCTTCATGGGCTTCGTCGCACTGCTCGAAGTATGGGGCATCGACGCCATCGTCTGGTTCTACGGCGGACAGATCGGCAGCCGGCTGCTGTCGGCGGTGGTGACGATCGGCATCGCCGCGCTCGCGGCCGCCGCGATCTGGGAGATCAGCAACGCGCTGATGGATCGTCAGGTCAATGCGCTGTCGCGCGAAGGACATTACGCGCGCGCGGCGCGGCTGCGCACGTTCCAGCCGATGCTGCGAACGGCACTGCTGTGCCTGATCGTCACGGTGGTCGGTCTGACCACGCTCAGCGAAATCGGCGTCAACGTCGCGCCGCTGCTGGCTGGCGCCGGCATCGTCGGCATCGCCATCGGCTTCGGTTCGCAGAAGCTGGTGCAGGACCTCATCACCGGGCTGTTTCTCCTCCTGGAAAACACCGTCCAGGTCGGCGACAACGTCACGGTGTCCGGGCTATCAGGTACGGTCGAGAATGTCTCGATCCGCACCATCCGCCTGCGGGCCGGCGACGGTTCGGTGCACATCGTTCCCTTCAGCGCGGTAACGACTCTCACCAATTCCAGCCGCGGCGCCGGCAATGCGGCTGTCAGCGTCAATGTTTCCTACAAGGAAGACACCGACCGCGCCGGTCAGATCCTGAAAGACATCGTCGCCCAAATGCGGCGCGAAGACGAATACCGCCACGCGATCCGCGGCGATCTCGAATTGTGGGGCGTCGACAAGGTCGACGGTTCGATGGTTTCGATCGTCGGTCAGATCCGTTGCACCGACAGCGGCCGCTGGCCGGTGCAGCGCGAGTTCAACCGGCGCATGAAGCAGAAATTCCAGGACGCCGGAATCGAAATCGCGTCTACAGGGAAAACCATTCTGATGCAGATCCCGCAGCCTTCCGAGGTGGCGCCGGAGCAGATGCCGCGGCGCGCGGCGGGCTGATGGCGACGAAGGCCTGTGTCCTGATAAGGAAACCCCCGACCTCAGATCTTCATTCCTCCCCACCCAAGAACCGCGCCAGCGTCTCGTTGCTATAATTCTCTCCGGCCGACATCGCGCAGATGCGTGAGAGCTGCACGTAAGGCAGGCCGGTTTCCTCGGCCCAGGCGTTGAACTGCGCCTGCACCTTGGCAAGGTCGCGCTTCGAGGTCACGGTCTCGGCGATATCTAGGCCGGACTCGCGCAGGCAGGCCACCATGTCCTTCGACGTGACGAAGCCGTCGAAGCCGATAAAGCGCAGCATCATCTGCCCGGTGTTGCCGCCGAGCCGGCTGCCGCGCTTGGCCAGCAGATCGAGTAGTCCGATCTGGTCGGAGGAGGGCCAGTTCGCGAGAAACTTGCCGAAGCTGCCATGTTCCTTGGCGATCTCGCGCACGAAACTCGCATTTGAGCGCACCGACATGATCTTGGCGCCGTTGCGCACGATGCGCGTGTCCTTCATCAGCGCGTCCCAGAACTCATCCGCCTGCAGCGTCAGCGGCCCGGGCTTGAAGCCGAGGAACGCCTTCTCGAAGCCGGGCCATTTGTTCTCGATCACGCTCCAGGCAAAGCCCGCCGAAAACACCCGCTTGGTCATCTCGGCGAGAACCCGGTCGTCGCCGAGTTTGGCGAGCGCCTTCACCTCCGGCTTGGGCGGCAGCAGCTGCTGCAGCGCCTTCGGCCCGCCCTTGCGCTTCTCGGCGCGTGCGCGAATGGTCTTGAATGGGATGGTCATGCGGAAAATCCTGCGGGCTGTCTCGGCCTCTGGCGCGGCACTTAGGATGGGTCGAGTGCAGGGCCAACTGATGCGCATCCATCCTACGCAATGATGCCGAGCTTGCGCCACACGAATGGTCGGCTCCCTCCCCCCTTGCGGGGGAGGGTTGGGGAGAGGGGTGGCCACAAGCGAGACTGCCCGTGAGAACCCCTCTCCCTAGCCCTCCCCCGCAAGGGGGGAGGGAACAGAGCGAGTTCGGGGCGAGCTTCAGTGCCTGAGTCGCATCGCTCGCAATCTCAAATGTCGTCGTCGCCTGCGACAAAACAACCCGACGGGCAAATCACTTCTGATTTGCGGAAATCGTGTCAAGTAGAAAGTTTCTGTAAATCAAAAATATTTCTGTTGCCGGCCGACCCAAATCAGTGCGCATCTATCGCCATCCCGTCCTGGTCAGAAGGGCGTCGGCCGTCGTCACGGACGTTGGGCGGGTTGCGGTGGACGCTGGTTTACGCTGAGACGACGGCGTGGATGAGCGTACGGCAAAACCGTGTGGTCCTGGCACCCGTTGCAGGTGTCAAGCTGTCGGGTAGGCGAGAGCCGAACGGCAGCGACGGAGTCAACCCAGAACTCGTCTCCGGGGAGAGCACGGCATAAGCCGTAAAGCCATTGCGCAGGGAAGGCCGGGTGTTCTCCGCTGCCCTGTATGCTCGTGTGCAGCATTTCTTGTGCTAACCGCACACGGGACCGCGGGTGCAGCGCGCACCCGGTCTTCCTTGCGCCCTC
>NZ_JAFCMC010000022.1:0-111558 GCF_018130085.1 Bradyrhizobium sp. AUGA SZCCT0169 | reverse complement strand
AGAACTCGTCTCCGGGGAGATCACGGCATAAGCCGTAAAGCCATTGCGCAGGGAAGGCCGGGTGTTCTCCGCTGCCCTGTATGCTCGTGTGCAGCTTTCTTTGCACTATTCGCACACGAGACCGCGGGTGCAGCGCGCACCCGGTCTTCCCTGCGCCCTCTATTTGAAGAGGGCGGGAAGTTTCCAGCAAAGCTCGGGCGCAATGCGTCGCGAGATCGCGAAACTGCGTTTGGTGCACAGCGTAGCTACAAACACCGCCGTCGTCCCGGCCTTGAGTCGGGACCCATAACCACAGGAAGAAGTTTTGCGGATGGTCTCGGCTACCGAACCTCATCGAGAGATCACGCGGTATGGGTCCCCCGATGCGCAATTGCGCATCTGAGCTCAAGGCCGGGACGACACCGAGCAAGACCCCAGGGCCGCCCGAGCCGGGGAACCCGGTTCCACCCCCCATAACCGTCCGGCCTGCCTTGATTTCCGGCAGTCAAATTGTCCTTTGGTAACCTCGCATTAACCAAGATTAGCGTCTGGTTAGGGACGTAAAGACGCGCGGATAGCCCTCGTTTTGACACGTTGGCAGGGGAAGCAGGACCCGGCTTTGGACGGGCCCCCCATGTGACACCAATGAGGCTCTCGCGCTGGCGCATTTTTCGCCGCGCCCGATGCGCGGCTGTGGAACCGGCAGCCAGTCGCTCCCGGAGGAATTTGGGAAGGAGCATGATCCGGAAAAGTGGGACCCGGTTTTCCGAAAAGATCATGCTCCAAACAAGAGACCGAGCATGATCCGGAAAAGTGGGACGGTTTTCCGAAAAGATCATGCTCCAAACAAGAGATAGAGCATGATCTGGAAACGTGGAAACCGGTTTTCCGAAGAGGGTCATGCCCAAACGAGAGCATTGAGAGGATATGATCTGGTGATCCGGAGATTCCTGCAGTTCGTGACGCTGGCCTGCCTTCTGGCAACGGCTTCGTCAGCCAGCGCCCAACAGGTCGAAACGCAATCGCTGTCGCTGGCCGCGTCAGACGTGTCGCTGATCGCGCTGTTCCTGCAGGCGCACTGGGTCGTCAAATCAGTGATGATGGGGCTGCTCGCCTGTTCGGTCTGGGTCTGGGCGATCGCCATCGACAAGATTTTTCTCTATGCGCGCACCAAGCGTGCGATGGACCGTTTCGAACAGGCGTTCTGGTCCGGACAATCGATCGAGGAGCTTTACCGCTCGCTCTCCGCCAAGCCGACGCAATCCATGGCAGCGTGCTTTGTGGCGGCGATGCGCGAATGGAAACGTTCGTTCGAGAGCCAGACCAGGTCCTTTGCCGGCCTGCAGATGCGGATCGAGAAGGTGATGAACGTCTCCATCGCCCGTGAAGTCGAGCGGCTGGAACGGCGGCTTTTGGTGCTGGCCACCGTCGGCTCGGCCGGGCCGTTCGTCGGCCTGTTCGGAACCGTCTGGGGCATCATGTCGAGCTTCCAGTCGATCGCGGCCTCGAAAAACACCTCGCTGGCGGTGGTGGCGCCTGGTATCGCGGAGGCGCTGTTTGCCACCGCGATCGGCCTTATCGCTGCCATTCCGGCGACTATTTTCTACAATAAGTTCATTTCCGAGGTGAACCGGCAGGCCCAGCGGCTGGAGGGGTTCGCCGACGAATTTTCAGCGATCCTGTCGCGCCAGATCGACGAGCGGGCATGATCCCGAAAAGTGGAAACCGGTTTTCGGACCAGATCATGCCCCGGATAAACGGCGTGAGGAGCGGTCAATCGTGAGCATTGTGGGCATCCGATCATGGCGATGAACATGGCAGGTTCGGCAGGTGGCGGTGGACGCCGCGGCCGGCGGCGCGCCGCCGTGATGGCGGAGATCAATGTCACGCCGATGGTGGACGTGATGCTGGTGCTGCTGATCATCTTCATGGTGGCCGCACCGCTGATGACCTCGACCATCGATATCGATCTGCCTGTCGCCAGCGGCGGCAAGTCGCTGGCGTCGAACGCCCCGCCATTGACGCTGTCGGTCAAGCGCACCGGCGGCTCCTGCAATTCGAATGTCGAACTATATCTGGGGGATACATTAATCCCTGCCGCCGACTTGCTGCCCAAAATCAAGGCTATCCGGGAAACCCGGTCGGAGGCCGAGAGCGTGGTCTATCTGCGCGGCGATAAAGACGTCTGTTACACGGATATGATGAAGTTATTGGGGTATATTAGGACGGCGGGGTTCAAGGCGAACATCGTGATCATCCCTGAGGGGGGCTCGTGAGCGATCCCGTTTTTGCGCGGAGCGGAAAGACTTAAGTGAAGCTCAAGATCGACAAGACACTGGCTGCGTCGGTCGCCCTGCACGTCCTCGTGCTGGGGTACGGACTGGTGTCGTTCTCGACCAAGGCTTACGAAATGACGCCGGAGGAATCGGTCGCCGTCGACGTCATTTCCCCCGACCAGCTCGCCAAGGTTATGGCCGGCATGAAGACCGGCAAGAAGGAAAATCCGAAGCCGCTGGTCGACAAGGTGGCTGAAGCCAAACCGATCGACGACGCGGTCGGCAAGGTGACCGAGAAGGCGCCGATCATCACCGAAACTGCGCCGCCGCCGCAGCCGAAGGCCGAGGAGAAGCCGGTCGAGAAAAAACCTGATCCGCCGAAGGTCGCCGAAAAGCCCAAGGAAGAGCCGAAGCCGGAGAAGAAGCCGGATCCCCCGAAGGTCGATCCGATCGCGGAAGCCATCAAGAAGGAAGAGAAGAAGCCGCCGCCGAAGCCGGTCGCCCAGCCTGCGGCAAAACCGCCGGAGCAGAAGCAGAAGATCGTGGAACGGCACTTCGATCAAACGCAGATTGCGGCGCTCTTGGACAAGCGCGACGCGACGCGGCAAGCCGCGACTGGTGCCACGCTGAATTCCAACGCCGCGCTCGGCACTTCAAAGGGCACGGCAGCAGACAATTCCGCGACCTGGGGATCGATGTTCAAGCAGCAGGTCGAGCGATGCTGGAAAAAACCCTATGGCGGCATCGAGTCGCAGAAGCCGGAAGCGGCGTTTGCGATCCGCCTGAAGCGCGACGGTACGCTCGAGGGAATGCCGGTTCCGGAAGGAACACCGGCAACGCCGTATTTGCGCGTCTATCAGGAGAGCGCGTTGCGCGCGATCATCGAATGCCAGCCGTACAAGCTGCCTGCGGCGTTTTTCGAGGAATGGAAATATTTTGCGCCGGTGTTCACCGAACAGAAGACCTGAAGCTTTTGTAATTTGGTGGTCACCTCCCGGCAATCACGGTTATGAGCAAAGTCGAATCGATGACTGACAAAGATGGATTGCCGAACATGCTGTTTCGCCCGAACCGCCGGCAGATCATTACGGGAATGGCGTCAGCGGGCCTGCTGATGAGCGGCCAGCGTGCCTTCGGCCAGGCGCCGAAACGCATCATTGTGCCCGAGGGCGAATTCACGCCGCTCCCCATCGCGATCCCGAATTTCGCTGCCGGCACGCCGGCAGACAGCGAGGTCGGCGCCGGCGTCACGCAGGTCATCACCAACAACCTGAAGCGCAGCGGTCTCTTCGCGCCGATCGATCAGGCGGCCTACATCGAGAAAGTAATCAACATCGATGCCGCGCCGAACTTCCAGAGCTGGAAGAGCATCAACGCGCAGGCGCTGGTGACCGGCCGCATGACGCGGCAGGGCGACGGCCGTCTCAAGGCCGAATTCCGGCTCTGGGACGTCAACACCGGCCAGCAGCTCACCGGCCAGCAATATTTCACCTCGCCGGAATACTGGCGGCGGATCGCCCACATCATCTCCGACCAGATCTACGAGCGCCTGACCGGCGAGAAAGGCTACTTCGACAGCCGCGTGGTGTTCGTCGACGAGAGCGGCTCCAAGGAACGCCGCGTCAAACGGCTGGCCTTGATGGATCAGGACGGCGCCAATGTGAAATATCTGACGCGCGGCGCCGACCTGGTGCTGACGCCGCGATTTTCGCCGTCGACCCAGGAAATCACCTATATGGAGTTCGGGCAGGGCGATCCGCGCGTCTATCTGTTCAACATCGAGACCGGGCAGCGCGAGATCGTCGGCAACTTCCCGGGCATGTCGTTCTCGCCGCGCTTCTCGCCGGACGGCCAGCGCGTCATCATGAGCCTGCAGCAGGGCGGCAATTCGAACCTGTTCGTGATGGACCTGCGCTCGAAATCGACCACGCGGCTGACCGACACGCCGGCGATCGACACCTCGCCGTCCTATTCGCCGGACGGAGCCCGCATCTGCTTTGAGTCCGATCGCGGCGGCAAGCCGCAGATCTATGTGATGGGCGCGACCGGCGGCGGCGCGCAGCGCATTTCGTTCGGCGAGGGCAGCTATTCGACGCCGGTGTGGTCGCCGCGCGGCGACTACATCGCCTTCACCAAGCAGGGCGGTGGTCAATTCGCGATCGGCATCATGAAGCCGGACGGATCGGGCGAACGCATTCTCACCTCGGGCTTCCATAACGAAGGCCCGACCTTTGCGCCGAACGGCCGGGTGCTGATGTTCTTCCGCGAGCCCGGCGGCAACAGCGGCCCTTCATTGTTCACCGTCGATATCTCCGGGCGCAACGAGTTGCGGGTTCCGACCCCTGGCTTCGCCTCCGATCCGGCATGGTCTCCGCTGTTGTCCTGAGCGTTCCATGGTTAGGGTGTTAATCGGCAAACATTGCCTAGCATGCTGATTTATCAGGGGATTTCTATAGCCTGAAATCGAAAGCAACGTCTTGGTAACGATATTCCCTCAGAAAGACTTCATCTGCAAAGGGTAAGACTACGCACGAACAGGACGGCGTACACCCGACATGCAGCTCGCAAACCAGACCGGAGAGTCCGATCAGAAGATGTCGCCGTATCTTCGCGCGGCGCTGATCGATTCGCTGTTCGAAACTCGCGCTCCGCTGCTCACGGGTCTTTTCTTCGGCGCCGTTGCGGCGGCCGTGACCGCGCTGAAGACCGGAGAACCGCTGATCTGGGCGTGTGTCGCGCTCCTCATCTTCGCCGCCGCCATCCGGGCGTTCGACTTGCGGCGGTACCACACACGCAAAGCGACGCTGACCGCCGATGAGGCTGCGCGGTGGAAGAGCCGGCATCAGATCGGGGCGATCATCCAGGCCGCCGCGGTCGGCATCTGGTGCTGCACCACCCTGTTGGTCTCTGACGACGCCGTCGCCCATATGATTTGTCTGTCCACAACCACCGGATTCGTGGCGGGCGGTGCGGGCAGGGCCTATGGACGGCAATGGATATTCCAGCTGCAGGCTTACCTCTGCTTCGGCTCAACGGTCATCGCGCTGGCATTGCGTGGCACGCCCTATTACATGGCCATGTCGGTCCTGTGCGCCGCATTTCTCGTGGTGGTCATACAGATTTCGGCCAATCTGCACAGAATATTCATGCAGGCGCTGATGGCGCGCGAGCGCGAGGCGGCGCTGGCCGGCCAGTTCGATACCGCGTTGAACAACATGCCGCACGGGCTGTGCATGTTCGGCGCTGACGGCCGCCTTGCGGTCATGAACCACCGCTTCAGCGAGATGATGAACCTGCCTGACGATTCGGTGCAGGGTGCCGCCAGTGCGTCCGACATTATTGCAGGCTGCGTCGCCTCTGGTTCGATTTCGCACGCGAGCGGCAGTATGATCCTGTCGGAAATCGAGAGCTCGCAGGCGCGGGACATGATCACGACCGATCCCGACTTCACGCGCAACCGGTCACTGTCATGGACATTCCAGCCGATGGCGGGCGGAGGCGCGGTGGTCTTGCTCGAAGACATCACCGAGCGGCGCGACGCGGAAGCCAAGATCAGCCATCTCGCGCGTTACGACGAACTCACCGAGCTTCCCAACCGGGTCAATTTCCGCGACGAAATCGGGCGCCTGCTGGCCATTCAGCAAGGCGCCGACAGGTTGTCGGCGCTGCTGTTCGTCGACCTCGATCAATTCAAGCAGGTCAACGACACGCTGGGTCATCCCTGCGGCGACCAGTTGTTGTGCGCGGTTGCCGGCCGGCTGCGCGAGATGTTGCGTCCCGAGGACTTCGTGGCGCGGTTTGGCGGCGACGAATTCGTCGTGTTCCAGCAGGACATTCATTCCCACGAGGATGCGGCAGGTCTTGCCCGGCGTATCGTCGACCGGCTGAGCGAGCGCTACAAGATCGACAATCATCTGGTCGAGATCGGCGCCAGCGTCGGCATCGCCATGACCTCTCCCGGGGTCAGCGCGGATACGCTGCTCAAGAATGCCGACATGGCGCTGTACCGCGCCAAGGCCGACGGCCGCGGCACCTTCTGCTTCTTCCGCGACGAGATGGCCCAAACCGTCGAAGCGCGCCGCATCCTTGAACTCGACCTGCGCAAGGCGCTGGCGAACGAGGAGTTCGAACTGTTCTATCAGCCGCTGGTCAATATCAAGTCGGGCAAGATCGCGACCTGCGAGGCGCTGCTGCGCTGGAATCATCCAATCCGCGGCACGGTGTCGCCGATCGATATCATTCCGGTCGCCGAGGATATGGGCCTGATCGTCGATCTCGGTCGCTGGATTCTGCGCAAGGCCTGCATGGAGTGCATGAAGTGGCCCGAGGCCGTCAGCGTCGCCGTCAACTTCTCGCCGCAGCAATTCCATCAGCGCGACGTGCTGAGCGAAGTCCGCTACGCGCTCGAGGTCTCCGGCCTGCCGGCGCACCGGCTCGAAATCGAGATCACCGAATCCTCGTTATTGCGCAACACGCAGCTGACCCATGATGTGCTGTCGCAACTGCATTCACTCGGCGTGCGGATCTCGCTGGACGATTTCGGCACCGGCTATTCGAGCCTGAGCTATCTGCACAACTTCCCACTGCAAAAAGTGAAGATCGACCGTTCCTTCCTCGAAGGCATCGATACCGATCGTCCGCTGACGTTGCTGCGGGGCGTGGCGCGGCTCTCGGCCGATCTCGGCATGTCGGTCGTGGTCGAGGGCATCGAGACCAACGAACAACTCGAATTGATCAGCACCGATGGCACGGTGACCGAGGCGCAAGGCTATCTGTTCAGCCGGCCGGTCCCGGCGGTTCGGGTTCGCCAATTGCTGAACGCTTCCCACGGCCGCCGTTCGCCGGACGAGCCGCTGGTTGTGGTGCCGTCGCGTTCGATCGCGTGATACAACTTCCCGTAATATTACGGACGGTTACGGCCACAAAGGTTAACCCTAACGTCTCGATAGCTTTGCAATTTTGTTAAGGAGCTGTTAAGTTTTTCGTACTCGCTCAGGTTGTTTCGAAGTGATGGAGTACGTGATGAAATCCGAAGCCGAACCGCGCGCTTCGTTCGCTGTTCGGGGAGGAGCGCTGTTTGACCGCGTCGATTACCGACCCATCGAAACTCCTGAGGCGAAAGACCAGCTCTATTTGATGCGCTACAGGGCCTATACGCACGGCAATTTAATTCCGCCGTCAGGGACCGAGCGCTACAGTGATCGCTACGACGATGCGCCCAATGCCTGGACGTTCGGAATCTATGTTGACGGAGAACTTTATAGCTCCATCCGTCTCCACGTCCTGACGTCCGAACAACGGATGTCCTGCACGACC
Source organism: Bradyrhizobium sp. AUGA SZCCT0169 (assembly GCF_018130085.1). Lineage (NCBI taxonomy): Bacteria > Pseudomonadati > Pseudomonadota > Alphaproteobacteria > Hyphomicrobiales > Nitrobacteraceae > Bradyrhizobium > Bradyrhizobium sp. AUGA SZCCT0169. The sequence continues at coordinate 103,987 of NZ_JAFCMC010000022.1, read as the reverse complement.
GATTTGTTTGGCGATGTTCTTCATCCTCGCCTCGATCGCGGCGAAGTTTTCATCGATCCGGCCCGTTTTGTTGCAGATCCGGATAAAGCCCAGCGTTTCCCGGAGCTTCCTTATCTGACAGTGCGGCTGGCCTATCTGGCATGCGAGTATTTCAACGCCGATACCGGGCTCGCGCTCGTTCGCCCCGCGCACCAGTCGTTTTATCGCCGGGTCTTTCTTAACGAGACCATCGCCGACCCGCGCCAATTTCCGAACGCATTGGCCAAGGTGGCATTGATGGCGTCCGATTTCCGCGCCGTGCGGGAACACGTCATGACCCGGTTTCCCATCATGCGCTCAAGTGCATTCGAGCGGCGGATGCTGTTCCAGCGTGCGCCTCATTCCTTCCAGGATGCCGAAATATCGACCTTCGAGCGAGCCTCGATCGTTCCCAGTTCCTGAAGCTGCCGGGCCGAAATCATCAGGAATTTGCTGTCCGCCGGCAGGGGCCGCCCAATCGGCGCACAAACCGCCCTGTGCCGCGCGCCCAAAGTGACGATTTCGGCCTCAGCCCGCTTGCCTTCACCGTCGCGCCACATTTACAAACCATTAACCATCGTGGGCGCTTTTCACGGTTTGTCGGCATTTGATCGGGTCTGGCAAGGTTCCATCAAGGTTGACGGAACGTTCGCTTAACCATCGCCCTGTAGACCGGATGACAGTCGGAAAACGTGAGCGTGGAGGCTCCGGAATGAAACATCAGATGCGCATCCTCCAGGGATTGAAACTGGCCGCGGTACTCGCGGTGGCCCTGTCGATGGGCGCTTGCGCCAACAAGAACGTCGGCGCCGATGGGGCGATGGCGAGTGCGGCGACCCCGGGCAGCCAACAGGACTTCGTGGTCAATGTCGGCGACCGCGTGTTCTTCGAGAGCGACCAGACCGAGCTCAGCCCGCAGGCGATCGCGACCCTGGAAAAGCAGGCGCAGTGGCTGCAGACCTACAACCGCTATTCCTTCACCATCGAAGGCCATGCGGACGAGCGCGGCACCCGCGAATACAACATCGCGCTCGGTGCACGGCGCGCCCAGTCGGTACGGAGCTATCTCGCCTCGCGCGGCGTCGATCCGAACCGCATGCGCACGATCTCCTACGGCAAGGAACGCCCGGTCGCCGTGTGTAACGACATCTCCTGCTGGTCGCAGAACCGCCGCGCGGTCACGGTGCTGAACGCCGGCGCCTGAGCGGCTTCGACTGCCGAATTTCAGAACCGGCGCCCTGGGGCGCCGGTTTTGCTTTGGGCGTATGATGAAGCCGCGGGTGACGGCCAGCTTTCGCTGCGTCTGGCGGTTTCGGGGCCTTCGAGGCCGAAGAACAGCCGAACCCCGTTCACGGCTGCGTGCATGGGCCTGATCCCTTCCGTTGATGAACGGCCCGCCGACCATGCCGCTTGCTTGTTTTGAAGCTGATACTAAACCATACCGAAATCCGGCTTCCGGATTCGGAAACGCCAGTCACAATTCTGGCGTACTCCCTCTCTCAATGTGTTCGGCTTTCGATGTCACGCCGAATTTTCGTCGTCAGGGCAAAATGTCATTCAGGTTTCTCAATTCGATCAGCGCCGTGGCGATTGCCGCGATGCTCTCCCTGTCTTCGCAGGCCTCCTTCGCGCAGATATCGTTCCCGTGGTCCTCTTCTCCGCAAGGCTCCCCGCCGGTCCAGGCGCAATCCGACGACGCCGACGCGGATATGCGGATCCAGCGGCTCGAGAACCAGCTGCGGCAGCTCACCGGCCAGAACGAGGAACTGCAATATCGTAACCGCCAGCTCGAGGAGCGCCTACGGCAGCTCGGTGGCGGTGCGGCGGTAGCGCCTGCCGGTCAGCCTCCGGCGGCCCAGCCCGGCGTGGCCGCGGTGCCGCCCCCGGTCCAGGCCTATCCGCCCACCCGGCAACCCCAGGCGCAGCCCGGCTACCCGCAGGGGCAGCAGGGCTATCCGCAGGGACAGCAAGCTTATCCTCAGGCGCAGCCGACCTATGAGCAGCCGCAGATCGCGGCACCGCCGCCGATCATGCAGGAGCAGGCAGCAGCGCCGGCGACCGGCCGCCGCCGCGGCGACGCCTTCGATCCCAGTCAGAATCCGAACGCCCCCGGCGCGCCGCGCGCGCTCGGCGGCGGTCAGTTGCCGGTTGCCAATGACGCGCCGGTCGGCGCTCCGGGCGGCCGCGGACGGGGCGAGCCGCTCGACCTCGGTGCCACCAGCCCGCGCGATCCCGGCGGCGCGCCGCCGCCCGTGCGTGCGCCCGGCGCCAGCGCCGCGCTGACGACGCTGCCGCCTTCGGCGACGCCGAAGGACGAGTTCGATCTCGGTATCGGCTACATGCAGCGCAAGGACTATGCGCTCGCCGAAGAGACCATGAAGAATTTCGCGCAGAAATATCCGAGCGATCCCCTGATCGCGGATTCGCAATACTGGCTTGGCGAAAGCTACTTCCAGCGCCAGCAATATCGTGACGCCGCGGAAGCCTTTCTCGGCGTGACCACCAAGTTCGACAAGTCCGCAAAGGCGCCGGACTCGCTGCTGCGGCTCGGCCAGTCGCTGGCGGCACTGAAGGAGAAGGAAGCGGCCTGCGCTGCGCTCGGCGAAGTGACGCGGAAATATCCGCGCGCCTCGGCCGGCGTGAAGGCCGCCGTGGACCGCGAGCAGAAGCGGGTGAAGTGCTGAGTCGTTAGACCCCGCATCAAGCGCGGGACAGGCTTGGCCCGATAACGCTATGGTCGGTCCATGGCAGAGGACGACCATTCCGCGATCACGGCGAGCCAGGCGAAACTTCTGTTCGCCGATTGGAAGGCTGCGCCCGCGATCGTGCTCGCCGTTTCCGGCGGACCTGATTCCATCGCCCTGATGTGGCTCGCCGCGCGCTGGCGCCGTGCCCTGAAGCGCGGGCCGCGATTGATTGCGGTGACCGTCGATCATGGCTTGCGGCATGAAGCCGCGCGCGAGGCGCGTGACGTCAAAAAGCTCGCCAGGCATCTCGATCTGCCCCATCGCACGCTGCGCTGGCATGGCGCCAAGCCGAACACAGGCGTGCCGGCCGCGGCGCGGGCGGCGCGCTATCGCCTGCTGGCGCAAGCAGCACGCGCTGGTGGCGCGACCCATATCCTCACCGCGCACACCCGCGATGACCAGGCTGAGACATTGTTGATGCGGATGCTGCGTGGCAGCGGCATCGCCGGTCTGGCGGCGATGGCGCGCCAGAGCGAACGCGACGGTGTGTGGCTGGCGCGGCCGTTGCTGGATGTCCCGAAATCGCAACTGATCGCGACGTTGAACAAGGCCAAGATCGCCTTCGCGGATGATCCGACCAACCGCGACGTCAATTACACGCGTCCTCGTTTACGTGCGCTGATGCCGGCGCTGGCGGAAGAGGGCGGCGATGCCAGAATCCTGGCGCGGCTGGCGTCACGGCTGGCGCGGGCCAATGCCGCGCTGGAAGTGCTGGTTGATGGCGCCGAGCGCTATCTGGCACTGAGGGACCGCAATGACGTCGCGCGTTTTGGCTTCGATGCGTCCGCCTTTGCGGGTCTGCCTGAGGAAATCCGGCTTCGGCTGCTGATGCGGGCCATCGACCGCGTCGGTCACGAGGGGCCTGCGGAACTCGGCAAGGTCGAGGCCCTGCTGACGGTGCTGGATCGGGCGGTATCGGAAGGCCAGCCGAAGTTGAAACAGACCCTCGCAGGCGCCGCAATCAGCTTCATTGGAGGCCGGATTCACGTCGAGCCGGCTCCTCCGCGTCGTCGCAGGCCGGCATAAGAGGCAAGCCTAAACCTTGATATCCCGTCATAAACCGGTGTGGAGTCTTAACCACCCCCGAAAAACGCTGATTTTTACGCCATTATTTGACCGGGAATCCCGTTAAGATGCGCTAAATCGTCCTGCAAGATGCGCTAAATAGTCCTGCGTGGTTCCCTTGGCATCGACCCGGGCGCCACCTAGATTGTAAGCAGTGCTCCGGGGATTCTGGCCTGACTGCTCTAGGACGACCCAAGGTTTACTGCCAAGGACATAAGGCCACGATCCGCGCGGCCACGAAGGAAGATCGATGAACGCCAATCTGCGCAATTTCGCCCTCTGGGTAATCATTGTTTTGTTGCTGTTGGCACTCTTCACGCTTTTCCAGAATCCGGGGCAGCGCGCGTCCTCGCAGGACATCACGTTTTCGCAGTTCGTGAGTGAGGTCGAAAAGAACACCGTCCGCGACGTCGTGATCCAGGGGCCGGAAATCCACGGCACCTTCACCAACGGCTCCAGTTTCCAGACCTACTCGCCGAACGATCCGTCGCTGGTCAAGCGCCTGGTTGATGCCAAGGTGAACGTCAGCGCCAAGCCGCCCGGCGACAATGTGCCCTGGTTCGTGTCGTTGCTGGTCTCCTGGCTGCCCTTCATCGCGCTGATCGGCGTGTGGATCTTCCTGTCGCGCCAGATGCAGGGCGGCGCCGGCAAGGCGATGGGCTTCGGCAAGTCGCGCGCCAAGATGCTGACCGAGGCGCATGGCCGCGTCACCTTCGAGGACGTCGCTGGTGTCGACGAAGCCAAGCAGGATTTGCAGGAGATCGTCGAATTCCTGCGCGACCCCGGCAAATTCCAGCGCCTCGGCGGACGGATTCCGCGCGGCGTGCTGCTGGTCGGCCCTCCCGGCACCGGCAAGACCCTGATCGCGCGTGCGGTCGCGGGCGAAGCCAACGTGCCGTTCTTCACCATCTCGGGCTCCGACTTCGTTGAAATGTTCGTCGGCGTCGGCGCCAGCCGCGTCCGCGACATGTTCGAACAGGCCAAGAAGAACGCGCCCTGCATCATCTTCATCGACGAAATCGACGCGGTCGGTCGCCATCGTGGCGCCGGCCTCGGCGGCGGCAATGACGAGCGCGAACAGACCCTCAACCAGTTGCTGGTCGAGATGGACGGCTTCGAGGCCAATGAAGGCGTAATCCTGATCGCGGCGACCAACCGTCCCGACGTGCTCGATCCCGCGCTGCTGCGCCCGGGCCGTTTCGACCGCCAGGTGGTGGTGCCGAACCCGGATGTCGTCGGCCGCGAGCAGATCCTCAAGGTCCACGTCCGCAAGGTGCCGCTGGCGCCGGATATCAACCTCAAGACCATCGCGCGCGGCACGCCGGGCTTCTCCGGCGCCGACCTGATGAACCTCGTCAACGAAGCCGCCCTGACCGCCGCGCGCCGCAACAAGCGCATGGTGACGCAGGCCGAGTTCGAAGAGGCGAAGGACAAGGTGATGATGGGCGCCGAGCGCAAGTCGCTCGTCATGACCGAGGAAGAGAAATTGCTGACGGCCTATCACGAGGGCGGCCACGCCATCGTCGGCCTCAACGTCGTCGCGACCGATCCGATCCACAAGGCCACGATCATCCCGCGCGGCCGCGCACTCGGCATGGTGATGCAGCTGCCGGAGCGCGACAAGCTGTCGATGTCGCTCGAGCAGATGACGTCGCGGCTTGCAATCATGATGGGCGGCCGGGTTGCCGAAGAGCTGATCTTCGGCCGCGAAAAGGTCACCTCGGGCGCGTCGTCCGACATCGAGCAGGCCACGCGCCTGGCCCGCATGATGGTGACGCGCTGGGGCCTGTCCGAGGCGCTCGGCACGGTCTCCTATGGCGAGAACCAGGACGAGGTCTTCCTCGGCATGTCGGTGTCGCGCACCCAGAACGCGTCGGAAGCCACGGTTCAGAAGATCGATACCGAGATCCGGCGTTTCGTCGAAGACGGCTACAACGAAGCGACGCGCATTCTCACCGAAAAGCGCGCCGACCTCGAAGCGCTTGCCAAGGGCCTGCTCGAATTCGAGACGCTGTCCGGCGACGAGATCATCGACCTGCTCAATGGCAAGAAGCCGAACCGCGAGTCGGTGCTTGAGCCGACCACGCCGCGGGCCTCCGCTGTGCCGCCCGCCGGCAAGTCGCGCCCGCGCCCCGATCCGGATCCCGGCCTGGAGCCGCAACCGCAGGCCTAAGTGGGTTTGCACTTGGAATAGAAAACGCGGCGGCGACGCCGCGTTTTTTTATGGTGGCGTCCCGGCCCGCCGTGGTGATCAACGGCGAGACGTGGGAGCGGTTTGGTAAGCTGCCGATGGGGAATTGTCACTTCGTCATTCCGGGGCGCGCGTCTTCGCGCGAACGACGATGTGCAATTGCACATCTGAGAATCTCGAGATTCCCCGATGTGCAATTGCACATCTGAGGTTCGACGCTTCGCGTCGCCCCGGAATGACTAACGAGCCGGCTCCCCGCACGCCCGCAGCAGTTTTCGCAGCGCCTGGATCGGCGGAAACACTTCCCTGTTCCAGTCGGCGCCTTGCGCGTCATGGGCGGCCTGTTCCATCTCGACGATCTCGCAATCCTCCGAAAAGACCCGGTTGGTGAACCAGGCCAGCACCGGCCAGCCGAGATCGAGGATGCCGGGCACTCTGGGCTTGCGCACCGACAGCACGACGAAGGTCCGGTTACGGCGCTGTGCGGCATCGATGGGCGTGTAACCAAGCCATACGCTGAGAACCGGTGCGTCGCCCTTCGTCCACATCCGCAGGGTCTGGTAGGGATATTCGGTGCGCACCGTCATCAGGTCGCGCGCCGTGCCGGCACGGCCGCGCAGGCGGCCGACGATGACGGCCTCGCCGATCGGCGGCTTCTCGCCAGGCCGGGCAAAGCTGTAATCGACCTCCATCCAGCGTTCGCCGGCGCGGCTGCCGAGATAGCGCGGCACGACTTTTCCGGTGGTGCGCCGGTGCAGGAACTGATGATTCATGTCCATCAAGTTCTCATGCATGAAAGTGTAGTGGCAGGCGACGAGCTTGCCGAACCGCCGGGTCTTGTAGGCGGTATCAGCGGCTGCGCCGATCTGCGGCAAGGGGGCGGCGGCAGGCCCGGTGCCGGGCCATATGAAGATCAACCCGTCGCGTTCGAAGCAGGGATAGCGGCGGACGCCGTTCGGCCGCTTGCCCTTGCCGAGATAGGGGACGTCGACGCAGTCGCCCGACGCGTCGTAGCGCCAGCCGTGATAGACGCAGCGCAGGGTGCAGCCATCGACCGTTCCCTTCGACAGCGGCACCTGGCGGTGCGCGCAGCGGTCCTCAAGCGCGAAGATCGCGCCCTCCCTCGGGCGCACCAGCACGATCGGCTCGCCCGCGAACCGCGCCGCGAAAGTCTGGCCGGACTTCACCTCGCGCGACCATGCGACCGGATACCAGTGGTCCGGATTCGCGCCGACCTTGCGAAGATCGACGGCAGCTTCCGACCAGGCGTTATCCGGCCTCACCGTCATCGCGTCGTTACGCCTTTGCCAGCGGTCCGAGATGCCGCGCCATGATCTGTTCCGGCGTCTCGGTGACCTCAATGCGCTGGCCGTCGCCACCGACGAAGGCGAGCACGGTGCGCTCGCCGTCGCGCCACATGCTGCCGACCAGCGCGATATTGATGTGGGTGGCCTGCCCCGTCTCGCACCTCGTGCATTCGATCCAGAAGCGCATGGCGTATCCTTTCAATGATGCCGGGATGAGAGACGGGGCGGGCGTTTAAGCGAGCGCCCGCAATTCGCGGGCGGCGGCGACCATGTTGACCAGAGCGGGCCGCACCTCTTCCCATTTCCGGGTTTTCAATCCGCAATCCGGATTGATCCAGAGCTGGGCGTCGGAGAGCCGCAGCCGTGCCAGCTTGAGCAGGTCGGTTATCTCGGCGGTTTCAGGCACCCGCGGCGAATGGATGTCGTAGACGCCGGGGCCGATTTCGTTCGGATAGCGGTAGTTCCTGAAAGCGTCGAGCAGTTCCATCTTCGAGCGCGAGGTCTCGATCGAGATCACGTCGGCATCCATCGCGCCGATCGCGTCGATGATGTCGTTGAACTCCGAATAACACATGTGGGTGTGGATCTGGGTGTCGTCGCGTACGCCCGACGAACAGATGCGGAAGGCGTCCACGGCCCAGTCGAGGTAGGTCTTCCACTCCGACCGGCGCAGCGGCAGGCCCTCCCGCAGCGCCGCTTCGTCGATCTGTATCATCCCGGCACCGGCGGCTTCGAGGTCGGCGACCTCGTCGCGGATCGCCAGCGCGATCTGGCGGCAGGCTTCGCTACGCGGGATGTCGTCGCGGACGAACGACCAGTTCAGAATCGTCACCGGCCCCGTCAGCATCGCCTTCATCGGCCGCTTGGTCAGCGACTGCGCATATTGCCACCATTCGACCGTCATCGGTTTCGGGCGGGACACGTCGCCAAACAGCACCGGCGGGCGGACGTAGCGCGAGCCATAGGATTGCACCCAGCCATGCGCGGTGAAGGCGAAGCCTGCGAGCTGCTCGCCGAAATACTGCACCATGTCATTGCGCTCGAACTCGCCATGAACCAGCACGTCGAGCCCGATATTCTCCTGCCAGCGCACCGCGCGCGCGGTCTGGTTCTGCAGATAGAGTTTATAGGCGTCGTCGGTCAGCGCGCCCTTGGCATGCGCGGCGCGGGCGTTTCGGACATCCGCGGTCTGCGGGAACGAGCCGATGGTCGTGGTCGGGAAGGCCGGCAGGTTGAAGCGGCTGTGCTGCACGCCGGCGCGATCGGTAAACGCGCTGATGCGGCGGCGCATCGCGCTATCGATGCCGGCGGCACGCGCCGCCACCTTGGCATCGTGGATCCGCGGCGAAGCCTTGCGCGCGGCGGCGGCTTCATCGGAGGCCTTCAGGATGGCGTCGGCGTGGACGCGGCCGCGCGCCAATGCCGTTCCGAGCGCCGCCAGTTCCTCGATCTTCTGCACCGAAAACGCCAGCCAGCTCTTCACGTCGGGATCGAGGCTGGTTTCCAGCGCAAGGTCGATCGGGACGTGCAGCAGCGAGCATGATGGCGCGAGCTGCACGCGGTCGCCGCCGAGCCTGTTGACCACAGGTTCCAGCTGGTCGAGCAGCCGGCTCAGATCGGCGCGCCAGATATTGCGGCCATCGATGATGCCGAGCGACAGCACGCGGTCCTTTGGAAGACCGGCGAGATCGTCGAGTTGCTCGGGCGCGCGCACGAGGTCGAGATGCAGGCCGGCGACGGGCAGGGCGATCGCGGTGTCGCGGTTGGCGCCGAGCCCGCCAAAGTACGTGGCCAGCATGATCTTCAGCTCAGGCGCCGCCTTGGCGATTTCCGCATAGGCATAATGCAGCGCCTGCTGCGCGATGACGTCGAGGTCGAGGACCAGACACGGCTCGTCGATCTGCACCCATTCCGCGCCGGCCTTGGCAAGTTCGCTCAGCACCTCGATGTAGACCGGCAGCAACCGGTCTAGCAGCGACAGCGTGTTGAACCCCGCATCCTTGCACTTGGCGAGTTTGAGGAACGTCACCGGGCCGACCAGCACCGGGCGGGTCTGGTAGCCGAACGCTTTGGCTTCGAGATATTCCTCGATCGACTTGCGCGAGGCGAGGATGAATTGCTGATCCTTCTCCAGTTCCGGCACCATGTAGTGGTAATTGGTGTCGAACCATTTTGTCATCTCCAGCGCCGGCAGGCCGTGGGCCGCGTCGTGGTGGGCGTGGCCGCAATCCGCATCCTGCGCCGCGCCTTTGGCGCCGCGCGCCATCGCGAAGTAGGTGGCGAGTGGAACCGTGCCGCCGTTCCAGCCGTAGCTTTTCGGAATGGCGCCGACCATCACGCAGGTGTCGAGCACCTGGTCGTAGAACGAGAAGTCGTTGGACGGGATGATGCTGACACCAAGCTTCTTCTGGCGCGCCCAGTTGGCGGCGCGCAGCCCGATGCCGGTCTCGATCAGGGCTTTCTCGTCGGTCGTACCCGACCAGAAGCTCTCCAGCGCGAATTTCAGCTCGCGGCGCGGACCGATGCGCGGCGTGCCGAGCGAAGCGACGGGAAGTGAGGAGGTAGAATTTGTAGAAGAAGTCGCTGTGGAAGACTTCTCTGTAGAAGTAGTCATTGGCTTAACCCCAAAGTTGGGGGCAAAGGCCGAAGTGACACGTCTGGATTCAGGCGTCAGGAGGCGCGCGGAATCGCAACCGCACCACCGGGACACCCCGCCCGAGCACGTTTATGTTGTCGAGGCAGGTCTCCTGGCTCGCGGGTCAATGCTGCTGTCCGGTCTTCCCAAAACCTTTGCAGGTCTCAGTGACTTTGTTGGACAGCGGCTCGCCGCTTACAGTTGCGGGGGCAGCTCCGGCTTCACACCGGCTTCCCTCTTAGCTTCGGGAAAACCATCCCGAAGAACCACGACGCGTCCACTTACTGGCAACTCGGCGCGCCCGTCAACTCGATCGCCGGTTGTTGCGGTTGTTCACAGCTTCAACAGGGTGAACCAGAATTTTCGCAGGCTCGGCTAGCGCACCATTGACACGATTGCCCAAATCGCACCAGATGTAGTTGTCACGGTCTATCACGACGCAAGTCATGGTGGCTAAGAGGGAAGTCGGTGATCGCGCCAAAGGGCGCGAAATTCCGGCGCTGCCCCCGCAACTGTAAGCAGTGAGTTGTTCCCGCCTTTACGTCACTGATGCGGATTTCGCATTGGGAAGACAGGGAATAACGACGACCTGCGAGCCAGGAGACCTGCCGCGACACCGAAAAAACGTCCACGGGCGGGGTGTCCGGCGGTCGCTTGCAGATCCATGCCGGCGTTTGCCGCCGCGCATTCGATGCAGCGTCCCCAAAGACATCCGGCCTCAACAACACCACGGGGTCTGCCGATGTCCGAATCTTCCGGTCTCATTTCTCTCGAAGCCAAAACCGCTGCCTTGTTCCAGTTGCGTCCCGAAACGCTTGCCGCGCCGGACGCCGAACTTCCGATGCAGGTGATCCGCCGCAACGGCACGGTTTCGAAATTCGATGCCAGCAAGATTTCGGTCGCGATGACCAAGGCGTTCCTCGCCGTCGAGGGCCACACCGCGGCGGCCTCGCGCCGGGTGCACGAGGTGGTGGAACAGTTGACCGCTGAGGTCGTCGGCGCGCTGTCGCGCCGGATGAGCGAAGGCCGCACCTTTCACATCGAAGACGTGCAGGACCAGGTCGAACTGGCGCTGATGCGCAGCGAGCACCACAAGGTGGCGCGCGCCTATGTGCTGTACCGCGACGAGCGCACCAGGCAGCGCGCCGAGCAGGAGGCCGCCAAATCGGCAACGTCTGCGGCAGGACCCGTGCTGCATGTGACGCTGGCGAACGGCACCAAAGCGCCGCTCGATACCGCGCGGCTCGCGCTGATCGTGGCCGAGGCCTGCGCCGGTCTTGATGGCGTCGACGCCGTGCCTGTCATCGCGGAAACCCAGCGCAATATCTACGACGGCATCAGCCAGGACGAACTGGCGCTCGCTTCCGTGATGGCCGCGCGGACATTGGTGGAGCAGGAGCCCAACTACGCGTACGTGAGCGCGCGGCTGCTGCTCGACAAGCTGCGCACCGAAGTGCTGTCCTACGTGCAGGGGGTGCCGACCAACGCCTCGCAGGCCGACATGGCCACGCGCTACGGCGAATATTTCCCGGCCTATATCAAGGCCGGCATCAAGGCCGAGTTGCTCGATCCGGAGCTGGCGCGCTTCGACCTGAAGAAAATCGCCGCGGCGCTGAAGCCGGAACGCGATCTGGCGTTTCAGTTCCTCGGCCTGCAGACGCTGTACGACCGCTATTTCCTGCATGAAGGCGGCAACCGCATCGAGCTGCCGCAGACGTTCTTCATGCGCGTCGCGATGGGACTTGCGACCCGCGAGATCGATCGCGAGGCCCGCGCGATCGAGTTTTACGATCTGCTGTCGTCGTTCGACTTCATGGCTTCGACGCCGACGCTGTTCAATTCGGGAACGCTGCGGCCGCAACTGTCGTCGTGCTTCCTCACCACGATCGCGGATGATCTCGACGGCATCTTCAAGTCGGTCAAGGACAACGCGCTGCTGGCGAAATATTCCGGCGGGCTCGGCAATGACTGGACCCGCGTGCGCGGCCTTGGGGCCCACATCAAGGGCACCAATGGTGAAAGCCAGGGCGTGGTGCCGTTCCTGAAAGTCGCCAACGATACGGCCATTGCGGTCAACCAGGGCGGCAAGCGCAAGGGCGCGGTCTGCGCTTATCTCGAGACCTGGCATATCGATATCGAGGAGTTCCTCGATCTGCGCAAGAACACCGGCGACGACCGCCGCCGCACCCACGACATGAACACCGCGAACTGGGTGCCTGACCTGTTCATGCAACGCGTCGAAACCGACGGCGAATGGACCTTGTTCTCGCCTGACGAGACGCCCGACCTGCACGACCTCTACGGCACAAAATTCGCCGAACGCTACGCGGCCTATGAAGCCAAGGCGGCGCGCGGCGAAATCCGCGTCTTCAAGCAGGTCCGCGCCACTGATCTCTGGCGCAAGATGCTGACCATGCTGTTCGAGACCGGGCATCCCTGGATCACGTTCAAGGATCCTTGCAATCTCCGTTCGCCGCAGCGCCATGCCGGCGTCATCCACTCCTCCAATCTCTGCACCGAAATCACGCTCAACACCTCGGACGACGAGACCGCGGTTTGCAATCTCGGCTCGATCAACCTCCTCAATCACATCCAGGGCGGCCGCCTGAACGAGGCGCGGCTGAAGAACAGCGTGACGATCGCGATGCGGATGCTCGACAACGTCATCGACATCAATTTCTACACCATTCCGGAAGCGCGGCGTTCCAACCTGCGGCACCGTCCGGTCGGTCTCGGGTTGATGGGGTTCCAGGATGCGCTGCAGGCAATGCGGATCGCTGTCGCCTCCGATGCGGCCGTGACGTTCGCCGACACCAGCATGGAGGCGATCTCCTACTACGCGATCTCGGCTTCGGTCGATCTCGCCGCTGAGCGCGGCCGCTATCCCTCGTTCGACGGATCGCTGTGGAGCCAGGGCATCCTGCCGATCGATTCGATCGAACTGTTGGCGGAAGCGCGCGGCGGCGTCGCGATGGACCGCTCCATGACGCTCGATTGGGGCAGCTTGCGCGAACGCGTCAGATCGACCGGCATGCGCAATTCCAACGTGATGGCGATCGCGCCGACGGCGACCATCTCCAACATCTGCGGCGTCGCGCAGTCGATCGAGCCCGCCTACCAGAACCTCTATGTCAAATCCAACATGTCCGGCGACTTCACCGTCGTGAACGAGTTTCTGGTGCGCGACCTCAAGGCGCGCGGGTTGTGGGACGAGGTGATGGTCAACGATCTCAAATATTTCGACGGCAGCGTCGGCTCGATCGACCGCATCCCTGATGATCTCAAGGCGCTCTATGCCACCTCCTTCGAGATCGACAGCGCCTGGCTGATCGAGGCGGCGGCGCGGCGACAGAAATGGATCGACCAGTCGCAGTCGCTCAACCTCTACATCGCCAACCCGTCCGGCAAGAAGCTCGACGCGCTCTATCGCCTGGCGTGGACCCGCGGCTTGAAGACCACTTACTATTTGCGCTCGCGCAGCGCGACGCATGTCGAGAAGTCCACGCTCAAGGGCACCGACGGCAAGCTCAACAGTGTCGCCTCCGTGACGATGATGGCTCCAGCCCCAATCATCGTCCCGCTGGCCGCCACCGCGCCGGACCTGTCCGGTGCGGTGGCGTGCTCCATCGATAATCCCGAATGCGAAGCCTGCCAGTAAGCAGCAAGAAACATAAGGAAATAAACCCAATGCTCGACTGGTCCGAACCTTCCGCGCCCGCATCTCACGCGCCGCCGCCCTTTGCGGCATTACCTCCTGCCGGGGCCGATCAAACCGGGCTCGGCACCATCGACCGCCGCGGTGGCCGTGTGTCGGTCGACGACAAGCGGATGATCAATTGCCGCGCCGACGTCAATCAATTGCTGCCGCTGAAATACAAGTGGGCGTGGGAGAAATATCTCGCCGGCTGCAACAATCACTGGATGCCGACCGAAGTCTCGATGCAGGCCGATATCGCGTTATGGAAGTCGCGCGACGGCCTCACCGAGGACGAGCGCCGCGCCATCAAGCGCAATCTCGGCTTCTTCGCGGCATCCGAGAGCCTGGTCGCCAACAACATCGTGCTGGCGATTTACCGCCATCTGACCAATCCGGAATGCCGGCAATATCTGCTTCGGCAATCCTTCGAGGAAGCGGTGCATACCCACACCTTCCAGTACATCGTGGAGAGCCTCGGCCTGGACGAGGGCGAGCTGTTCAACATGTACCGCGAGGTGCCGTCGATTACCGACAAGGCGGCGTGGGCGCTGAAGCACACCCAGCATCTCGACGATCCCGACTTCAAGACCGGCACGTCGGAGGCCGACCAGGCGTTCCTGCGCGACCTCGTCGCCTTCTATGTGATCTTCGAGGGCATGTGGTTCTACACCGGCTTTGCCCAGATCCTGTCGCTCGGCCGCCGCAACAAGATGGTGGGGATTGCCGAGCAGTACCAATACATCCTGCGCGACGAATCCATCCACCTGAATTTCGGCATCGACGTCATCAACCAGATCAAGATCGAGAACCCGCATCTGTGGACCAAGGCGTTCCAGGACGAGGTTCGTGATATGGTGCGCACCGCGGCGGAGCTCGAAGCCGCCTATGGCCGGGACACCATGCCGCGCGGCTTTCTCGGGCTGAACGCGGCTTTGTGCGAGACCTACATGCACTTCATCGCCAACCGCCGCTGCGCGCAGCTCGGGCTGGCGCGGGTGTTCGACGAGACCGAGAACCCGTTCCCGTGGATGTCGGAAGCGATGGACCTGAAGAAGGAAAAGAACTTCTTCGAGACCCGCGTGATCGAGTATCAGAACGGTGGCGCGCTGACCTGGGAGTGAGAGCCGGGCCTCAGTTTGACGAGCCCGGCGCGGAAGGTGGAGCGGCCTTGCGCTGATCGTCGCGGACGTGGATCACGGCGACGTCGTCCGTATACACCCGCTTCCACCCCGCGATATGATCCAGCACCTTGGTGGCCGGCAAATCCGGCCCCAACAAGGTGGCGTCGATCTGATACTTGTCGAGCGTGGCGAGCAGTATGTTGACGTCCTTGGCGGTGACCGCGTCGAAATAGTCCAGGACGAACTGTTCGCCGTAGAGTTCGGCGCGGCCGTCGATGAAGGCCTTGATGTCGCGCGACAGCAGATAGCCGCCAAACGGCGACGTGCTGAAGATGCGCTGAGCCTGCCGCTTCTGCAGGACGTCCACCGCTGCGACCGGGGTCTGGGACGACAGGAACGCGAACGGGTGGTGCGCGATGAACACTTGCGTCGATGCCCATCCGGCCACTGCCACCGCGAGCGCGGCAAGCATCACAGGCGCCCGCGACTGTCCTTCCCGAACGGGCACCATCGCCGCGCGCAGCGTTCCCAACTGCTCGGCAAACGGCTTGGCCACGACCAGTGGCACGATAAAGGCGAAGATTTCGATGTTCCGGGAATGCGACAGCGCCATCCAGAGCAGGCCGAGCAGCAGGATGATTCGCGGCACCGACAATGAGAGGCCTCGATAGAAGCCGAGACCGATCAGGCCGAGCAGCGTGAATTCGAAGAAGCTCCAGGTGGCGAAGTTGGCCGGCATCCATTCCCAGATCATGGACAGCAGCTTGCCGAGGCTGAGGATTTTTGCCGCACCGATCAGCGTGTTCCAGCCATAGGGGGTGCAGCAGCACGCCGCGACGGCGGCAACACCGAACATCGCCCATTGAATCATCAGCCTGATGCGGTCCTTGCGTTCGCAGGTCCAAAGCGCTTCCAGGCCGATCGGTCCGATCAGTGCCAGTCCGAGAACAAAACCGCCGTGCAGATTGGCCCAAATCGCAAGCACCGGCAGCAGCCACCATGACGGCGCGCTCCGGCGATCCGCGGCTGCCAGCAGCCCGCCGAGGAACGCGACCATGAACGGGAACGCCAGCATATGGGGGCGTGCCAGGAAGTGGGTCGCCGACTCCAGCACCGCAAGCGTGACCAGCAGGATCGCGCGGGTTGGGTCGAGATAGTCGGCAAACAGGTACATGAAGATCGTGACCGTCGCCCCGATCGCGAGCGAGGTCAGGATGACCGGGCCGGCCCAGCCCAAATATTCATAGGAAACGGCATAGAGCACCTGGGACAGCCAGGAGCTCGACATCCAGGGTTCGCCGAACCGGGTGAAGGTATGAACGTCGGTGTAGGGCACGGCGCCATGCTCGACGATCCACTGCCCGATCCTGATCTGCCAGAGCGTGTCGGAATCCCGCAGCAGGATTTCCCCGAGCGACAGGAAGATCAGATAGGCGACGAGCCCGGTCAACAGCGGAATCAGCACGCGCCCGAGGCTGCGGACACTGGCGCTATTAACAGTCGGATTGGCGAAGGAAATGGACATCGGATTTTGGGCCGGCTTCTTGCGTTGGTGTGACAGTCACGGCGTGCCGCAGGAATTTTCGCGAGCTGACCATAGCCGCGCTATTTTTGCGTGAATTGCGGGCTCACGTGCCTGACAATGATGTTCTTTGGCGAAGAAGCCGTTAACCGGGCGGACCAGCGTTTTAGTCAGAATTTACCATCGCAAGGCACGACGATGGCGGCCTAATCCAATGCCGGCACCAGGGCTATCTGCGGCGCAGCCTGCGCGGTCGACGACGAGGGCGCCACGATGTTTACGAGATACTTGGCAAGGCAGATGCCGATCACGGCCAGCGCGACACCGCCGAACACGTCGATCATGTAGTGGGCGCCGATCACCGGCGTCGAAGCCATCATCAGGATATTGAGGACGACCGCGGCCCCTCCAACATAGCGCACTGGCCAAAGCGCCCAGATGTAGAGCACGGCGGAAGCCGCGTGGAAGCTCGGGAAGGATACGATGCCGGTGATCTTGAGCAATTCGAGATGCCGCAGCGAGCCATCGCGCAGCGCCAGGATGTCGCGCAGCTGCGCCTGATACATCGAGGCATCCAGCGATGTGAGTTGCGCAGGGTCGATGTTCAGGCCGTAGTAGGTTCCGACCGCCGGCGTGAACGTCGAAATCAAGAGCGTCATGATCAGCGTCAGGCTGAACGCAAGCACGAATACCTGCAGCCGCACAAAACGCGATGTCAGGGCAAGGACCAGCGGGATCGCGACCAGGATGATCTTGATCAGGGTGTAGCTGCGCACCAGCAAAGCGCCCAGCCATTCACGGTCATTGACGTATCGCGCGATCATTTCCGGATCCAGGCCCATGGCGCGATCGATCGCGAGCAAGGCGCGGTCCTGCAGCGGCCAGTTGGTCACAGCAGCGACGTACGTCAGCGGCCCCATGATCGTCGCGATCAACAGCAACTGGGAAATCGCCCCCAGCGGAAAGATCAGCTTGGGATCCGCCTGATCGCCCTTGGCGAAGGCATAGAGGTAGGCGATCAGCGCCAATGCCGCGACGATTCCAAGAGTAACGGCAAGGGCGAGCGGTTTCATCGTGAAACCGCAGAGCGCGCCCCCGAGCAGCACCACGGCGCCCATGGCGGCAATCGGAATCCAGTTCAGCTGAAACAGCCGCCAGGCCGTGAAAGCGTTCGAATTGACCATGCCGCACCCTGCGAGGTTGTAGGGCACAGTTGCGCGGGAAGGCTTAATATTCGGGAAACGGCTATGGTTATCGGCCCACCAATTGGACCCTGCGTTCAGCGGCCATTTGCCCCCGAGGCCGTCATATTTGCTTCTTGTCAACAGGCCTGAATAGTTGTTCAGTTCTTCAAAGCGATTGGGGACAATCGTTCAAAACATTGAAGACGCAGCGCGATCTTGCAACCCCTCCCGGGTGCGGACGCGCCGGGGATGGGGAAGCGCGCCATGGTCTATCGGCGAACCCAGCAAGTGGTGAAACGGCTGGCGGCGCGGCGCAGCGCCATTCTGGCGGCGGCGCGGGACGCTGCGGCGGACGGCGGCATGGCGGCGGTGCAGATCGCCCCCGTGGCGGTCCGGGCCAATGTCGCGGCCGGAACCGTCTATCGCTATTTCCCCTCCAAGGCCGAACTGATTTCCGAATTGATCGCCGAAGTTTCGCGCGACGAACTGGCCGCGATCCGCCGCGCGGCGGAGGCGGCGCCCGGGCCGTCCTCGGCACTGGCCGCGGCGGTCACGACGGTCGCCGTCCATGTGCTGTCGCAGCGCAAGCTCGCCTGGGGGATTCTGGCGGAGCCGGTCGATGTCGACGTGTCGGCTTCGCGGCTCGCCAGCCGCCGCGAAATCTCCGGCGAGATCGCAGCAAGGATCGAGGCGGCCGTGCGTGCCGGACATCTGCCGGCGCAGGATACCGCGCTCGCCGCCACCGCACTGCTCGGCGCATTGCACGAGGCGCTGGTCGGCCCGCTGGCCCCTGACAATATGGACGATTCCGCAAAACTGCGCGACGCCGTGCAGACCGTGACGCTATTGGCGCTACGCGCGGTCGGCGTCATGGACGCCCGCGCCCGCGGCCTCGTGGTGCAGGCGGTGCTGCCGGCCAAGGCGCTGGTGGGGGCGTAGTCGCGACAAAACGCGGAACGCGTTTTGCGCGGATATCACCGGCAATTGACATCGCTCTGACGCAACCATCCGCCAGGTTGCGCGTGATCGGTCATTCACCGGTGAAGGAGCATTCCATGACGACGACATCAGGCTCGGCCAAATGGCAGGGCGGCATCAAGGACGGCAAGGGCGCGATCTCGACCAAGAGCGGCGCGCTGAACGACTATCCCTACGGTTTCGCCAGCCGCTTCGAGGGCAAGCCGGGCTCGAACCCGGAAGAATTGATCGGCGCCGCGCACGCCGCCTGCTTTACCATGGCGCTGTCGCTGATCCTCGGCGAAGCCAAGCTCACCGCCGAGCAGATGGAAACCAAGGCCGACGTGACGCTGGAAAAGCAGGGCGATGGCTTTGCCATCACCTCGGTGCACCTGACATTGAATGCGAAAATTCCTGGCGCCGACAAGGCGAAGTTCGAGGAACTCGTGGGCAAGGCAAAAGCCGGCTGTCCGGTGTCGAAATTGCTGAACACGAAAATCACGCTGGACGCGACGCTTGCTTAGCTGTCATTCCGGGGCGCGCGAAAGCGCGAATCTCAGATGTGCAATTGCACATCGGGGAATCTCGAGATTCCCCGGGGCGCAATTGCGCCCCTGAGGCTGGTCCTTCGGACCATCCCGGAATGACGGCACGCCGTCACTTATCCGCTTTGCCATCCGGGCCGACATAGGCGATGCGCACCATGTTGGTGGTGCCGGCGATGCCGAGCGGCACGCCAGCGACGATGATCACGCGCTGGCCCGCCTTGGCGAAGCCGTCGCGGAACGCAATCGAGCCGGCGCGATCGACCATGTCGTCCTGGTCGTGCGCGTCTTCCGCGACCACGCAATGCACGCCCCACACGACGGACAATTTGCGCCCCGTCACCAGGTTCGGCGTAATCGCCACCACCGGCGGCTTCGGCCGTTCGCGCGCCACGCGGATCGCGGTCGAGCCCGAACTGGTCCAGCAGATGATCGCGGACAATTCCAGCGTCTCGGCGATCTGCCGTGCGGCGTCCGCGATGGCGTCGCCGACCGTCTGCTCCGGCTCGGGCCGCTGTGCCGTCAGCACCGAGCGATAGGTCGGATCGCGCTCCACTTCCTCGCCGATGCGGTTCATGGTCGAGACCGCCTCGACCGGGAATTTGCCGGCGGCGGATTCCGCCGACAGCATGATGGCGTCGGCGCCTTCATAGACCGCGGTCGCGACGTCGGAGACTTCGGCGCGCGTCGGCACCGGCGCCTGGATCATCGATTCCAGCATTTGCGTTGCGATCACCACCGGCTTGCCGGCGCGCCGTGCCATCCGCGTCATTTGCTTTTGAAGACTGGGCACCCGCTCCAGCGGCAATTCGACGCCGAGATCGCCGCGCGCCACCATCAGCGCGTCGGAGACCTCGAGGATTTCGCCGAGCCGGTCGATCGCCTGCGGCTTTTCGATCTTGGCCATCACAGCGGCGCGGCCGCGGATCAGCCGCTTGGCCTCATTGACGTCCTCGGCGCGCTGCACAAAGGAGAGCGCGACCCAGTCGATCCCGGTCGTCACCGCGGCTTCGAGATCGGCGCGATCCTTTGGCGTCATCGCCGAGACCGGCAGGTCGGTGTCGGGCAGGCTGACGCCCTTGCGGTCCGACATCTTGCCGCCGATCACCACCCGCGTCACGGCGCGATCGGGCGATGTTTCCTCGGCAATCAGCCGCACCTTGCCGTCGTCGAGCAGCAAGGCGTGACCCGGCCGCAACGCCGCCAGGATTTCCGGATGCGGAAGCTGGACGCGGCTGTTGTCGCCCGGCGCCTTGTCGGAATCCAGAACAAAGTTCTGGCCGTTCTTGAGCTGGGTGGCGCCTTCATTGAACGAGCCAAGACGCAGCTTCGGTCCTTGCAGGTCGACCAGGATGCCGATCGGCCGGCCGTAGCTGGACTCGACATTGCGAATGGTCGTGACCAGTTCGCGCATCTTGTCGTGCGAGGTGTGGCTCATATTGATGCGGAACACATCGGCACCGGCCTCGAACAGCTTGCGAATCATCGCGCTGTCCGACGATGCCGGGCCGAGGGTGGCGAGGATCTTGATCCGACGGAGACGCCTCATTGCTTGGGCGCCGAAGCTGGCGGCTGCCCGGATCCGCCTTGAGGCGGTCCGCCAGGCGACAGACCCGGCACACCACCGGGACCGACCGTTCCCGGAATCCCCGGCACGCGCTGCTGCGCGGGTTGTTCATTGGCTTCGGTCAATTGCACGGTCCATGCTCTCTGTTCGCCGGTGTCGACCTCGAAGAACCCGGTGCGGTCAAAACCGCGCGCCAGGCAATTCTCGGTACCCTTGATGGTGAATTCCTTGTCGCGCGAACACATGAAGGCCTGCCCCGACCATTCGCCGCCGCGGTCATAGTCGAGCGCGTAGATATAATAGAACCGTGCGACAAGCGTTCCGCGCAGCAGCGTCTCGCAACTGCGCGAGGAGACGTTCCACCAGCCCTCGGTGGTCCAGCCCTCGGCGTCCTTGTAGCCGAGCGCGATGCCGACCCGGCTCGAGGTGTTGTTGCAGAGGCGAAAGTCAGCGGCCGCCGAACTGTTCCACAGGCCCATCACCGCCAACGCCAGCGCCGGCAGGAGGCCGGTGGTCAGGCGAGCGGGGAAGGGACGTGAAGGCAGAGAATCTGTTCCGATCATATGCGAAGCTATATCAAATCATTGACGATTTCGCTTGCCCGGCGGGAGCTGTCAACGCCCGGCAGGCGCGTTTCCCACGATGCGGGACGTCCGGATTAACCGGTCCCGTGCTGGTTTGCGCGCCGATATGGCAAAATCTGTGACAATTCCCACCTGATATCAATATGCTCAGGAACAACCCCGCGGGACCAAACCATGACAATTGACGACAAAACCAGAACAGAACTGGAAGCCGCCGTTTTCCGCCGCCTGGTCGAGCACCTGCGCACCCGGACCGACGTCCAGAACATCGACCTGATGAACCTGGCCGGCTTCTGCCGCAACTGCCTGTCGAACTGGATGAAGGAAGCGGCCGACGGCAAGGGCGTGGCGATCAGCAAGGATGAGAGCCGCGAGGCGGTCTACGGCATGCCCTATGAGACCTGGAAGTCGAAGTTTCAGGGCAGCGCCAGTCCCGAGCAGCTGGAGGCGATGAAGAAGACCCATAGCGGGCATTAGAGCGTCGGCGCGCGCTGCCGTTCCCCTCTCCCCTTGTGGGAGAGGGTGGCTTCGCGAAACGAAGACGGGTGAGGGGTTCTCTCCTCACGGTAAGATTCGAGTTTGAGGATAGAGACCCCTCATCCGGCGCTTCGCGCCACCTTCTCCCACAAGGGGAGAAGGGAAAGTGCACCGGCACCACTCCTACCTTCCTGTGGGCGCGCTGTGGATGAGCGCGATGGTGCCTTGACGCAAGGCGCCGCACTCTTGAGGGTCAATCTCAGAAAGCGCCGCGCGGTGAAGCGTGCGGCGCTTGATCTTTCAGCCCACCCATTCAGTTCCACTCAGGAGTACCCGATGGCCACCTCTGCCGCCGCCGTCCAGGAAGAACCCGCGACGAAATTCGCAAAAGACCAGCTCAAGGCCATCGTCGAGCGCATCGAACGGCTGGAAGAGGAAAAGAAGACGATCTCCGACGATATCCGCGACGTCTATGCCGAAGCCAAGGGCAACGGTTACGACGTCAAGGCACTGCGCACCATTGTTCGCCTGCGCAAGCAGGACGCCAATGAGCGCGCCGAGCAGGAGACGATTTTGGAAACCTACATGCAGGCGCTCGGGATGCTGTGAGCCGCCAGCCAGAGTCCTGTTCCGATGGAATCGGAACGGGACTCTGGATTGGTTGACGCGTTTTCCTGACGCGAACCGGCGTCCACTTCGCTGGAAAACGCTCCAGCAGGCATTTCCGGCGCAAACCAGCTTGGGCCACGGCGCTACGTCTGTTAGGCTGCCCGCAAGGGAACCTGGAAATGGACGTGCCTGGACCAGAGCGGAGGCTGGCAGCGGTCCTTGCCGCCGACATGGTCGGTTACAGCCGGCTCATGGAGGTTGACGAGACGGGGACGCTTGCCCGTCTCAAGACCCACCGGATCGAACTCATCGATCCGGCCATCACGAAGAACCATGGCCGCATCATCAAGACCACCGGCGACGGCATGCTGGTCGAATTCCGCAGCGTCGCCGACGCTGTGCTGTGTGCCGCCGAGATTCAGCGCCGGATGGCGCGGCGCAACGCCGACGTCGCGCCGGCGCGCTGGATACAGTTCCGGATCGGCATCAATCTTGGCGACGTAATCGTCGAGGACAACGACATCTTTGGCGACGGCGTCAACGTGGCGGCGCGCCTCGAAATGCTCGCCGAGCCTGGCGGCATCTGTGTCTCGGGCGCGGTGCGCGATCAGGTCGGCCAACGGCTGGATGACGTCGCGTTCGAGGATCTCGGCGAGCAGAGCGTCAAGAACATCGTCCGTCCGATCCGCGTCTTCCGGGTCCGGCTCGATGCCGATCCAGAAGCCGCGCCAGAGGGCGCAAAGGACGCTGCGGTGGCGGCGCCGGCCTCCAAGAAGCCGTCGATCGCCGTGCTGCCGCTCGCCAACATGAGCGGCGATCCGGAGCAGGAATTCTTCGCGGACGGCCTCACCGAGGACATCATTACCGAGCTGTCACGCTTCCGCGATTTGCTCGTCATCTCGCGCAACTCGACGTTCGTGCACAAGGGCAAGGCGGTCAACGTGCGCGAGATCGCGCGCGAATTCGGCGTCGATTACGTCCTCGAGGGGAGCGTGCGCAAGGCGCGCGATCGCGTCCGCGTCACCGTGCAGCTGATCGACGCAGAAACCGACCAGCACGTCTGGGCCGAACGTTACGACCGCGAGCTTGAGGACATCTTCGCCATCCAGGACGAGATCACTCATGCGATCGTCGCGACGCTCCCCGGCAGGGTCGAGGCCGCCCGGCACGACCGCGCAAAACGCAAACCGACCGAAAGCATGGCGGCTTATGAGTGCGTGCTGGCTGCCAAGGTGCGGCACCACCGCTCGACGCGCGAGGACAACGCCGAAGCGCAGCGCCTGCTCGACCGCGCCCTCGCGCTCGACCCGAACTATGCACATGCCCACGCCTGGAAAGCATGTGTCCTCGGCCAGACGTGGGTCTATGGCTGGTGTGCCGATCGCGATGCCACCTTCGATCAGGTGGCCGCGGAGCTGGAGGTCACGCTGGCGCTCGACGACAATGACAGCGACGTACACCGGATTCTCGCCGCGCTGAACCTGAACCGCAACGACCATGACAAGGCCGCGTATCACCAGGAGCGAGGCCTCGCGCTCAACCCCAACTACGACCTTGTCGTGGTGCAGCAGGGCGAGCTTCTAACCTGGCTCGGGCGGCCAGAGGAAGGCATCGACTGGATCAAGAAGGCGATGCGCCTCAACCCGTACCATCCGGAGCGCTTCTGGAGTCATCTCGGGCGCGCCTGCTATTGCGCCGAGAAATATGCCGACGCCATCGAGGCCTTTTCGCGGATCACGCGGCCCGACTACACCCATCATGCCTTCCTCGCAGCCACCTTTGCGCAAATGGGCAACGCGGTCGCGGCCGCTGCGCACGCGGCCGAGGTTCTAAAGTCAGAGCCGACATTCTCGGTGGCCGTTTACCTCGCCACCCAGCACTACAAGCACGCCATCGACCGCCAGCGTCACGAGGCTGGCCTGCTCAAGGCAGGCTTGCCGGCCTGACGCAGCCGAGCACGAACACGGTGATCACGGCGTAGAGGGGCCGCGCGCTCGCGAGGATGATTTCGAGACCAATGGAAGTTGTGCGCGCTTAGCGCAGCGACGCCGTGCGCACGACGAAAGACTGCGTGGTGAGCTTGGCGGTCGCCGATCCGGTGAACCGGTCGGTGGTCATGCCCAGCATCGGATCTTCCGAGAAGCCCATCGTGATCGCGAACGGCGGCTTGATGAAATAGCTGCGCATCAGCGTCATGTCGGTATCGCCGAGCACGGTCGTTGACATCGCGTTGCTCGCGCTCGGCGCCAGCATCACGACCCGCATCCAGACATCGTTGCCCTTGGCGGCGGCAAGGCGCGTCGAGGTCGAAATCACGCTGCCCTGGCCCTGCGATCCCCCCTGCGCTCCCTTGGCGACGACGGTGTTGATTTCGGTGGCGGCGGCGGCAGCGCTGCGCGCCGGCCGCACGGTGCGCGGGATCGGCGCGGAGGCAGCAACCACGTTGGCGCGGTCAACCGGCGAGGAGGCGGCCGGCGCGTAGGCCAGCGCCTTGTTGAAAGCCTCGGCGACGCTGGCAGTCGGTTGCGGATCGGCGGCGCCGACGGCCTGACGGGCCCTGAGGGCCGCAAGCTGCACGGGGGTGGGCTGATTGGCCGTCGTCGGCGCATCGCCCCAGAAGCCGCGGGCGTTGATGATGTCGGCAGGTGTCTGCGGTTTCGGCTCGGCCGGCTTGTCGGCGGAAGCCTGCGCGGCCGGCTTGGCGTCCGGTTTGGATGGCTCCGGTTTGGATGCCTCCGGCTTGGATTTGGGCGCCGGAACGATCTGCGCATCAGCCGAGGCCAGCTGGATCGTTGCCGCGACCGGCTTTGCGCGCGGCGTCGGCACGATCTCGGCGGTCTTCGGGGCCGCGGCGGCAGCCACCACAGAAGGAGCGGGCTTTTCGTTCCTGACGGTGGCGGGGGCGCCGCCCTCATCCTCCTCGTCATTGGATTTGCCGCTCTTGAACAGCGACGCGAACAGGCTGGGCTTCTTGCCGACCGTTGCAGCGTCGTCGCCACTGCCGCGCCTCTCGATGTCGGCGCGGGCCAGTTCATAACCCTTCAGCGGACCACCATTCGAGGGCAGGTGGACGGTACGACCGTTGGGGAACACCCTGGCCAGCTGGTCATGGGTCATGCGCGGCCAGTGACGGACGCTGCCGGTATCGAGATGAACGAACGGCGATCCCGAGGTCGGGTAGAAGCCGACGCCGCCGCGCTGCAGGCGAAGTCCGGCGGCGCGGATCTGCTCGAGCGGAATGCCCGGGATGAAGAAATCCATCGCGTGGCCGAGCGTATGCTGGCTGTGGCGGGCCACGCCGGACGAGCGGCGGCGGAGCATGGCATTGGTGGCGGGGGAGCGGTAGGCGGAAATGATCTGGATCGGCTGCTTACCGTCGACGTCGCGGTAGACTTCCCAGAGGATGTCGAAGAGGTGACGATCCATCGTGGTCTGGTCCTGGCTGCGCCAGTCGCGGAGGAAGTGATTGAGTTTCTTCAGCGCTTCTTCGTCGTAACGCCCGTCGCGCTTGAAGGTGACGGTGAGGTCTTCGTTGGAGTGGGTG
This sequence comes from Bradyrhizobium sp. AUGA SZCCT0169, assembly GCF_018130085.1. Lineage (NCBI taxonomy): Bacteria > Pseudomonadati > Pseudomonadota > Alphaproteobacteria > Hyphomicrobiales > Nitrobacteraceae > Bradyrhizobium > Bradyrhizobium sp. AUGA SZCCT0169. The sequence continues at coordinate 78,217 of NZ_JAFCMC010000022.1, read as the reverse complement.
TGGTGGAAAGAAAGCGTCCGGGTCTCGTTCCGCGCGGTTGCGTCATGCACCGACCCGGCTCCGGCAAGGAGCAACAGGGAAGTCAGGCCGATTTGATATCCGGCCTTCGGCAGACGAAGCGAATTGAATTGGCGCGCGAAACCAGCCAGCACGTATGAGCCCACCCAGTCGACCAGCGATCACGGATCTCTTTCGCAAACCAAGCCTCCCTAGGACCTGCGAAAGAGGGTGAACGCTTTATTAAAGCGGGAGGGTTAACCGAAGTTTACCGACCCGCCCCCAAGTTAGGCTTAACCTAACCTGTCGACTGTGGCGAAAAAGTGCCCTGTGCCAAAACCGAGATGGATAATGGTTAACGTAAACGATCTCGCCAAAGCGGCGAGATCGTTGATTTTACTTAAAAATTTCGAGGGGCGGCGGGGACCCGGGGATTGAGACCCCCGGGGATTAACGGGTGATCACCCGCCGCTGCTGCTGGGGCTGCGCTTGCGGCCGGCGGCCGACCGGCGCGGGAGGCGTAACAGATGGTCCGCCGCCGAACAGCCGCTCGAAGAACGAAGGACCAGAGCTGCCGTAATCGTTGTTGAAGGCGACGTTGGAGGGCAGGGACGCGCCGCTCGGCCGGACGTAGCTCGGGTTGGCATGGGCCACTACGTTTTCCAGATCCCTGCTGCCGGAATTCTTCAGCAGCGGCAGCATCCTTGCGTCGCGGCCATAGACGTCCCGGCGCATCTGGAGCTTGCCGGATTCATCCACGAACGCGGTCTGATAGGTGATGTGAACCGGGATCGGCGTCGGGAAGCGCAGGTCGACCTCGCTGCGGCCATACATGCTGCGGATTTTTTCCGGCGTGTATTTGTCGTTCGGCATGACGATGTTGAGCAGCGTCGAGGCGTACTGATCCGGATTTTGCACCCGCATGCAGCCATGGCTGAAGGCGCGCTCATCCTTGGCGAACAGGTGCTTGTCCGGGGTGTCGTGCTGATAGACCAGGAACTTGTTCGGGAAGTTGAAGCGGATCCGGCCGAGCGCATTGGCTTCACCCGGCGGCTGCGAGATGTGGATCGAGCCGTCGCGGTTGCGTTCGAGCCTCAGTCCCATGCGTTGCAGTACGGTCGGATCCTGCTGCAGCGCCGGCAGATATTCGTTGTAGATGATCGACGGCGGCACGTTCCAGGTCGGATTGACGGTGATGAACTTCATCGTCTCGGTCAGCATCGGCGTGGCGTGGTTTCCCGGCTTTCCGGTCACGACGCGGGTGGTCCAGACCGGGGCACCGCCCTGCATCACCTTGAGCGTGAAGTCGGGCACGTTGAGGATAACGTAGGCATTGTTGAGCGACGGCACGCCGAGCTGGCGCGGCAGCCAGCGCAAGCGCTCCATGTTGACGATCACGGTGTCGATCTGGCGGTCACGCTTCGGGCTGTTGATGGCCTTGACGGTCTTGTCGTCGAGCACGCCGGTCGGCTTGAGGTCGGCGCTTTCCTGGAATTTGCGCACCGCTGCGGCGACCTTGGCATCGTATTTGGTGTCATCAGGGTTTTCGGTGACGCCGAGCTTGGCGCGCAGTTGCGGCACACGCGGATCTTCGGGGGCGACCTCCGGCTGTTTCTTGGTGGCGGCCTTGAATGCGAGCGGAGCGCCTTCGGCGATCTGCACCACCGGGCCTTCGCCCTGGCCGCGCAGTTCGGCGAGCTTGGCCTTCAAATCCTTGTACAGCTTGAACTGCGGATTGTAGCCCTCGAGGGCTGCGGAAGCATCCTTGGCGGTCGAGATGTTGGCCAGCACTTCGGCCGGATCGGTCGGATGCTCGGGATAGAGGATGTCGGCAGCGACCTGCGACCAGTGCATCCGGCTGCTCTGCGCCTGGCGTGCATAATCGAGCATGCTGGCGGTCAACTTCAGTTCGGCGTCGGCGAGTTGATCGGGCGAGGTGGCGGCCGCGAAATCCGGCACCGGATAGTCGGAGGGATTGAGGCCGTCAGAGGCGGCGTCCTTCAGGCGCGCGACGACGCCTTTGGCGCTGGCGGTCAGTTTGCCGGCCTGCGTCCACTGCGGCGCGTATTCGCGGGCGCTGTAGAATTTTTCGACCGCGGCGCGCTCGCCCTTGCGGTCGAAGGTCCGCAGCGCCTTGCTGGCCAGCATGTCGCGCAATTTGTCGGCGACCGGCTGATCCGCCGGCGCGACACTGCTCGCGGCTTTCACCGGCTCCGCGGCAGGCGCCGCAGCCGTTGCGGGCGCGGGCGTTGCGGGCGTCGTGGTCGCGGTGTCGCTCTTGGGAGCGTCGCTCTTGGGGGGCGCGGCCGCGGGCACGGCGACGGTTTCGGCCGGCCTCGGATCGGGAACGGTTGCGGTCGTGCTCGGTGCGGGCGCTGTCGTCTTGGCCGGATCGGGCACTGACGCGGTGCTCTCGATCTTGAAATCGCCGATGGTCGGCGGTGGAACGTTGGCCGGTTCGGGGCGCGGGACCGCTGCATCGATTGCGAGCTCTGCAGCACTGGTCCGGGGCGTATCGCTCTGACCCGCCAATGCAGAAGTCGCGGACACCGCGAGGAAGGTTGCCGCGACAGCGATCAGCACGCGGTCAAATCCAGCACGGTTGGTCGAACAGTCACGCATCGTCACACCCCCTTGGGCGGAACCGCCCCGGCATGGAGCAGTCCTTCAGGTATCGCTCGTCACAGCTTGCGCGAAAGCGCCGGCCTCGATCGCTTTAAGTCGGTACGCCTGCACGCAACGATTCAAACGCAGACGATACATGCGCCCCTTTCATGCAGCCAGCGCCATGGGGGGCAACTCACGACAAACTGACCTCAAACCACCAGTTGCAATTCGGGTGGCGTGGTTTTGCCATGCCCCCTGAGATTTGTCTGTCACCGGCAAGCCACGGTTCGAAGGTTCCCGAAGCGCCGATGGCGCTCAAGCCCTTGCCACCGGAGCGCCACAATCGTCCGTCGAGCTCAATTGCTCAATTGGTATCTTGCGCGCCCTCAGCCGGATCGTTGGCGGCGGCCTCGTCGAGTTTGCGATAGAGCGTGGAGCGGCCGATCTTCAGCCGGCGCGCCACTTCCGACATTTGCCCGCGATAGTGCGAAATCGCGAAACGGATGATCTCGTTTTCCATTTCCTCGAGCGGCCGCACCTCGCCCGCGGGAGTCAGCATCGCGAGGCTGCCGGTGTTGCTCAGCGGTGCAATCGGTATCTCATTACCTGACACCATCGCAGGCGCCGTCGACGGACCCACGATCAGCGGTTCGCCGTGCAGAGCCTGGGTATCCGTGTCCGGGACGATATGGTGGGCGGCGGCATGCGGGAAGTCCGACAGGCCAAGCTGGTCGCTCTCGCTCAACACCACGGCGCGATACACGGTGTTTTCGAGCTGGCGGATATTGCCGGGCCAATCGAGCTGCGCCAGATGCGTCATGGCTTCCCCGCTGATGCCGGTGATGGTGCGGTTCTCTTCGGCGCTGAACCGCGCCAGGAAGTGCCGCAACAGATGCGGGATGTCTTCGCGGCGCATGCGAAGCGGAGGAATGGTCAGCGGCAGCACGTGCAGGCGATAGAACAGGTCCTCGCGGAAGGCGCCGTTCTTCACGAGGTCGAGCAGTTTGCGGTTGGTCGCCGAAATGATGCGGACATCGACCTTCACCGGCTTGCGGCCGCCGACGGCCTCCACCGTGCCTTCCTGCAATGCACGAAGCAGTTTTACCTGGGCTGCAAGCGGCAGTTCGCCGACTTCGTCGAGGAACAGCGTGCCGCCGGAAGCTTCGACGAACTTACCCATGTGGCGTTCGGTGGCGCCGGTGAACGCGCCCTTCTCGTGACCGAACAGGATCGACTCCACCAGATTGTCGGGGATCGCGCCGCAGTTGACGGCCACGAACGGCTTGGCCTTGCGCTCGCTGCTGCCGTGGATGGCGCGGGCAAACAATTCCTTGCCGACGCCGGACTCGCCTTCGATCAGCACCGGAATGCCCGATGAGGCGGCCTTCTGCGCGGTGCGCAGCACGCCTGCCATGGTTTCGCTGCGGGTGATGATATCGGCAAAGGTCAGCCGGCCTTCGCGACTGTGACGGATGCGCTGCAATTCGCCCTTCAAGGCCTGCGTGTTGAGCGCGTTGCGCAAGCTGACCTGCAGCCGTTCGAAGCCGACCGGCTTGACGACGAAATCCTGCGCGCCGGCGCGCATTGCCGAAACCACATTGTCGATGCCGCCATGGGCGGTCTGCACGATGACGGGAACGGTCAAACCGGCATCACGAATTTTTGCGAGCACACCGAGCCCGTCGAGGCCGGGCATCACGAGGTCGAGAACGACGGCATCGATCGCTTGCGCGTCGGGGGCGGTCAGCAAGGCCACGGCGGCGTCGCCGCTGTCGACGACCAGCGACTCATAACCGCATTTCTGCACCATGTTTTCTACCAGACGGCGCTGCACCGCGTCGTCATCAGCAATCAGAATGGTGGCAGCCATGGTTTACCCCGCACGTTACGCCAACTGTATCGAATCGGGGCACTCTCGCCTATGGCGATTAACGCACACTTAATTGTTGGAGCTGCGGCTGTGCGTGAGCGGCTAAGTGTTGAGGTGTGGCCACACCTCCAGAACGCCGCGATAGCACATGTCGAAAGCCACATAGAGAATGATCGCGAGGCCGACATAGGCGATCCAGCGATGCTTTTCCAACAGGCGCGCGATGAAGTTGGCGGCGAGCCCCATCAGCGCAATGGAAAGTCCCAGACCGAATATCAGGATCATTGGATGCTCGCGCGCCGCACCTGCGACGGCGAGCACATTGTCGAGCGACATCGACACGTCGGCGAGCGTGATCTGCCAGACGGCCTGGCCAAGCGTCTTCTGGTTGGGCGCAGCGGCTGATGGATCAATCGTTCTTGCTGCCGAAAGATCCTGCAGTTTCGGTTCATGATGATGCGACGTGCGCAACTCACGCCACATTTTCCAGCATACCCAAAGCAACAGAATGCCGCCCGCGAGCAACAGTCCAATGATTTGCAGCAACTGAACCGTGACGGAAGCGAAGCCGATGCGCAGGATCGTGGCGGCCAATATGCCGATCAAAATCGCTTTCTTGCGCTGACCCTCCGGTAGCCCGGCGGCTGCAAGCCCGATGACGATCGCGTTGTCGCCGGCGAGCACCAGGTCGATCATCACGACCTGGAAAAACGCTGTCAGGGCTTCTGAGGAGATTAGTTCGAACATGCGGGCCACTCCGTGAATGGTCCAATCCGACATCGCAGTTCGCTTGAACTGCCAGAGGGGCCCGGGCTTGGACGTGCAGACAAAAACGACGCAGTCAAAACTGCGAAACTGATTCCGTTACTCAGGTTGGTTCGAGGGTGAAAAGCCTGACCATTTGGTCCGGCTCGATCAGAACGGAGAGGACGACGCCGATGAACGTCAGGCTTCCGGCGAGGTCGAACCACATGGTGCGGAACCGGTCGCGCCGGCAAAGCAGCGCGAAGCCAGCCGTCGCAGCGGCAATTGCAAACAGCAGGGTGACGATCGCAGGCGCCAGCGCATCCGCCGGCACCACACTCCGGATTCCGAGGGTGGCGATCAGTGCCACGATCAGGATGCCGGCAAACAGCTCCTTGCCGCGAGCCGAAGGTGCTCGGTCGCTCGTTCGGACAATCTGATTGCGGTCCAAGAAGGCCATCGAAATCTTATTCGCGAGCTGAGATTGTGGTAGGGAACTTGACTGATCTCGGTATTCAATTTGGCTAGTTTAGTAATCATGAAACGAGTAAAACATCAAGACGTTTCCGCTGAACGGCTGCCGGGCAAGGCTGTGCCGGAAGCCAAGCAATTGCGGAAACTGGCGGGGGATTGGCTAAAGCAGCGCCGGGCGGATGCCGAATTGTCGCAGGCCGATCTCGCCGCGCGGCTCGGTCTCAAGTATTATACGTTCATCTCACAGGTCGAGAACGGGTTCAGCCGTGTCCCGACCGAAATTATGGGCGCGTGGGCCAGCGAATTGGGTCTTGAACAGGCGGCGTTCGCTAGGCATCTATTATTGTACTACGAGCCGGAACTGCACCGGCTGCTGTTCGGAGCGGAAAGCAAATGAGCGTGGTTGCGTTCGAGCGCAGACATGAAACCGGCGTCTGGAGCGAACGGGAGCTCAATACAATCTCCGCGGCATTGCAGGCTGCGCTCGCGCCATCGACCGGCCGTGAATGGGAAACCGGCACGACGGAAAAAGGCGATGCCCAGTTCTATCTGTTGGGCCCGCTTCCGGATCAGGCCTGCGAGCTGTGTGTGTCCCGGGTCGGGGGGCGCTATATTCTGGAAGACGGGTTGGGCCGGCTGCTGTTCGAGCATCGAAACCTCGATCTCGTCGCGCTGCACGCGAGGGCCGCGGTCCCTTGCACGTCGTGGCTGATGGTTCGGGCGATCACGCTGTGGTGTGCGATTCGGAGCGTCTTCCACGAAAAACTCGAGCCGATGATCGCGGAGACCGAAGAGCTGCTGGTGCAGCTCGCGCCGCAGCTGGCAGCGTTCGCCTGATCGCCTCGTCAAAAATCATCACGCCAATCTGAAAGTGTTCATGAACGCGAAATCTGCGACATCCCGCGCCAGCAAGAAGTCCCGCAAAACCGCAATCAGCAAGGGAGCTGCCGTCAGCAAGGCCGCCGCAGCCAAATCGAAAACCGGCAAATTGCCGGAATGGAATCTGGCCGACCTCTATTCCGGTATCGACGCCCCCGAAGTCGCGCGTGACTTGCAGGAGATGGATGCCGCATGCATCGCGTTCGAGACCGACTACAAAGGCAAACTGGCCGACAACGTTGCAAAGGATGATGGCGGGCAGTGGCTCGCCGCAGCGGTCAAGCGCTACGAGGCGATCGACGATCTCGCCGGCCGCCTTGGCTCCTATGCCGGCCTGATCCACGCCGGCGACAGCGTCGATCCCGCAATCACGAAATTCTACGGCGACGTTTCGGAGCGGCTCACCGCCGCATCGGTGCATCTGCTGTTCTTCGGGCTCGAACTCAACCGCGTGGACGACGCCGTGATTGAGCGCGCGCTGCAGACGCCCGACCTCGCCTACTATCGCCCGTGGATCGAGGATCTGCGCAAGGACAAGCCGTATCAGCTCGAGGATCGCGTCGAGCAGTTGTTTCACGAAAAATCCCAGAGCGGCTATGCCGCCTGGAACCGGCTGTTCGACCAGACCATCTCCGGCCTGCGCTTCAAGGTCGGTGGAAAAGAACTGGCGATCGAGCCGACGCTGAATTTCCTGCAGGACCGCGCGCCCGAAAAGCGCAAGGCCGCGGGGCAGGCGCTGGCGAAAACCTTCAAGGAGAACGAGCGGACCTTTGCGCTCGTCACCAACACCCTCGCCAAGGACAAGGAGATTTCCGATCGCTGGCGCGGCTTTGCGGATGTCGCGGATTCCCGGCATCTCAACAACCGTGTCGAGCGCGAGGTGGTCGATGCGCTGGTCGGATCGGTCAGGTCGGCCTATCCGCGGCTGTCGCATCGTTATTACGCGCTCAAGGCCGGCTGGTTCAAAAAGAAGAAGCTGGCGCATTGGGATCGCAACGCGCCGCTGCCGTTCGCGGCGACCGGCACGATCGCCTGGCCCGAGGCCCGCAACATGGTGCTGACGGCCTATCGCGGCTTCTCGGTCGAGATGGCCGATATCGCCGAGCGTTTCTTCACCGACCGCTGGATCGACGCGCCGGTGCGGCCGGGCAAGGCGCCCGGTGCGTTCTCGCATCCGACCACGCCGTCGGCGCATCCCTATGTGCTGATGAACTATCAGGGCAAGCCGCGCGACGTGATGACGCTGGCGCATGAGCTCGGCCATGGCGTGCACCAGGTGCTGGCGGCCAAAAACGGTGCGCTGATGGCGCCGACGCCGCTGACGCTCGCCGAAACCGCCAGCGTGTTCGGCGAAATGCTGACCTTCAAGCGGCTCTTGGGACAGACCAAGAATGCGAAACAGCGTCAGGCGCTGCTCGCCGGCAAGGTCGAGGACATGATCAACACCGTGGTGCGGCAGGTCGCGTTCTATTCGTTCGAGCGCGCCATCCACACCGAGCGCAAGAACGGCGAACTGACCGCCCAGCGCATCGGCGAGATCTGGCTCAGCGTGCAGAGCGAAAGCCTCGGGCCGGCCATCGACATCCGCCCGGGCTACGAAAATTTCTGGATGTATATCCCGCACTTCATCCATTCGCCGTTCTACGTCTACGCCTATGCGTTCGGCGATTGCCTGGTGAACTCGCTCTATGCGGTCTACGAGAACGCGTCCGACGGCTTTGCCGAGCGCTACCTTGCGATGTTGGCGGCCGGCGGCACCAAGCATTATTCCGAACTGCTGAAGCCGTTCGGGCTCGATGCCAAGGATCCGAAGTTCTGGGACGGCGGGCTGTCGGTCATAGCCGGCATGATCGACGAACTGGAAACGATGGGCTGACGCACGCGCCGCGGCGACAAACTTCGGCCGTCGTCGCACCCCATCATGACGCGACGTCAGGAGTGCAGTGCTCATGGTCGACACGCCGACACGCCGCGCAGTGCTTGGAGCGGGCGCCCTCGTGGCCGGTTCGCTGTTCGGGATCGAAAGCGCTGTTGCGCAGGCGCCGCTTCGGCCCACGCCCGCCTGCCACGACGGCGAGGCGGCAACCTTGGCGCAGACCGAAGGGCCTTACTTCAAGCCGTCCTCGCCCGAGCGGGTCGAACTGTTTGAAGAGGGGATGGCGGGGCAGCCGATCGAACTCGTTGGGTTCGTGCTTACCCGTGCCTGCAAGCCGGTCTCTGGCGCTTTGCTGGATTTCTGGCAGGCCGACGGCAGGGGGCAATATGACAATTCCGGCTTCCGGCTGCGCGGTCATCAGTTCACCGATGCGGAAGGGCGATATCGGTTGCGCACCGTCGTGCCTGGCGTCTATCCCGGCCGCACCCGCCACATCCATGTGAAGGTACAGCCGCGCGGCGGCCGCGTGCTGACCACCCAGCTCTATTTTCCGGGCGAATCGCAGAACGGCTCCGACGGCCTGTTCCGCAAGGCGTTGCTGGTGCGCACCGCCAAGAACGCCGGATGGCTCGCCGGACGGTTCGATTTCGTGGTCGGCTAGGCGCTTTCGCGCCGCGCCGGCATTTCCGGATGTTTGTAAAACATTTGTTGAACAGGTGGGCGGGCCGTGTTATACGTTCCGTACAACGGAGCCGGTGCTATGACCAAGATCCCTCGCGGCATGAACGAAGCCCCTCGTGAGTACAAGATCGAGGACACCGCTCTTCAGATTCGGAAGATTGGCAATTCGGTCGGCGTGATCCTGCCGAAAGAACTCCTTGCCCGGCTGAATCTCAAGGAGGGCGACAAGTTCTATCCGGTCGAGCAACCGGATGGCAGCCTGCGTCTTTCGCCGTTCAACCCCAAGCACGCGCGGACGATGGAAATCGCCCGCCAGATCATGCACGAATATCGCGATACGTTTGCCGCGCTTGCAAAATGAGCGAGCCAATCTGGCTCGATGTCGACGAAGTCATCGACATGCATGCCGAGCAACTGGCGATATTTGGCGGACCAGAAGGCCTCCGGGATCACGGCCTTCTGGAGTCGGCAGTTATGCGGCCGGTCGATCAATGGGCTTATGGACAGACCGATATGGCCGCGCTCGCCGCAGCCTATGCGTTCGGTCTTGCCCGCAACCGCGCCTTTGTGGACGGCAACAAGCGCACCGCGTTCCACGCCATGATGGTGTTTCTGCGGGTCAACGACATCCCGTTCGCGCCCGATCCGGCGCACGCCACCGCCATCATCCTGTCCCTGGCCGCGGGCGAGGTCAGCGAGGAAAGCCTGACCCGCTGGATCCGGGACAATTGGCCTTGCGAATGACCCGATAGGCTTTGTCCCGTTGCCCTGCTGGCGGCTTTGCGGTAATTGCACGCCAGATCGATGATTACTGGGGATACCGATGGCAGACCATAGCGAAGTGGCCTACACGACCGCTGACGGCAACGATTATCCGGCCCATGAGCAGACCTATGAAGGGTTCATCATGCTGGTCAAGTACGGCACCATCGCCGTCGTCGTGATCGTCGCCCTGATGGGCTACTTCCTGACCTGATGCGTCGCCGGCTGCACCGCCCGGGCGGCGGTGACCAGAAAAATTTGCACGTTGCCCGGTTATGAAACCGGTATCCAACTAAGCGGAAATAACGCTAGTTTGCTTGCGCGCGCGCCCTCGCGCCGCCGGAGGCCCCATGAAGATTGCCGTTGCCAAGGAAATCGATCCGTCCGAACCACGGGTGGCTGCTTCCCCCGATACCGTGAAGAAGTTCAAGGCGATTGGCGCCGAAGTGGTGGTGGAGCCGGGAGCGGGCATCAAGTCGGGCCTGCCGGATTCCGAATATACCGCGGCCGGTGCCACCATCAGCGCGGACGCGTTGAAGGATGCCGACATCATCATCAAGGTGAAGCGGCCGGAGGCCTCTGAACTCGGCCAATACAAGCGCGGCGCCCTGGTCATCGCCATCATGGACCCCTACGGCAACGAGGCGGCGCTCAAGACCATCGCCGACTCCGGCGTGTCGGCCTTCGCGATGGAATTGATGCCGCGCATCACCCGCGCGCAGGTGATGGACGTGTTGTCGTCGCAGGCCAACCTCGCCGGCTACCGCTCGGTGATCGAGGCCGCCGAGGCGTTCGGCCGCGCTTTCCCCATGATGATGACCGCAGCGGGCACGGTTCCCGCGGCAAAAGTGTTCGTGATGGGCGTCGGCGTCGCCGGCCTGCAGGCGATCGCGACCGCGCGCCGGCTTGGCGCCGTCGTCACCGCGACCGACGTGCGGCCGGCCACCAAGGAGCAGGTCGAAAGTCTCGGCGCCAAATTCCTCGCGGTCGAGGATGAGGAGTTCAAGAACGCCCAGACTGCCGGCGGCTATGCCAAGGAAATGTCGAAAGAGTATCAGGCCAAGCAGGCCGCCCTCACCGCCGAACACATCAAGAAGCAGGACATTATCATCACGACCGCGCTGATCCCGGGCCGTCCGGCGCCGAGGCTTGTCAGCGCCGACATGGTCAAGTCGATGAAGCCCGGCTCGGTCCTGATCGATCTGGCGATTGAGCGCGGCGGCAATGTCGAGGGCGCCAGGGCGGGCGAAGTCGTCGATGCCGATGGCGTCAAGATCGTCGGCTACACCAATGTCGCGGGCCGTGTCGCGCAGTCCGCCTCGAGCCTGTACGCCCGCAACCTGTTTTCCTTCATCGAGACCATGATCGACAAGCCGAACAAGGCGCTCGCGGTCAATTGGGAAGACGAACTGGTCAAGGCCACAGCGCTGACCAAAGACGGCGCCGTCATCCATCCGAACTTCCAGCCTAAATAGCCAGCCCAGGAGAGCCGCCATGGATCATATTGCACAGGCCGTCGATCCCTTCGTGTTCCGGCTGTCGATCTTCGTCCTTGCCGTTTTCGTCGGCTACTTCGTGGTCTGGTCGGTGACCCCCGCGCTGCATACACCGCTGATGTCGGTGACGAACGCGATCTCGTCGGTGATCGTGGTCGGCGCGCTGCTCGCGGTCGGCGTTCCCATGATCTCGAGCGGCTCAGGCTGGGCGCGCGGCTTCGGCTTCATCGCGCTGATTTTCGCCTGCGTGAATATCTTCGGCGGCTTCCTTGTCACCCAGCGCATGCTGGCGATGTACAAGAAGAAGGCAAAGTGAGCGGCGTGCACCTCGGGGTGGCGAAGACAATAGGGGACCTGAGATGAACGCCAATCTGGCTGCATTATTGTATCTCGTGGCAGGTGTGCTGTTCATCCTGTCGCTGCGCGGCTTGTCCAGTCCGGCATCGTCCCGCCAGGGCAATCTGTTCGGCATGGTCGGCATGGCGATCGCGGTCGCGACCACGCTCGCCAGCCATCCGCCGGCGGACGGCGTCGCCTGGGTGCTGGTGATATTAGGCATCGCCATCGGCGGCGGCATCGGTGCCGTGATCGCGCGGCGGGTGCCGATGACCTCGATGCCGGAATTGGTCGCCGCCTTCCACTCGCTGGTCGGTATGGCCGCGGTGCTGGTGGCCGCCGGCGCGTTCTACGCGCCCGAAGCGTTCGACATCGGCAAGCCCGGGCAGATCCACGCCGCGAGCCTGATCGAAATGTCGCTCGGCGTCGCGATCGGCGCGCTGACCTTCACCGGCTCCGTGATCGCGTTCCTGAAGCTGTCCGGCCGCATGAGCGGCGCGCCGATCATCCTGCCGGCGCGCCACATCATCAACATCGCGCTGGCTCTGGCGCTGGTATTCTTCATCTTCGGTCTGGTGCGGTCCGGCAGCGCGCTCGACTTCTGGCTGATCACGATCATCGCGCTGGTGCTCGGCGTGCTCATGATCATTCCGATCGGCGGCGCCGACATGCCGGTCGTGATCTCGATGCTGAACTCCTATTCCGGCTGGGCCGCGGCCGGCATCGGCTTCACGCTCGGCAATTCCGCGCTGATCATCACCGGCGCGCTGGTCGGCTCGTCGGGCGCGATCCTGTCCTACATCATGTGCCACGCGATGAACCGTTCCTTCATCTCGGTCATCCTCGGCGGCTTCGGCGGCGAGACCGCGGCGGCCGGCGGTGGCGGAGGCGAGCAGAAGCCCGCCAAACTCGGCTCCGCCGACGACGCGGCCTTCATCATGAAGAACGCGCAGAAGGTGATCATCGTGCCCGGCTACGGCATGGCGGTGGCGCAGGCCCAGCATGCGCTGCGCGAAATGGGCGATCTGCTGAAGAAGGAAGGCGTCGAGGTCAAGTACGCCATCCACCCGGTCGCCGGCCGCATGCCCGGCCACATGAACGTGCTGCTGGCCGAGGCCAACGTGCCCTATGACGAGGTGTTCGAACTCGAGGACATCAACTCCGAATTCGCCCAGGCCGACATCGCCTTCGTGATCGGCGCCAACGACGTCACCAATCCGGCGGCCGAGGACGACAAGACCTCGCCGATCTACGGCATGCCGGTGCTGCAGGTCTGGAAGGCCGGCACCGTGATGTTCATCAAGCGGTCGCTCGCCTCGGGCTATGCCGGCATCGACAATCCCTTGTTCTATCGCGACAACACCATGATGCTGCTCGGCGACGCCAAGAAAGTCACCGAGAACATCGTCAAGGGGATGTAGCCCCGGACACGGGAAGTCATGACCGTCCTGAAATGGCTGCTGATTGTCGTTTCGGTCGGTTATGCTTGCGGGCTCGCCGGGCTGTTCTTCGCGCAGCGCTCGTTCCTGTTTCCGATTCCAACGGCCACACGAACGACGCCGCAGGCGGCCGGTTTTCCGGAAGCCGAAGAGCATGTGCTGACCACCGCGGACGGTGAGAAGGTCATTGTCTGGCATGTTCCGGCCAGGCCCGGCCGTCCCGTCATTCTCTATTTCCACGGCAATGGCGATTTCCTCGCCGGCTTCTTCGGGCGTTTTCGCGAACTGATTGCCGACGGCACTGGCATCGTCGCGATGTCCTATCGCGGCTATGCGGGCTCGAGCGGACACCCGAGCGAGCGCGGCTTGCTGCAGGATGCGGCCGCGGCCTATGCCTTCACGACGGCGCGATACAGCGCGGACAAGATCGTGGCCTGGGGCTTTTCGCTCGGCACCGGCGTCGCGGTGGCGCTGGCGGCGGAGCAGCCGATCGGCAAGATCATTCTGGAGGCGCCCTATACATCGCTTGCCGACGTTGGCGCTGCCGCATTTCCGATCTTCCCGGTTCGTTGGGCGATCAAAGATCCATTCCATTCCGACCACCGCGTCGCGCGGGTGAACGCGCCGCTCCTGGTCCTGCATGGCGCGCGCGATGCCACGATCCCGATCGCATTTGGCGAGCGCCTGTTTGCGCTTGCGCACGATCCCAAGACGTTCGTCAGGTTCCCTGACGGCGGCCACAACGATCTCGATGCTTATGGTGCAACGGCAGCAGCGCGGCAATTCATCAACGCCGCAAAAGGCTGACGGCGGCGATTGTTTACTGCATAGTCGGACGGCAATGATTTCAAGGATTTTGACCGCATGAGCGCGCACGGCCCGATGCCGAAATCCTCGTGGATTTTCCCTGCCTTGGCGGTGGCGCTGTTCGTGGTCGCCACCGCGCTCGGGCTGACCTTCACACCGACGGCCGGCGGTTTGCTGTTCGCGGCGCTGCTGCTGGCGATCCTGTTCGGAACGGTGTTTGCCGCCGTGCATCACGCCGAAATGATCGCGGAGCGGATCGGCGAGCCTTACGGCACGCTGTTGTTGACGCTGGCGGTCACCATCATCGAGGTCGCGCTGATTGCGACCATTATGCTCGGCGAAAAGCCGGTGCCGGCGCTGGCGCGCGACACGGTGTTCGCGGTGGTCATGATCGTGTGCAACGGCCTCGTCGGCATCTGCATCTTCATCGGCGGGCTGCGCTATCGCGAGCAGGATTTTCAGGTCTCCGGGGCCAACCTTTATCTCAGCGTGCTGTTCGTGATGGCGACCATCACGCTGATCATGCCCAACTACACGCTGACGGCGCCGGGGCCGTTCTATTCGGCGGCCCAGCTCGGCTTTGTCAGCGTCGTCACACTCGTTCTTTATTGCGTGTTTCTCTATACCCAGACTATCCGGCATCGCGATTATTTCATCAATGATGCCGGGGGCGAGGCGGCGGACGGATCGCTGCTGTCGAACCGGATGCTGGCGCTGAGCATCGCGCTGTTGCTGGTGTCGCTGCTGGCGGTGGTGCTGCTGGCCAAGAAATTCTCGCTGGTGGTCGATATCGCGATTGCCAGCATCGGCGCGCCGCCGGCTTTCGCGGGCGTGCTGGTGGCGCTGTTGATCCTGCTGCCGGAAAGCGTCGCCGCCATTTCTGCCGCCCGCAAGAACGACCTGCAGAAGAGCATCAATCTGGCGCTCGGCTCGTCGCTGGCGACCATCGGGCTGACGATCCCCGCCGTCGCCGTCGCCGCCTACGCGCTCGACAAGCAATTGGTGCTTGGGCTCAACACGCAGGAGATGGTGCTGCTGGTGCTGACCTTCGTCCTCAGCATGCTCACCTTCGGAACCGGACGCACCAACATCCTGTTCGGGCTGGTCCACATGGTGGTGTTCGCCGTATTCCTGTTCATGGTATTCGTGCCGTAGTTCCCTTGTCGTTCCCTGGAGTTCATCCAAAATGCTCAGCGCCCAGTCAGACGTTCAGGTCGACACCCCGGAAGTTCGCGTCACCGAGTGGCGGCTGGCGCCGGGCAGTGCCACCGGCCACCACACCCACGGGATGGACTACGTCATCGTGCCGGTAACCGCGGGCGAAATGACCATCGTGGCGCCGAATGGCGAACGCTCGAAGGCGCAGCTCGCCGTCGGCAAGTCCTATTTCCGCAAGGCGGGCGTCGAGCACGACGTGCTCAACGAAACGGCAACCGAGATCGTGTTCCTGGAGGTCGAACTGAAGCCCTGATCGTCCGTTATCGGCAGCGCCGCAACCGACTCATTTCGGCCGCAGGTCCTGACAAGCCGTTAATGGTGTGGTTCCCGGAACGTCCCGCAACAAGGAGGGCCGGCGGGGTCGCCTTAGAGACGCAGAAACGGAACCTCATGAGGATCTGCACAATTGCCACCGATCCGTCTTAGTTGATCCCTCAATATGCCCAGAAGTTCCAGCATCAAACTTGCCGCGGGGAGTGGCCGGCATGCTGAAGAAGTATATTTCGAAATTCACGATCGACATCCTGCCTTCGGTGGCAGCGACCGTCATCGGGGCTTACATCGTCAATCATTACATCGTCACCAGGCCGGGCACGGACGCCCCTGTCGCCGCCGCCGTATCGGCTGCCGACCCCAAAGCTGCAGCCAAGACCCAGGACACCAAGGCCGCGGAAACCGGCAGCCCGCCGACGGCGGGCGTCAGGGCCAAGGGCATTTCCGAAAAAGCCCTCCTCGAGAAGACCGCGGCCGAACGGCCGGCGGTGGTGGAGAAGGTTGAAGCCAAAGCGGATATGAAGGCGGATGTAAAAGCTGACACGAAGCCCGCCGACGCGCCTGCCGAGACCGCGAGCGTTCCGGCCGAGCCGCGCGCCGCCCGCGCCGCGCCGCGCGAACGCGAGAAGGAAAAGATCAGGGTCGTGCTGCCGTCTCCGGTGCAGCCCGTGGCGCCGGCCGTCGCCGCCGCGCCGCCAGTTGCCGCGCCGCCGGTCGAAACCGCCGTTGTGCCGGATGACCGCCGCGACGCCAACGACCTCGCGCGCGCTGCGATCGAGCGTCTGCGGGTCAACAATGATGGTCCGCCGCGTGCACCCGAAGTGGTGCGCGCCCCAGAAGCTCAGCGAGTCGAGACTCCGCGGATCGAGACCCCGCGGATCGAGACGACGCCACGAAGCGAAATGCCGCGGGTCGCAACCGCGCCGGCGCTTCGCCCGCTGCCGCCACCGATCTCGGTCTCGACGCCTTCAGGAGGGGAGACTTTCGATCAGGGCAGGCCGCCTTACGCAGCCAATGCGTCTGTCGATCCGCGCCGTCCGACGCCGCCGGCCGAAATTCCGGTGTCGCGTCCGCTCGATTTGCGGGCCGATATGGCGGAGCCGTCCGGGCGCGAGCGGACCTCGGTTGCCGAGGACGTGCTGTCGGCGGCGAAGTCGGTGTTTCACGCCGTCCTGCCGAAATAATCCATAACATCGTGTCTTCTCGTGCCCCCGGACGCAGGCCGCGACCGGGGCTTCCACTTTGCATGGGGTTGTTTTCGCGATTTTGCTTCTGGCGCAACCGGTAGCCACCCGCGATCAAGTCCGAGGGATGGCGGGCATGCTTCGCTGGAAAACGGCGCTACCCGCCGGTGCGGGCCAGGCCGCTGCGTGCGGCTTCGTCCTTGGGGCGGATTGCGATGGCGCGGCCATAAGAGGCGGCCGCCTTGGCCTTGTCGCCAAGCCGCTCATAGGCCTGCCCGCGGGCTGACCAGGCCGGTGCGCTGTTGGGATCGGCCTGCACCGCTTCATCCAGGTCGGCGGCCGCTTCCTTGGCCTTGTCGATCGCGAGATAGCTTGTTGCGCGGCCGAGCAACGGTTCGACCTTTTGCGGCGTCAGGCCATTGGCGGCGGTGAAATCCTCGATCGCCTGCTGGTATTGTTTCTCGCCTTGATAGATCAGCCCGCGGCCGTAGAGCGCTTGGACGTTGTACGGATCGAGGGAGAGGGCGCGATCGAATTCCGCCAGCGCCTCTTCGTTCTTGCCGGACCTGGCGAGCACCTGGCCGCGGGTGGTATAGCCCTGCGAGTCGCTGACGCTACGCGCGCTGATATTGTCGGTCGGTTTTTGCGCCACGGGCTGCGGCTTTGGGCTGTCCGCACCCCACGATCCCAGATCGAACGAGCAGCCGCCAAGCGGTATCGTCAGCAGCGCGACAAGTACGGCCGTATGGCGCACGCCACGAGAAAACGAACAGGAGGCCGGAATGGCCTTATGGCGGAATGCTCGCGCGTTCATGGCGCATAGGTAGCCCGGCACGCCGCAAAATGCATCGGTCAAAATAGCCGCAACCGGCGGACCGAACCCGTCAGGCCCACGTACCGACAAACAAAAAACCAAAGAAAAACCCAAAGAAAAAAGCGCAGGCCAAGGCCCGCGCTTTCCAATTCAAATCTGCTCGGTCGTTCAGCGCGGTCCGCGCGGACCTGCACCCGGGCCGCCACGACCGCCACCGGGACCACCGCGGTCGCCACCGGGGCCAGCACCGAACACCGGCTTCGGCTTCATCGGCAGCAGGCCTTCGCGCTGCAGCTTCTTGCGAGCCAGCTTGCGCGCGCGGCGCACGGCTTCGGCCTTTTCACGGGCCTTCTTCTCGGAGGGCTTTTCGTAATGGCCGCGGAGTTTCATCTCGCGGAAAATACCCTCGCGCTGCATCTTCTTCTTCAGCGCCTTGAGGGCTTGATCGACATTGTTATCGCGGACGAGAACCTGCACGCGGCATCCTCTTTCAATTGATCGGATAGGAATTCTGGTAAAGCGAAGAGCTGGCGAAAGGCCTAGCCCTTAACCTGAAGGCGGGCATTTACCAGACAAAACCTGCGATGTCCACCTGTGAAGCGAAAAGCCGGACCAAGTTAAGCCATGAAATGCGGCAAATCTGTCGCTGTTCGGCCCTGATTTGGGAAGTTGTGTGCCCAGATCGAGGCCGTTCCCGGCGTTTTGAGCAACCCGGCAACAACAATCTGGGGAGACAACCATGGATACGAAGAAATATGCCGCCGAGGCCATCGGTACGTTCTGGCTGACATTTGCGGGATGCGGCAGCGCCGTCATCGCCGCCGCCTTTCCGCAGGTGGGTATCGGACTGGTCGGGGTGTCCTTTGCGTTCGGACTGAGCGTCGTCACCATGGCCTATGCGATCGGCCATGTATCCGGTTGCCATCTCAATCCGGCCGTCACGGTGGGGCTTGCCGCCGGCGGGCGCTTTCCAACCGGGCAAATCGCGCCCTACATCATCGCGCAGGTGATCGGCGCCGTTGCGGCGGCGGCGCTGCTTTATGTGATCGCAAGCGGCGCTGCCGGTTTCGACGTCACCAAGGGTTTTGCGTCGAATGGCTATGACGCGCATTCGCCCGGCAAGTACAGCATGGTGGCCTGCTTCATCACCGAGGTGGTGATGACCATGATGTTCCTGTTCATCATCATGGGCGCGACCCATGGCAAGGCGCCGGCGGGCTTTGCACCGCTGGCGATCGGATTGGCGCTTGTCATGATCCACCTCGTCAGCATTCCCGTCACCAACACCTCGGTGAATCCGGCACGCAGCACCGGGCCTGCGCTGTTCGTCGGCGGATGGGCGCTGGCGCAGCTCTGGCTGTTCTGGGTAGCGCCGCTGATCGGCGGCGTACTGGGCGGGGTGATCTATCGCTGGCTCAGCGAGGAGCCCTCCGGCGTCGTCGAGGGCCGCAAGCCCGCGTGATGCGGGCTTGCCGCTATTTCCTGCGCGGCGACACTTCGGTGACGTGACCCATCTTGCGTCCCGGCTTCGGCGCTCCCTTGCCGTAAAGGTGCACGGTGGCGCCGGGAACCGTCAGCCACTGCTCGTAGCCGAGGATGTCGTCGCCAATCAGGTTCGTCATGGTGACCTCGCCATGACGGACCGGTTTGCCGAGCGGCCAGCCGGCGATGGCGCGGATGTGCTGCTCGAACTGCGAGATCGAGGCGCCGTCCAGCGTCCAGTGTCCGGAATTATGCACCCGCGGCGCGATCTCGTTGACCAGCACTTTCGGCCCGCCATTTTCCGCTACCACGAACATTTCGACCGCGAGCACGCCGACATAGTTCAACGCGGTTGCGATCTGCTCGGCGATGCCGCGTGCCTGCGCCGCCAGCGCATCCGATATCTGCGCCGGCGCGCGCGAGATTTTCAGGATGTGGTCGCGGTGCTCGTTTTCAGTGACGTCGAAACTCTCGACCTGGCCGTCGACCGAGCGCGCAGCGATCACCGAGATCTCGCGTTCGAACGGAATGAAGGCCTCGAGGATCGCCGATTTGGTGCCGAGGTCTTCCCAGACCCTGGTGAGATCGTCGCCGTCGCGGATGATCGCCTGGCCCTTGCCGTCATAGCCGAAGCGGCGGGTCTTGATCACGGCGGGCAGGCCGATCTTCTTGATCGCCGCCCGCAGGGTTTCCACCGACGACACGTCGGCATAGTCGGCGGTGCCGATACCGAGGCGCTTCACAAAATCCTTTTCGACCAGCCGGTCCTGCGTGGTCTCCAGGATCTTCTGGGCCGGCAGCACCGGACGGCGCGCCGCCAGCACCATGGCGGTGGCGGCCGGCACATTCTCGAATTCATAGGTGATGACGTTGACGT
The DNA here is from genome assembly GCF_018130085.1 of Bradyrhizobium sp. AUGA SZCCT0169. Lineage (NCBI taxonomy): Bacteria > Pseudomonadati > Pseudomonadota > Alphaproteobacteria > Hyphomicrobiales > Nitrobacteraceae > Bradyrhizobium > Bradyrhizobium sp. AUGA SZCCT0169. The sequence goes on along the minus strand of NZ_JAFCMC010000022.1, from coordinate 58,401 downwards.
CGTTGGCGAACAGTTCGAGCGCCTCGACATCGGCATATTCCGCGCAGGTGGCGTTCAGCACCACGTCAAAGGCCGGCGAATCCGGGTCCGGCGAAAACACCTGGCAGCGGAGGCCGAGGCGCGCCGCAGCCATCGCCAGCATCCGGCCCAATTGCCCGCCGCCGAGAATTCCGATGGTGTCGCCGGGCTTCAGCTTCACATTGTTGGAAGCCGTCACGCCAAGCCCTCCGGCCGCTCTTTGACCGCATCGGTCTGTTGCTGGCGCCAGGCAGCCAGGCGCGTCGCCAGCGCCGGATCCTGCAGCGCCAATACGCTGGCGGCGAGCAGCGCGGCGTTGATCGCGCCGGCCTTGCCGATCGCGAGGGTGCCAACGGGGACGCCCGCGGGCATCTGCACGATCGAATAGAGCGAATCGAGGCCGGACAGCGCCTTGGATTCGACGGGAACGCCGAACACCGGCAGCTCGGTCAGCGCCGCCGCCATGCCCGGCAGATGCGCCGCACCCCCGGCACCGGCGATAATGATCTTGAAGCCGGCCGCCTTGGCGCCCTTGGCGAAAGCAAACAGCCGGTCGGGGGTGCGATGGGCCGAGACAATGCGTTTTTCGCAGCCGACCCCGAGCGCCGCCAGCGTGTCGGCGGCGTGGTGCATGGTCTCCCAGTCCGACTGGCTTCCCATAATGATGGCGATCGGTGCGGTCATTTCGTCAATTCTATTGGGGAATCCAGAAACATAGGCCGATTATAGGGGCGGCCCGGGCGTCATCCAAGGCATGGCAAGGGATTAGGAATGGACTATCCTGTCTTGGTGAATCCGGGCAAGCCTTCATACGCATGCCTGCACAGGGAAGGTCATGAAGAAGAAAACCAGGGCAGCGGCTTCGGGAACCGGAAAACGCCCGAAAACGGCCCCGGCAGGACGAAAAGCCGCGCCGCGCGGGATCCGCAAGTCGGCAAGCCCGCCCCCAGCTCCGTCCGTTGACCCCAAATCGACGATCCGTCGGCTCAAGACGCAATTGGCGCGGGCTCGGGCCCGAATCGAGGAACTGCAGGCCTCGGCCGATACCGACTTCCTGCTGGATATTCCGAACCGGCGCGGTTTTGAGCGCGAATTGCACCGCGCGATCGCCTTCATCAAGCGCTACCACGCGAGCGGCGCCCTGATCGTGCTCGACGTCGATCGCCTGAAGCCGATCAACGACGCTTTCGGTCATGCCGCCGGCGACGAGGTGCTCAAGGCCATTGTGAAGACGCTGCTGGCCCATGTGCGCGCATCTGACGTGATCGGCCGGCTCGGCGGCGACGAGTTCGCGCTGCTGTTGTGGAATCTCAGCGAAACCGATGCCAGAGCCAAGGCGGCGTTGCTGGAGGGGACGATCGATCGCCTCACCTTTGTGTTTGGTGGCCGCACCGTCACTGCGGGCGCCTCCGCCGGCGTCGCGATCCTCGGTCCTCACGCGGAATCGGGCCGCGCGCTGGAAGAGGCCGACAGCGCGATGTACATCCGCAAGGCGCAGCGGCGGCATGAGGCGTGAACTGCATTCGTCAGGTGAGCAAAAGCCAACGGGTCGCGCGAATGCGCGCCCGATGACAGGCTCCGCATCTTGCTTCGTGAATTGATTTGGTGGGCACGCACAAGTGCGCCTTTGCCCACCCTGCGAATGCTTGCTGCGAACGTTCGCAGTGACGACTACAGCCCGCTCAAATCTTCCGGCACGTTGCCGAACTTCCGCAGCAATTGCGCGTCGCCGAATTCGCCGATCATCGGATCGCCACTGCGGCTGAACGCGACTGCGCCGATGCTGCCGGGGGCTCGCGACAGGATCTCGGCGCGGCGCAGCGCGGTGGTCGGACTCTGGCACTCCTCGGCAGCGCCAGCGACCGGCGAGCCGTCATCGTCCTGCAGGAATGGCAATGCAACGTAATAGGTGACATCGGCCATCATCGTCGCTCCGGTTTTGCTGCTCAGGCAGCGGTGCTGCTGGTGCGCAAGGGTTGGGTCGGCACGCAGCCGGCGGATATCGCCGCCTGCAATTCCTCCAGCTCGGCTTCCAGATATTCGTTGGCCATGATCAGCGCCTTGATGGTCGAGCGCAGATTGCCGTCGCACATCGCGATCGCCTGATCGCAGGCTTGCTCGTAGCGGCTGTTGTCGGACAGGGACGGTGGTGCGGACATGACAGAACTCCCTTTGCTGGCGGCAGGGAGATATGTTCCTCTTTTGTTCCATTGGAGTCAAGCAAAGAGCGTGCGCGAAAGTTCATTTTCCCGCGCTCAAAGGCTGCCGGCGACGCGATCGCGGCCCTGAAAGTTCGTCGCAACCGCGGCGCTTGTGGATGTCGGGGAAAAGGGATTTGCGCGCAGGCGGGCGGTCTTCTGGCTATAGCCGCACCGTTCCGAAAAAAAATCGCACCTGCCGGGCGAGCCGATCGGCGGCAGCCAGGTTGCGGCTGTTCATCGTGGTGCGGCTTGTCCTGCGCGGCATCCGGCGCCAGCGCGATCAGCCTGCGATCAGGCAATGATATCAGGCGTGATCTGATCTTCGATGAAGGCGATGCGGTCGCGCAATTGCAGTTTGCGCTTCTTCAGCCGCTGCAGCCGCAGCAGATCCGGCGCCGGCGACTGATGCAGCGCGTCGATCGCCGCATCGAGATCGCGATGCTCCTGCTGCAGCCGGGCAAGCTCGTTTACGAGCTCGCGCTCATCTTCGTCGGTCATGGCGTACGCTAACTGCAAAAGCACGATGAGGTTGTAGACGGCTTGCAAAGCCGCCAGCGAAATATCGTCCCTGCGGGCCCGGTCCGCAAGCCGACCCGGTTCCATAGTCACGATTGGTTACAGATAAATCCGAAAAAATGAGAGCCCCGATTCTGGATAGCCATCGACAGATTCGGCGGCTGGTGTACACTCATTCGTCCGGATCGAATCTGAGGTTTCACCCACCGAGGAGATTTCGTATGGCTCTACAGGCGCATCTTGTTGAACTTGAACGTAAACACAAGATCCTCGAAAACGAATTGCACGAAGCGCTCGTGCACCTTTCCACAGACGACCTCCACATTGTCGAGTTGAAGCGCCGCAAGTTGATGGTCAAGGACGAGATCGAGCGGTTGAAGCAAACCGCCAGCGATACGGTCCACTAAACCGGTCTCCAGCAGAATAGCGAAACGTAATTCACCGTCGGATGGGCGCTTTTGCGCTCATCCGTATAGGTTGTATTGCGAAATTATCTTGTATTTATCGCTTACTGCTCTGCCAGTTCACCAACATGATCAGCGATCGCCAGGGACGACGTCAGTCCCGGCGATTCGATGCCGAACAGGTTGATCAGTCCAGTGACGCCGTGCGCGCGCGGTCCCTGGATCAGGAAGTCCTGCGTGGCAACCGCAGGTGGCACGATCTTGGGCCGGATTCCGGAATAGCTCGGCATCAGCGCCCCGTCCGGCAGCGTCGGCCAATAGCGCCGGATCGCGGGATAGAACCTGTCGGCACGGGCCGGGTCGACGGCGTAGTCGATGCTTTCGACCCACTCCACGTCCGGACCGAAGCGCGCCTGTCCGGCCATGTCGAGGGTGAGGTGCACGCCGAGCCCGCCGGGCTCCGGCACCGGATAGATCAGCCGTGAAAACGGCGCCCGCGCGCTGCAGCTGAAATAATTGCCCTTGGCGAGATACGCCGGCGGTATCAACTCGATCGGCATGCCCTCGATGCTGCGCGCGACCGAAGGCGCGCCCAATCCCGCCGCGTTGACCAGCAGGTTGCATTCCAGAACCATCGGCGCATCGCCGCCCGTCTCGATTTCGATCCTGCCCGCGTTTGCCCGGGCGCGCAGCAGCGGCGTGTAAAACGCGTAAGCCGTGCCGGCTTCCTCGGCATCGCCCATCAACGCCAGCATGTAGGCGTGGCTGTCGATGATGCCGGTCGACGGCGAGAGCAGGGCCGCATCGCAATTGAGTGCCGGCTCCAATGCACGCGCCGCTTCGCCGGTCAGAAGCTGCATGTCGTCGACGCCATTGGCTTCGGCATGGGCGCGGATCGATTGCAGTTTTTCGGTTTCCGCAGGTGTCGTCGCGACGATCAGCTTGCCGCAATTGCGATGCGGGATGCCGTGGTCGCGGCAATATTCGTAGAGCGCCCGTTTGCCACTGACGCACATCTGCGCCATCAGGCTGCCGGCGCGGTAATAGATACCGGCGTGGATCACTTCGCTGTTGCGCGATGAGGTGATGGTGCCGATGCCCTCGGCCGCCTCCAGCACGATGACTTCGCGGCCCTGCTGGGCGAGCCGCCGCGCGATCGCGAGCCCGATCACTCCCGCTCCGATGACGACGCAATCAACCTTGTCCATGTACGCTTCAGGCCCGGAAATTTGGCGCGGGATCACGCCCGTCGCGCGCTTGTTTTATTATCGTTTCGTTCAGAAGTAAGCCCCAACAACCCGTTGGATTGTCTCGACATATGCCCTGAGGTCCGATCGTGTTAGTGAAGCATTAATCATGTCAGGGCAATTGCCGCAATTTGAGTCGCATTTTCCGGTTGCAAGGGTAGGCGTTTACCCGATCCAAACCCGTCGAGCCAGACACTCCATCGGGAAATCCGCGGGTGAATGATGGCTGGCAAGAATTGGCAGGCAGGCGGGAGGGATTCAGTTCCGGCGCTGGCCCTCGTGTGTCTGCTCGCCACCGCTGCGTCGTGCGGATTGGCATGGGCCGCGCCGCCCGTTTCCGGCAGCTTGGCGCCGTCGGGCTATTTCGGTGAGCTCGACGCCAGCATGATCTGGGAGACGCTGATCGGCGGCATCGTGGCCGTATCGTTTCTGGTAGCGGCCGCGCTGTGGGTGCTGTCGGCGCTGCGCCGGGTCAAGCGCTCGCAACTCCGGCGCAGTGCGTTCGTCAGCTCAGCCCTGAACAATCTCAGCCAGGGCGTGGTGATGACCGACGCCCGTCAGCGCATCATCTTCAGCAACGACCGCTATCTCGAAATCTATGGCCTGGTCCGCTCGGACATTCCCCGCAACATGACCGGGCCGGAACTGCTGGAAGTGCGGCGCAAGCGCGGCGCACTGGGCGTCAGCGCCGACGAATTCTATGCCCAGGCCTCCACCGCGGAGGGCCTGATCACCGAACTGCCAAACGGCAAATCGGTGCTGGTCAAGTATTTCCGCCTGCCGAATGGCGGGTCGGTCGCGACCCATGAGGATTGTACGGAGCAGCGCAAACTTTCGCGCAAGCTGGCGTCGACCACGCAGTTCCTGGAATCGGTGCTCGACAACGTTCCGGTCTGCGTCGCCGCCAAGAACATCGAGGACGGCCGCTATATTTTCGCCAACCGCGCGTTCGAGCGTTTCTCGCGCTTCTCGCGCGACCATATCGTCGGCAAGCGCGCCGACGAGATATTCCAACCCGAAACCGCACGCACGATCGACACCGCGGATCAGTCGGCGCTGAAGGCACCGGAAGGCTACCACCGCACTGAGTTCGAAGTCGAGCGCGGCTCCGAGAAGCGCGTCCTCGCCTCCAACCGCGTGATCGCGCGCGATGAGAACAACCAGCCCGAATTCCTGATCGCGCTGTTCGATGACGTCACCGACCGCCGCTCGTTGTCGCGCGAGCTGGAGAGTACCAAGAAGTTCCTCGAACTCGTGGTCGACAACATTCCGGTCTCGCTGATCGTCGAGCGCGTCTCGGACGGAAAATACCTGCTCGCCAACCGCAGCGCCGAAACCATCCTCAACCGCCGTCGCGAGGACGCCACCGGACTGACGGCTGCCGATATCTTCAATCCGCGCGAAGCCAAGCTGATCATCGCGCGCGACGAGGCGGCGATCAAGAAGCGCGGCCTTCTGACCGAGGAACACCCGATTTCGACCAAGGACGGCCTGCGGCTGTTCCTGACCCGCCGGATGACGGTGCTCGATGATGCCGGTGAGCCGCAATATCTGATCAAGACCCATGAGGACGTCACCGATCGCCGCCAGACCGAGTCGCGGATGGCGCACATGGCCTATCATGACGGCCTGACCGATCTGCCGAACCGCGCCGCCTTCCTGCAGGCGCTGGCCCAGATGATCGAGGCCTGCGAGGGCACCGAAGAGGAATTCGCGGTGCTCTGCATCGACCTCGACGGGCTGAAGGAAGTGAACGACGTGTTCGGTCACGCGATGGGCGACAAGGTGCTGACCGAGGTCGCCCAGCGCCTGCAGGACTGCGCCCGCGGCGGCGTGGTGGCCCGGCTCGGCGGCGACGAATTCGGGTTGATCATCGACGGCAAACAGCCCTCCGCGGGCATCGCGCTGGCCGAGCAGGTCGCGATCGCGCTGGCGAAGGAATTCCAGATCGACGGCAAGCCGGTTCGGGCCGGTGCCACCACGGGCATCTCGGTATTTCCGCACAACGGGTCGGACGCCGCAGCCCTGCTCGCCAATTCCGGCGCGGCGCTGTTCCGGGCGAAAGCAAAATCGCGCGGCTCGATCAGCGTCTTCGAGCCCGAGATGGACCAGCAGATCCGCGACCGCCGCGTGCTGCATCAGGACCTCTCGGTCGCGATCAAGAACGGCGAATTGTCGCTGTACTACCAGCCGCAGGCCACTTCGGGTCCGACGGTTGCCACCAGCGACGTGATCGGCTTCGAGGCACTGGCGCGCTGGATGCATCCGGTACGCGGCTTCGTGTCACCAGGCGATTTCATTCCGCTGGCGGAAGAAAGCGGCCTGATCGTCGAAATGGGCGAATGGATCCTGCGCGAAGCCTGCCGGGAGGCGGCCTCCTGGCCGGTGCCGATGCAGATCGCGGTCAATTTGTCGCCGGCGCAGTTCATGCACGGCGATGTGGTCAGTCTGGTGCATTCGATCCTGCTCGAAACCGGGCTGGCGCCGGATCGGCTCGAGCTCGAAATCACCGAAGGCGTGCTGATCGAGGATTTCGATCGCGGCCTGGCGCTGCTGCGGCGGCTCAAGGCGCTCGGCGTGCGCATCTCGATGGACGATTTCGGCAGCGGCTACTCCTCGCTGAGCTACCTGCAGGCGTTCCCGTTCGACAAGATCAAGATCGACCGCGCCTTCGTCATGCATCTCGGGCGCAATCCGCAATCGGCCGCGATCGTGCGCGCCGTCATCGACCTCGGCCACGGCCTCGAAATGTCGATCGTCGCAGAGGGTGTCGAAACCCAGGAACAGCTCGGCTTCCTGTCGGAAGAGGGCTGCGACGCGGTGCAGGGCTATTTCATCGGCAAACCCCTGCCGATCGGGCAATACGCCGCGCTGGTCGGGCGCAACGTCATCAACAGCATCGAGTCCACGCGCAAGACCGGCTAGAGCCTGCGCAGGCTCTACCCGTTTGTTTGACGCGTTTTTGCCGCAGATAAGTCTACGCGATCTACTTGATTGCGATGCGAACCGGTATCCACTTCGCGCGAAAACGCTATGTTGTCGTGCAACTCGGTTCTCGACTGTAAGCGTTGCATGGCGGATTACGATCTTGCGATCATCGGCGGCGGATTGAACGGCGTTGGCATCGCGCGCGACGCCGCCGGGCGCGGCCTGCGCGTGATCCTGCTGGAGCAGGGCGATCTCGCTGCGGGCGCCTCCTCGGCCTCGCCCCGGCTCGTTCATGGCGATCTGGCGGGGCTGGAGCGGCGCCGCTTCCTTCGCGTCCGTGCGGCATTGGCCGAGCGCGACATTTGGCTCCGGATCGCGCCACATCTGGTGCGCCCGATGCGCTTTGCCATCCCGGCCCACACTGACGAACGCCTGGCCTGGCAGCTGCGGTCATGGCTGTTGCTGTATGACCGGCTGGCCTCGCGCGCGCCGTTGCCGCGCTCCGCCACCGTCGACGTCACCCACCATCCGGTCGGCAATCCGCTGAAGCGGCCGTTCGGAACGGCCTTCGAATATTCCGACTGCGTCGTCGACGATTCCCGCCTGGTTGTGCTCACCGCCGTCGATGCCGCGGCGCGGGGGGCTGCGATCCGCACCGGCGCCCGCTGCACCCGCGCCGAGCGGGGCGAGACCTGGCGGCTGGTGACGATCGATCGCGGCCATCGTCAGGTCGTCACCGCGCGGGCGCTGGTCAACGCCACCGGAGCCTGGACCGCGACCGTCGCCGAGACGGTGCTGCGCCAGCCGCCGCCCAGGCTTGTCACGATCCAGATGAGCCAGATCGTCGTCCGCCGCCTGTTCGACACCGACAACGTCTACGTATTCCAGAACAGCGACCGCCGGCTGATTTTCGCCAGCCCCTATGAGCGCGATTTCACCCTGATCGGCACCGTTGGCCATGCGTTCAAGGGCGATCCCGCCATTGTCGCGATGGCGGCCAGTGACGTGGCTTATCTTTGCGATGCTGCCAACCGGTATTTTCGCGAACGGATCGAGCCGTTCGACGTGGTGCGGACGGTTTCCGGCGCCAACCTGGTGATGAACCCCGCGAACAACCGGGCAGCGTGGGATGGCGCGATGAGCTTCGACCACGCTCGCCGCAAGGCGCCGCTGATCACGATCTTCGGCGGCGACGTCACCACCTCGCGGCTGCGTGCCGAAAGGGCCGTCTCCAGGCTGACGCCGTTTTATCCGATGTCGCCGCGCTGGACTGCGACGGCGCCGCTGCCCGGCGGCGATTTTACCTGGAACCGCTTCGAGAACGAGATCGATGAGGTGCGCGCGCGCTGGCGGTTTCTCAGCGAGGATCACGCCCGCCGCCTGGTCGGCGCCTATGGGTCGAACGTCAAGGCGATCCTTGGCGAGGCCAGGGATCGCGGCGATCTCGGCCCGGCGTTTGGGCCTGAGCTGACGGGCGCGGAAGTGCGCTATCTCATGAAGCACGAATGGGCACGCTTCCCGGACGACATTTTGTGGCGACGCTCGAAGCTTGGCCTGACCATGCCGCCGGCGGATCGCGAGGCGCTGGCGGCGTACATGGCGACGGTGTCCTCGGAGCTGGCATGCGGCGCTCAATAAATCCGACGATTGTCATTGCCACGGCGCGGCGGCGATCGAAGTGTTCGCCGTTCAACGCCGCGCCTGAACTTCGCGCGACCAGGCCGCGTCACGCGCGGACGGCCTGCGCTCGAGCCGGGTGGAGATCAGCCCGGCGGCCTTCTCGCGGTGTCCTCCGCGCAAATACGCCACGATCAGCGTGTCCTCCCACAATTCGCGCTGGGCGTGGCTGCCGCCGATCCGCACCAAATCGGCCATCGCGGGTTCGAGCAGGCGGATCGCACCGTCATTGTCTCCGTCGACGAAGGCGCGCATGCCGCGGCAGAGGTCGATCGCCGCGCGCCCCGGCGCCAGTTTACCGTCGGCGGCACGGGCTTCCAGTTGCGCCAGTCGCGTGTCCAGCGCCTCGCCGCCGATGGCCGCCCCTGACAGCGCGTGGTGGACGTCGGCGAAATGCGCCCCGGCCTGCGGGAAATATTTTTCGCCATAGGCGGCGACGTCGCGCCAATGCGGTTCCAGCCCGGATTTGCCGGCGAGCGACAGCCGCCACAGCAGCGAAGCGCCGTCGGTGAAAATATTCAGCGGCGGGTAAGGGCGGTCGGCCGGCTTGATTTGCTGTTCGTAGATCGCAAGCGCGCCTTCGAGATCGCCTTCGTCGAGCGCGGTCAGCGAGATGTGCCACCACAGATGCCCGTGCAGGAAGCTCTTGCGGTCGTGCGCGGGCAGCCACGCGGAAAGGAACTGGCGGCCCGCCGCCAGGTCGCCTTGCTCGAACATCGCGTGCGACAGGCCGTGCGCGGCATTGGCATTTTCAGCCCGCAACCCCATCGCGCGTTCGCTTAAAGTGCGGCCGGTGGCGAGATTGCCGGCTTCGGTATGCGACCAGCCGAGATAACTCAGCAGCCACCAATCCTCGCCGTAATGCTTGGCGACACGCTCGCATACCGCAAGCTTGGCGGCGTCGTGGTCGGCACGGCCCGAAAACGCGTAGAGCCCGAAGGCGCCGAGCAGCATCGACAGCACCAGCGCATCGCGGGGATATTCCTCGAGATGCGCTTCCGCGCCGCCGACGGCCACTTTCGGCTTGCCTTCGATCACGGCAGCCATCACCTCGATATGCTGGCGCTCACGGGCGTCGGCGCCGGCGGCCAGTTGCCGTGCTCGCGCGGCCATGCTGCGCGCTTCATTGCCCTGCATATTGAGCTGATGCAGGCGGGCCCGCGCGATATGTGCCAGCGCGAAATCACTATCTTCCCGGATCGCGCGGTCAAAGGCGTCCTCGGCGCCGTGCCAGGCTGACAACATGCAGTCCATGCCGTCGCGATAATGCGCGGCGGCGCGGTCGGAGGTCGTCGTCAGTGGCAGATCATATCGGTCCCGGTTCATTTTCTTGTTCCGTGATGTGCGCGGTGAGTGCCAAGCCTAGCAGAGACATGACCGCTGACAGCGATAATATTGTGACTGTGCGCCGCGAAGCGGTTGAGCCGATGCCGATCCGCCGCTAGCGTGCGGCAGCGAGGGCTGGCAGGGGACATGACCGAGGAATCGCCGGAAATTACGCCGAAGGCCGATGGGATCGCCGACCCCGCAAAGCCGGAGCCGCCACCTCAAGCGCCCGTAAGCCCGGCGCCGCAGTTCGAATTGGCTGCCGACATGCCGCTGCTGCGCATCGAGGGGGTCGGCAAGACGTTCGGCAGTTTCCGCGCGGTGGACCGGCTGTCGCTCGATATCCGCGCCGGGGAGTTTTTTGCGCTGCTGGGTCCGAGCGGCTGCGGCAAGACCACGCTGCTGCGCATGCTCGCCGGTTTCGAGACGCCGGACGAGGGCCGCATCCTGCTTGGGGCCAAGGACATCGCGCAGGTGCCGCCGCATCTGCGCCCGGTCAACATGATGTTCCAGAACTACGCGCTGTTTCCGCATCTGTCGGTGCGGGACAATATCGCGTTCGGCCTCAAGCGTGCCGGCATGGCGCGCGACGAGATCGCCACCCGCGTCGCCGAGATGGTCGCGCTGGTCAAGCTCGAAGGCATGGAGAAGCGCAAGCCCGATCAGCTCTCCGGCGGCCAGAAGCAGCGCGTGGCGCTGGCGCGCTCGCTGGCCCGCCGCCCGCAGGTGCTGTTGCTCGACGAGCCGCTGGCTGCGCTGGACAAAAAGCTGCGCGAGAGCACGCAGCTCGAATTGATGGACCTGCAGCGCCGGCTCGGCATGACCTTCATCATCGTCACCCACGACCAGGAAGAGGCGATGACGATGGCGAGCCGGATCGGCGTGATGGATGCCGGCCGCCTCGAACAGGTGGCCACCCCGCGCGAGCTCTACGAGGCACCGCATTCGCGCTGGGTCGCGGAATTCATCGGCGACGTCAACCTGTTCGATGGCGAGGTTGGCTGGCGCGAAAATAACCGGCTGCTGGTCACGACCAGGGAGGGCGTCACGCTTGCGGTGACCGAGCCGCGCCAGCGGGTTACCAAGGCCACGGTCTGTGTCGCGATCCGCCCCGAGAAGGTCAAGCTGTCGCGCCGTGCCCCGGTGTCGGATGCGGCCAATACGCATGCGATCAACCGGCTCGAGGGCGTGGTGACAGATGTCAGCTATCTCGGCGGGCTCACCGCGTACAAGGTCAAGCTGGAATCCGGCGCCGTGGTGCGCGCATCGGTGGCCAATACCGCGCGGCTCGACATCGATGCCTATCTCGCGGGCCAGCGCGTGATGGCCTGGTTCACGCCTGACGACTGCATGGTGCTGGAACAATGAGCGCGCGCAGCATCTTCGCCCGTCCGGCGCGGCTGGCTGCGATCGCGCCCTATCTGTGGATGGTGCTGTTCTTCCTGGTGCCGTTCGGTTTCGTGCTCAAAATAAGCCTGTCGCAGACCGCGATCGCGCAGCCGCCCTACGTGCCGCTGTTCGACCTCACCGCGGGCTGGGCTGCGATCAAGGCGGCGTTGTCGGAACTGTCGCTGGACAATTTCAAACTGCTGGTCTCGGACAGTCTCTACATCTCCTCGTACTTGCGCAGCATCTTCGTCGCGGTGACCTCGACGGCGATCCTGCTGCTGATCGGCTACCCGATCGCCTATGGCATGGCGCGGCTGCCGCAGCGCTGGCAACCAATCGCGATGATGCTGGTCATCGTGCCGTTCTGGACCTCGTTCCTGATCCGGATCTATGCCTGGATCAACATCCTGCAGCATGACGGTCTGCTCAACAAAATGCTGCTGGCGCTGCATATCGTGTCAACGCCTGTGGTGTGGCTGTCGACCGACACCGCGATGTACATCGGCATCGTCTATTCCTATCTGCCGTTTATGATTCTGCCGCTGTACGCCACGCTCGCGAAAATGGACGGCGCGCTGATCGAAGCGGCCTCCGATCTCGGCGCCTCGCCGGGACGCGCGTTCTGGCTGGTGACGTTTCCGCTGTCGCTGCCGGGCGTCGGTGCCGGCGCGCTGCTGTGCTTCATTCCGATCGTCGGCGAGTTCGTGATCCCCGATCTCTTGGCGGGTTCCGGTTCGATGATGATCGGGCAGACGCTGTGGCTCGAATTCTTCACCAACAAGGACTGGCCGGTCGCTTCCGCAGCCGCGGTCGCGCTGCTGCTGTTGCTGATACCGCCGCTGCTGCTCTATGACCGGCTGCAGCGCCGCACGCTGCGGGGAGGGGGCGGATGACGCGCCGGGTGAACCGGATTTCGCCGTTCAACATCACCTCGCTGGCGCTGGGGCTGGCGTTTCTCTATCTGCCGATCGTCATTCTCGTCATCTACTCGTTCAACGCCTCGCGGCTGGTGACGGTGTGGGGCGGCTGGTCGCTGCGCTGGTACACCGAGTTTTTCAACGACCGCGCCATGCTGGACGCAGCCTGGATGAGCCTGCGCGTCGCCGCGGTGTCGGCGACGGTCGCAACCCTGCTCGGCACGCTGGCGGCGATTGGTCTGGCGCGCGGCGAGCGCTTCAAGGGCCGCTCGCTGTTCTCGGGCATGCTCTATGCGCCGCTGGTGATGCCGGAGGTGATTTCGGGCCTGTCGCTGCTTTTGCTGTTCGTGGCGCTGAACGCCGAGCGCGGCTTCTGGACCGTGACGCTTGCGCATACGACGCTGACGATGTGCTTCGTCACCGTCGTGGTGCAGTCGCGCCTCGCCTCCATCGACCGCAGTCTCGAGGAAGCCGCGATGGATCTCGGCTGCGATCCGGTGCGGGCGTTTCTGTCCGTGACGCTGCCGCTGATCGTCCCGGCGATCGTTGCCGGCTGGATGCTGGCCTTCACGCTGTCGCTCGACGACGTCGTTATCGCGAGTTTTACGACGGGCCCGGGCTCGGCGACCTTGCCGATCCGGATCTATTCCGAGGTGCGGTTAGGAGTGAAGCCGCAGATCAACGCGATCTGCACCATGGTGATCGCGCTGATCGCGGTCGTGATCGTGATTGCGTCCTTCGCCTCGAAGCTGTCGAGCTCGCAAGGCGAGAGCGCGGCGCCATTATGACTTCACCGCGCCCGCCGTCAGCCCGCCCACCATATACCGCTTGAACGCGTAATAGATCGCGGCCGGTGGCAGGGCGTAGATGAAGCCGGTGGTCATCAGCAATTCCCAAGGCGAATCATCCGCGGCAAGGAAGTTGCCGAGCGCCACGGGCAGCGTGATTTCGGTGTCCTTGGAGAGCAGCAGGAACGCGTAGAGATATTCGTTCCAGGCGAGCAAGATAGCGTAGGTGCCGATCGCCACCAGCGAGGGCATCATCAGCGGCACATAGACCAGCCTGAACAGCTGCGGAATGGTCGCGCCGTCCATGGTGGCGGCTTCGTCGAGTTCGACCGGCAGCTTGTCGGAGGCCTGCTTCAGCACCCAGATCGCGTAGGGCGAGGCGATCGTCACCATCGCCAGAATCAGCGACCAGTGATTGTTGAGCAGGCCGTAATTACCCATGGTCCGGTACATCGGCACGGCGAGGAACGCCGCCGGAATGAAATAGGTGAACAGCGCGAGATTCATCACCCACCGTCCGCCGGGCACCTTGAGCCGCGAGATCGCAAACGCCGCCGCGGTCGCGATCAGCAGCGTCAGCGCGCCGGCCGCGAGCGCAATCACGATCGAATTCCAGAACTGGATCCAGAAATCCCGCAGGAAGTAATGCTCCTGATGGAACACGATGCGGAAATTGTTCAGCGTCGGATGCGCCGGCCAGAGCTTTCCGGAGAACGCATCTTCCTTCGGCGAAATCGCGAACAGGAACATGTGGTAGATCGGGATCATGGTCCAGAGGAACACAGGAATCCCGATCAGCAGGAGGCGGGCTTCGACGCCGACTTCGCGTAGCGTGGGCAGTTTCATCGCGACAACCGTTTCATCATGAAATAGATCAGCGGCAGCACGAACGGCAGCGCGCAGACGATGGACGCCATCGCCAGGCTGAGCTGATCGAGCCGCAGATAGCGAATCCCGAGGGTCGCGAGCACATGGGTGAGATCGGCGGGGCCGCCGCCGGTCAACAGATAGACGCTGTTGAAGTCACCCAGCGTCCAGATCATCGAGAGCAGGGTGCAGGTCAGATACAGCGCCTGCATCGACGGCCAGGTGATGAAGCGGAACTTCTGCGTCCGGCTCGCGCCGTCGACTTCGGCCGCCTCGTAGAGATCGTGCGAGATCGCCAGCCGCCCGGTCATCAGGATCAGCGTCCAGAACGGCAGCGATTTCCAGATGTGCACGCCGATCGCCATGCCGAGCGCCACGGTCGGGTCATTGAGCCAGTTCGGGCCGTCATCGCCGGTGAGTTTGAAGATCAGCGTGTTGACCATGCCCCATTCGGGGTTGAACATGAAACGCACGGAGAGAATGGTCGGGATCGACGGCACCGCCCAGGGCAGGATGAACAGCACCGAGAGCCATTTGATCCAGGGGCGCTGCTGGGCGAAGAAGCCGGACAGGAACAGCGCGATCATCATTTTGAGGTTGATGCCGACCAGCAGGAAGATCAGCGTATTGACCGCGGCGCGCGCGAAGATCGGATCGTGCCAGAGCGCGACATAGCTCGCCGGATGACGCGCCAGCCACAGCCCGTAGCAGACCGGGTAGACCACGAAGGCCAGAAACACCAAGAGGTAGGGCGCCACCAGCACGATGCCCCAGACCTGCGGGGTGGTCAGCCGGGCCGACAGCGGCGGGCCTGGCATCGCCTGATCGCCCGAGATCGTAATCGCCATATTCAGTTACTCTTGTCAGCCATGCCGGCCGCAATGCGCGGCCGGTGTTGGTTGGTACACCTCTCCCCGCCAGCGGGGAGAGGTCGGATCGCCTCGGCGATGCGAAGCATCGTCCGGTGCGATCCGGGTGAGGGGGTACAGGACTCACCGCGAGCATCACTCGCGGAGAGAGCCCCTCACCCCGACCCTCTCCCTGCGAAGAGCGGGGCGAGGGGGAAGGAATCAACCCGCGATCTGCTTGAGGCGGGCGATCAGTTCGTCGACGGCCTTGTCGACCGGAACCTTCTCGCTCACCACCCGGTTCATCGCCTTGGCCCAGACGTTCTCGTTGTTCAGGATCGTGAACTTCCAGTTCTTGGTGAAGTCGAACGGCGTGGTGCCGCCGGTGAACTGGGTGTAGACGGCTTTGCGATGCCGGTCAGCCTGCCAGAACGGGCTCTGCTGACTGGCCGTCGTCACCGGGAACCAGCGGCCGAGCGCGCCTTCGATATAGGGCCGCAGGTTTTCTTCCTGCAGCAGGAACTTGATGAACTCCTTGCCTTCGGCCTTGTTCTTGGCCGCGGTGAACATCAGCCCGGTCTTGACGTCGGAGCGGTACTTGATCGGCGTGCCGTCCGGCTTGTTGGGGAACGAGGCCGTGATGATGGTCTCGTCGTAGTTCTTCTTGCCGAGCGCGCGCTGTTCCGGCGTCAGCGCCGGGTTGTTGGCGTCGTCGAGCCATTTCGCGGCGATCGAGATCGTGAAGTTGTGCGTCATCACGATGGTCTTGTTGTGGAACGCGACGTTGTTGTCCGGATCCTTCCAGGTGGTGGAGGAGGGCGGCGCGCAGCCCCTGGTGTAGGTGTCTGTGTAGTCCTTCAGCGCCTTGATCAGGTTTTCGCGCACCTTCGGGTCGTCGACCAGCAGCTTGCCGTCGTCATCGACGAGCTTGACGTTGTAGGCGTCCATGAAGGTGTAGAACGACTGGAACGAGTCGGTCGATTCCACGCCCATCGGCTGGCCGACGGCATAGATGCGCTGGCCGGTGGCCTTGCGAATGGCGGGCTGCACCTTGTCGCACCAGAACGACCAGTAATCTTCCCACTTGGTTGGAATGTCGCTTTGCTTGAAGCCGGCCTGCCCCAGCATGTCGCTCCAGATCTGGACGTGCATGCTCTGCTGCTTCAGCGGATAGCCGTAATAGGCCTTCTTCTTGGCGACATCGTTGTAGAGCAGCGCGGTCTCCAGCGTGTTCGGCGCGAACGCCGACTTCATCGGCAGCAGGATGTCGCCGAGGTCCTCGAGCTTGCCTTCATAGGCCCATTTGCCCTGCGCCTGCACGTCGTAGCTGTCGGAATAGGCGACGTCAGGCACGGTGCCCGAATCCATCGCCGCCACCGTCTTCGGAATCATGTCCTGAATGGCGTATTGCGACAGTTCGACCTTGATGCCGGTCTTGGCCTCGAACTTCTTGATCGCCTCGAGCAGCGCGTCGTCCTCGGACTTGTAGAAGCCCTTGCCGAACCAGACGGTAATGGTTTTTTGTTGGGCCATCGCAGGCGCTGTGGCGTAAAACAGCCCGACAGCCGCGACCGCGAGTGAAACTGCACCAATTCCCTTGAATCTCACATTGTTCTCCCTGGATATGCCGGGTTTTCCAACCCGGTTGGATCAGTGATAGCGCAACCAAACGGCGCGATCTAGATGCCGCGTTGCAAACTTGTGTAGGGCGGTTCCAGCCAGGCCAAGCGTTCGTCCTGGCAAGGCAATCAGGCATCAACGACGTCGTTTCAGCCTTGTCGTCCCGGCCTGGGGCGCAATTGTGAACGGCACCCCATAACCACCCATTTTGATTGTGAAGGGGATTGCGACTCCAGCCTGATCTAACCTCGGCATCGCCCGATATAACTTGCGCATCAGCGGCTATCAGGCTCGCTATGTGCAATGGCGCATTTGAGCCGGATGACGCGGCTTCGCATTCTCGCGGCCTGATAAGCCCGAGCTTTGCCAGAAACTTCCCGCCCTCTCGTTGAGAGGGCGCAGGGAAGACCGGGTGCGCGCTGCACCCGCGGTCTCGTGTGCGAATAGTGCAAAGAAAGCTGCACACGAGCATACAGGGCAGCGGAGAACACCCGGCCTTCCCTGCGCAATGGCTTTACGGCTTATGCCGTGATCTCCCCGGAGACGAGTTCTTGGTTGACTCCGTCGCTGCCGGTTCAGCTCACGCTTCTCCGGCAACTTGACGCCTGCAACGGGCGCCAGGACCACACGGTTTTGCCGTACGCTTAGTCCGCGCTGTCGTCTCAGCGCAAACAAGCGTCCACCGCAACCCGCCCAACGTCCGTGACGACGGCCGACGCCCTCTGAGTGGGACGGGATGGCCAAACATATGCACCTGATTTGCCTTCCGGTAAACAGAAATATTTTTTATTTTGGGGCTTGACATGATTTCTGTAAAACAGAATTGCTTTGCCCCGGCTTCGCCAAGGCTTCGCCGGGCGCGGCCGTCGGGTTGATTTGTCGCGCCTTGGCTTGCAGATTGCTATTGCGCGCGCCGCGACGCAGTTCTCAAGGCGCAGGCAGATTGCGGGGTGAACCCATAAATTCAAGCGATCACCCGGCGTCGGCTTTACCCTGGACTACGGACGCAATTCAGGCGTGGCGTGAGGTCCGGACGCGCCCGAGCTTGAGCTTGGGTAAGCCACTGCCTGTTTGAAGTGCCGGGCTTTTCCTGACTCCACAGAATTTGGGGAAGATCTTTGTATTGCTCTGCCGGGGCGCTTTTCATCCCGAACGAATTTGAATTTGACCGGCGAGGGTCGCGCGAATGCGGCCCTTTTGATGCACAATCACAAGGGGGGTTAACAGCGTTGTTAATCGCCCCTCTCGCTGTTTGACTCACACCCAACTGAGGCGGCCCCGACCCCGCAATATCAGCGCATGAGCGATTGAAAATATTCCGGTCCCAAGAAAGAGGCCGCCAACATGCGGCGGCCCTGCGCTTTGGTCAGAGCCTTCTGGCGAGGCGCGGCAAATCAATCCTTATCTTGCGCGTACTTCTCCAAAACCAGCCGATTATACTCATCTCTCACGGCTCTCCGTGAAATATGCCCTTTTCGGTCCTTGGCAATCTTCAGAAGATCAGGATCAGTCGGTGCCTGCGATTTCCTTCTGAATCTGGCAAAGAGCCGACTGGTAGGCCCCGAGGCTCTTCCAAACAGCCGGTCAAACCATCCCATTGTGTCCTCACCGGTCATACTGCGAATTACGACACCCTATCATCATGAACTTAGGACACTAGGGGTCAAGTACGGACAGTACCCTTCCAGCCCTATGGGAACAGATTGGCAGCTGAAAACGCAGGTCGAACTCAATATCGCATGACCGTTCAGGGAAGCTGACATCGGCTATCCCGTCGACCCCTTTCGCCAAGGGCCAATTGCCGCCGTTCCATCCGCGCCAGGCTCGCTTTACAGGTGGCCAGCCACGCCCAGTTGATAGTTCACATCTAGCGCAGCACGCTTTTTGTGTGGAGGGTCAGGATTCCAACCAACAATGGCGAACATAACGAAGAAGCCCACAATGTACGCTACCGCGACATACCAGCCGTGGCGCAGCCACAAGCCGACCGACTTGGCCTCCGGATACATATTGGAGATCGCGACGCCCGCAGACGAGCCGAACCAGATCATCGAACCGCCGAAGCCTACGGCATATGCAAGGAAACCCCAGTCGTAGCCGCCCTGCTTGAGTGCGAGCGCCGTCAGCGGAATGTTGTCGAACACGGAAGACAGGAAGCCGAGCCCCAGCGCCGTTTGCCACGAGGCGACAGGCAATTCCTCGACCGGCATAAAGGACGCATTGGTGACAAGGGCCAGGAGGAAGACCGTTCCCTTGAACGTTTCCGGCATGATCGCCCAATCCGGCCGACGCAGCGGCGCGGCTGCGAGAATGACGATCCATACCGCAAGTCCGATCACGGGGATAACATCGAGCACCGCCGGAAACTTCAGGTTGGCGATCACGTTGGCCAAAACAGCGATGGTCAGGATTGCACCGACAACGCCCGCATAAGTCCAATCGATGTGCAGGCCACGCTGCGTATCCTTCTCTATTGGGGAGTGGCGGTGTTGTGCCAGCGAAGCCGGTATCCCGTAGATCAGGAAGCCGGCGACGGCTGCGACGTAGGCTTCGACGACGCGCAGCGGGCTGATGCCGTCGATCCACATCATGGTGGTGGTGGTATCACCGACCACGCTGCCGGCGCCGCCGGCATTGGCGGCCGCAACGATGGCGGCAAGGTAACCGATATGTAGTTTGCCCCTGAACAAGTGCCGCGCCATCGTGCCGCCGATCAGGGCCGCGGCAATATTGTCGAGGAAGCCCGACATCACGAATACAGTAGCAAGCAGAACCAGGCAGCCGCTCCAACCGTTTGGCAGCAACGCCGGCATCGCGTCGGGGATTCGACTGTTCTCGAAATGCCGCGACAGGATGGCGAAACCCATCAGCAGCAAAAACAGATTGGCGAGAACAACCCATTCGTGGTGGAGCTGGAGCATCAGGCCGGTCAGGCTCTCGCCTTGCCGGAAGCCGGTAAACAGGAGCTTGTAAAGTGTGACGGCCACGAGCCCGGTCAACGCCACCTCAAGCGTCTTGTGGTGGAACACCGCTACACCCAGCAGTGTCAGGCCGAACAGAATGAAATCAACCGGAATGCCGAACAGGAAGACGGGCTGAGCCGAATACGGGCCAGTTGTGGATGCTGCCGCGACGGGATTTGCGATCAGGACGGCTGGGAGAGCCACCGCGGCTGCAACAAGCAGCAGGGGCACATTCATGGCCTGCCCGGTGAGGGATTGGGCACGGAGGATTTCTTGGGCTGAACGTCGGGGATGCATTGGGCGCACGCTTTCCGCGTGGCGGCCCGACCATCGCTTGACCTGTCACTGCCACATGCAGCGAGCACCCGAGTGCCGTTCTACACGCCAACCGAAAGAAAGCAATGTGTGCTGGAGGCTGATGTCCGCTCTGAGTCATTCGGCGGAAGCTGACGTCCGGGTCGGCGACTTCCGATCTTCCCCTAACAACGGACTTCACTCGTCAGATCGGCTAGTTCTGAAAAGTGCCCAAAAGCAGACATCACGATCTTTGCCGGATTCCTGCTTTGCTCCCAAGATCGGTTCGAGGAGATGACGGAGGCGTTTTCCGTTGGGTGCTAGCTTGCGCCCGAGCCGGGTGCCGGACTGAGCGGAGCGCCCCCTACCGAAAAGGGGCCGACAGGCCTGGAAAGTGGCGGAGGGGTCGGAGGAAGAACCGGAGGGAGTACTTTTCTCGACGCCTGGATGACCCGCGTGCGAGGATTTGGACGTGGGATGCTGGAAGTCGTCAACGGTGCGATGCTGGAAGTCGTCAGCGGTGGCGCCTGATTCTGCAGGGAGCTCACCTGCGCCGTCAGCAGGGAGAGTTGACGGGTTATTCTTTTCAAATCCGCCTGTTGGGCTGCGGAGCTCTGGATCAGCGACATCAACACATCGGCGTTTTGCTCCTGCGACGTCTGAATGTCCCGCAGTCCCGCCCTGACAACCGGATCCGGTACGAGGACCGGAGCCGGGACAGGCGGAGGAGATGCAGCGACGCGATTGTAATTTGGCGGGGAGAAGCGGCTGAAGTCCGGCAAGGACAACCGATCGACGCTCGGCAAAGAGAACTGATTGAAAACCGGCAGTGAGAAGCCGCCGAAACTCGGCAAGGAATTGGCGGTGGCGGCACCAATGACGGCCATGGCAGCCAGCGAGACAGCTAACACCGGCACCGGGCTTGAGGCCACCCGCGGTGCCCCCTCGGGCTGTTTGTCTCCTTGCGTTTCCCTGCCGGGTGCTTCGGTCACCTGCGTTCCCTACGTCTCAGCCCATCGCCGGTCAGCAAAACAAAAGAGCCATCGCGGTGACAAACCAGCAATGGCTCGCGCGCGCTTGCCCACCTGAATTCGGCTCAAATCATGGGCTCGTATGGTTAATGTTCAGTTATTCCAGAGACCAGCCGGCATCGCTGCCCGTCCGAGCCAGGTCGCAAGCGTCATCGTGAACAGGCTTGTGGTCCTGCCGTCGTCAGTTCGGCTTCGTGGCACCTTCTGCCGCCGCCGGCGCCGCCGGCCTTGGGCCGCCGCCGGTGATCCGCTCGATCACCGAGCGAACGGCGTCGCGGGTCTTGCGATCCTTTACCGCATCCAGCAGCGGGGCGGCACCCGGCGAGCGGCGGATCAGGCTTTCGGGATCGGGAAACACCAATGGATCGTCCCAGGGTCCCTGCACCACGAACGGCAGGTCGAAGCCGGGCGGCGCGTTGGGTGCAGACGTCAGACTGGCGACGCCCTTCAGATCGTATTCGCGCGCCGGCACCGAGGCCGTGCCGGTCAGCGTGAGCCGCGTCGTGGGACCCTCGACGCGGACGTCTTCGGCGGTCGCGATGCCGTCGTTGAATTTTACCTCCACGTTGAGCGTATCGAAGGGCGTCGAGCCGTTGCGGAAATTGCCGCTGCCGGACAGCGGCCGCCGCTCCAGCCGCTTCAACAGCTGTTCGACATTGAAGCCGGAGATCGCGCCGTCACGGCCGTTCAGGGTCGCGGTGCCGTCGAGCGAGGTGACGAGCCCGAACGGGCTGGAGCCCGAGGCCACCAGCGAGACATTGAGATTGCCGCGGCCGGAGAGTTTGTTGATGCCGAACAATTCGGATGCGCAGGCGTGCATGTCGACATCGGTGAACTGGAACTGGGCCTTGACGTCGGCCACCGCGTCCGAGCGCGCGACACCGAACGTGCCCTTGGCGATGCCGCCATACATCTGCGCCTCGGCGACCGAGAGCGCGAGCGCGCCGCCGCGCAGATTGGCGCCGAAGGCGGTGCGGCCGAGCTTGGTCGAACCGACCGTCACCTTGGCGGCCGACAGCCGCATGTCGAGATCGGTGGTCGACAAAGAGTTCAGGTCGAACAATTGCCGATTCCAGTCGCGCGCGCCGCTCGCCAGCAGGCGGAAGGTCGAGATGTAGGGCGTGAAATCCAGCGCCCCGGCGGCCAGCGTCGCCTGCAGCGTCTGCCGGCCGTTATTGGCGAAGGTCATCACGCCTTCGGCGACGTTGCCGTCGAGTTCGACATTCACATTGGTCAGCGCAACGGAAGCGCCGACGACATTGGCGCGGGCCTTCAGCGCGAAGCGGCCGAAGCCGCCGCCGGGCGGCGTCTGTCCCATCCAGCGCAACGCGTTGCGCAGGGACGGGCTGTCGATCGTCACCGTGCCTTCCATCATCAGGCTGGTGCGGTTGGCGAGTGCGCCATCGAATGCCAGTTTCAGCGGTGCGCTGACCAGCCGCGCCTTCACGCCGGAGCGATCGCCCGACAGCAGCGCGAGGAAATCGCTGGCGCTGACCGAGCCGTCGACGCGCTCGCCGCGCCAATCGAACTGTCCGGTGGCGGCGAACG
Organism: Bradyrhizobium sp. AUGA SZCCT0169; assembly: GCF_018130085.1. Classification (NCBI taxonomy): domain Bacteria; kingdom Pseudomonadati; phylum Pseudomonadota; class Alphaproteobacteria; order Hyphomicrobiales; family Nitrobacteraceae; genus Bradyrhizobium; species Bradyrhizobium sp. AUGA SZCCT0169. The sequence goes on along the minus strand of NZ_JAFCMC010000022.1, from coordinate 35,819 downwards.
AACGCGAGATCGACGGCCAGGCCAGCGACAGGTCGATATCGCTTAGCGCCTCGGAGGCCTGGCTGGTGGCGTCTTCATAGTTGAGCACGCCGTCCTGGATCCGGATCTCGGAGAACGACACCTGATTCTCGGCGCCCGGCTTCATGGCGCGCGCGATGGTCTCGACGAACGGCGTCCAGTTGCTCTCGCCATGGCCGTTCCTGACGACGCGGATATGCGGCCGCAGCATCATGACGTCGGCGATCTCGAACCGCCGCAGCAACAGCGGCAGCAAGCGCAGATTGGCCGTCAGCACGTCGACCTGCAGCGCCGGGTCGACGGTGGCGCCGCCCTTCAGCCTGACATTGTGAAACGAGACATAGCTGCCGGGAAATACCGAGACGTCGATCGCACCCGAGACGACCAGATCGAGCCCGGTGACGGCGCGAATCTGCGCTTCGACCGCCTGGCGCAACGCGTCCCGGTTGAGGAACCAGGAGGTCCCGATCAGGCCGATCAAAGCCAAGCCGAGAAACGCCGCAATCGGCATCCCCAGGCGCTTCATTCCTTGGGCCATCGTCAAAGACATATCCAGGTCGGGTTGAGGTCGAGGGTTTGGTTGTCCGGGGCGGCCGCGCCTAGCTTTCAGCCCTTGCCAACCCACACAACCTGAAGGGTTTTCTTGACGCTTTCAAGGCCATCCTGGCGTTGTGAACCGCCGCCGGTGGTCCAAAAGCGCGCGCATTGACGCAGTGCGAAGATTTCGCCTAATAATCCCCTGATTATGCCGGCCTTGAGCCGTTTCCTCCATCAGGTCAGACATCCATGAACAAGGTTTACCCCGACGCCAAATCGGCACTCGATGGCGTTCTCAAGGACGGCATGATGATCATGTCGGGTGGTTTCGGTCTTTGCGGCATCGCCGAGACCCTGTCGGACGCGATCCGCGAATCCGGCGTGAAGGGCCTCACCGTCATCTCCAACAATGCCGGGGTCGACGGCATCGGGCTGAGCCGGCTGCTGGAGACGCGGCAGATCAAGAAGATGATCTCGTCCTATGTCGGCGAGAACAAGCTGTTCGCCCAGCAATACCTCGCCGGCGAACTGGAACTCGAATTCAATCCGCAGGGCACGCTGGCCGAGCGCATCCGCGCCGGCGGCGCCGGTATCCCGGCCTTCTTCACCAAGACCGGCGTCGGCACCCTGATCGCCGAAGGCAAGGAAGTGAAGGAATTCGACGGCGAGAAATACATCATGGAGCGCGGGCTGTTCGCCGACCTCGCCATCGTCCACGCCTGGAAGGGCGATACCGCCGGGAACCTAGTCTATCGCAAAACTGCGCGCAATTTTAACCCGATGATGGCGACCGCTGCCAAGATCACCATCGCCGAGGTCGAGCATCTGGTGCCCGCCGGCGAGATCGACCCCGATCACATCCACACGCCCGGCATTTTCGTCAAACGCATCATCGACGTCGGCACCGGCAAGAAGCGGATCGAGTTCCGCAACACCCGTCCGCGCCCCGCCGCGTAACTCAACAGGAAGCAGGAAAGCACTATGGCCTGGACCCGTGAACAGATGGCCGCTCGCGCCGCCAAAGAGTTGCGCGACGGTTATTACGTCAATCTCGGCATCGGCATTCCGACGCTGGTCTCGAACTACATCCCCGACGGCATCGACGTCAGCCTGCAGAGCGAGAACGGCATGCTCGGCATGGGCCCGTTCCCCTATGAGGGCGAGGAAGACGCCGACCTCATCAACGCCGGCAAGCAGACGGTGAGCGAACTGCCGTCGACCAGCTATTTCTCGTCAGCCGAATCCTTCGGTATGGTGCGCGGCGGGCATATCGATCTGTCGATCCTCGGCGCAATGCAGGTGGCGCAGAACGGCGACCTCGCCAACTGGATGATCCCCGGCAAGATGGTCAAGGGCATGGGCGGCGCGATGGACCTCGTCGCCGGCGTCAAGCGCGTCGTCGTCGTGATGGAGCATTCCGCCAAGGACGGCCCGAAACTCCTGAAGACCTGCAACCTGCCGCTGACCGGCGAAAAGGTCGTCGACATGGTGGTGACGGATCTGGCTGTCTTCACCATCGACAAACACGGCAAGGACGGCATGGCGCTGATCGAGCTCGCCGACGGCGTCACGCTGGACGAGGTCAAGGCCAAGACCGAAGCCGAATTCCGCGTCGCGCTGAAGAACGCGTAAGGCGCGACTCGCGGTTTATCGTCGTCCCGGGCGGGACCCATACGCCGCGGCGGGTGTTATTAGCAAAGGTCGCTGACGCCGGCGTGCTTGCCGAGGGGCCGCGGCGTATGGGTCCCGGATCGGCGCTCGCTGTGCTCGCTTGTCCGGGACGACGGATGTTGTTTGGCTTTACGCCGGCCCTGACGGCACGTCGGAGAACCGGGTCAGCCACGCCACCGGGCCGATGCTGGCGGCGACGATCAGCAATGCTGCGAGCGCGCCGTCTTCAAAACTGCCGCGGCTGGCGAACTGGTAGATCGAGGTCGCCAGCGTCTCGACGTTGAGCGGACGCAGCAGCAATGTTGCCGGCAATTCCTTCAGACAGTCCACGAACACGATGATGACGGCGCCCAGCATCGCAGGCCGCAGCAGCGGCAGATGGATCAGCCGCATCGTGGTTGATTGCCTTGCGCCGGCGGCGCGCGCGCTGTCGTCGTAGTCGTGCGGGATTCGCTCGAAGCCGGCCTTGATCAGTCCGGTCGGCACCGCCAGGAAGCGGATCACATAGGCGATCACGACGGCTGCACCCGAGCCGACCAAGATCAGTCCCGGCAGTGAACCTCCGAGCCATCCGCCGAGCGCGCTCAGGCCATTGTCGATCGCGAGCACCGGGGTCAGCAAGCCCAGCGCGAGAACCAGGCCGGGCAGGGCGTAGCCGGTTTGCGAGATGTTCATCGCAACGAGGCGCACCGGATCCGGGCGCCAGCGCCAGGCCAGGATGGTGGCGAAGCCGAGGAAGAGCGCGATCAGTGTCGCCAGCGTTGCGAACGCCACCGAATTGAAGGCATCGCGCCCCAGCGTCATGTCGAAATTGGTCAAGAGCCCGCGCTTGAAACTCTGCTGCAGCAGAAACAGCACCGGTACAATGAAGCCGAGCAGCACCGGCGTGAGGCAGGCGGCAAACGTCCACCAGCCCCGCCTGCCGTGCAATCGCGTGCGCGGCGTCAGCCGCGGGCTCTCGGCGGAAAACCCGGTCGCGACATTGCGGCGGCCATAGCGTTCGATCGCGATCAGGCCGGCGACGATCGCCAGCATGAAGCAGGACAATTGCGCCGCGCCGGCGAGGCTGCCGCGGTTGAGCCAGGTCGTGAAGATCGACACGGTGAGCGTACGGACGCCGAGATATTCGCTGGCGCCGATGTCGTTCAACGTTTCCAGCGACACCAGCGCGACGCCGACCGCCAGCGCCGGCCGTGCCATCGGAAGCGAGACGCGGAAGAATATCTGCAGGCGGCTGGCGCCGAGCGTTCGCGCGGCCTCGGCGAATTCGGCGCTCTGGAACTGAAACATCGTCCGCGCCGAGAGATAGACGTAAGGGTAGAGTACGAGGCCGATGACGATGATCGCGCCCGGCATCGAACGCAGATTGGGCAGGACGGCCACCGTGTCGCGCAGCGGAAACCAGATCGCGAGCGTGCGATGAACCAGGCCGAGCGGCTCGAACAGGTCGGCATAGACGTAGGCGGCGATGTAGGTCGGAATCGCCAGCGGCAGCGGCATCAGCCACAACAACAGCGCGCGGCCGGGAAAGTCATGCAGCGAAATCAGCCACGCGGTGCCGGCGCCGATCACAAGCGCCAGCGCGCCGACGCCGAACAGCAACAGCGCGGTGTCGAGCATCGCCCGCGGCAACACATAGGCGATCAGATCGCGCCACAGATCGGGCGCGGGGTTCATCGCCAGCGCGATGACCGCGATCACGGGCGCAGCGACCATGATCGCGGTCATGACAGCGATGGCCGCCGAGATCCGTCCGGCGTGCGCGGATGGGTTCACGTAAAAAATTTCTCAGGCGAGAGGTACCGGTAGTTCGACCTGCCGAGGTCTACTCCCTCCCCCCTTGCGGGGGAGGGCGGGGGAGAGGGGTAAGCCACACCCACCGCCGTTGCCGCCGCCCCTCTCCCTAACCCTCCCCCGCAAGGGGGGAGGGAACAGGGCGGAGCAAGTCCGGGCATCACGGCACAATCAGTCGTCAAAGCATCAATTATCAAAGCCGACCTTGTCTACCAGCGTCGCGGCCGCCTTGCGGTTGGCGGCGACCTTGGCGATCGGCAGGGTATCGGCGTTGAGCTTGCCATAACCCGCAATCGTCGGGTTGATGGCGACGCCGGCGCGCACCGGATATTCGTAGTTCTGGTCGGCATACATCTGCTGCGCCTTTTCACCGGCGAGCCATTCGATCAGCTTGACGCCGTTGGCCTTGTTCGGCGCGTGCTTGGCCAGCAGCACGCCGGACAGATTGACGTGGGTGCCGCCGCCCGCGAACGTCGGCAGGATCACCTTGGTGGCTTCCGCCCACGGCTTCTTTTCCGGATCGTTGTTCATCATCAGCGCCCAGTAATAGGTGTTGCCGATGCCGATGTCGCACTTGCCGGCGGCGACGTCGCGCGCGGCCTCGCGATCTCCGCCCGACGGCTTCTGCGCCAGATTGGCCTTGACGCCGCGCAGCCATTCCTCGGCTTTGGCCTCACCGTACTTCGCGGTGTAGGCCGCGAACAGTCCGTTGTTGTAGATGTGCTGGCCGGAGCGGATGCAGATCTTGCCCTTCCACTTGGGATCGGCGAGCTCTTCATAGGTGATGGCGTCCTGCTTGACGCGATCCTTCGAGGCGTAAATCACGCGCGCGCGCATCGAGATGCCGGCCCAGTGTCCGTCGGGGTCGCGGTATTGCGCCGGCACGACCTTGTCGAGCGCCTCCGACTTGATCGGCTGGGTCACGTCGGCCTTCACGGCCTCGTCCATGCGGCCGATATCGACCGTCAGCAGCACGTCGGCCGGGCTGTTGGCGCCCTCAGCCTTCATGCGCTGCTCGAGCCCCGAACTGGCCGAGACGACGTTGACCTTGATGCCGGTGTCCTTGGTAAAGGCATCGAACAGCGGCTGGACCAGCTTGGTTTCGCGATAGGTATAGACGTTGACTTCGCCGTTATCGGCGGAAGCCGTGGTGATGGCCGACGAAGCCAGACCAAGCAACGCCGCTGATGCGGCGAAGACGCGAAATTTAATCATGAGGGCTGCTCCGGCAGGCACGAGGATGATGCCGGTTTCACTAGCCCAGCGGATAGCGCGCACGAAGCGCCGCGATGTCGCGACTGCATTCTTTTAGAGCGATTCCAGATTTTAGTTTAGAAGCATTCCAAAATATCTGTTCGACCTTGGCACGCTCCGTGCCTAATCTCGGCCTTAGCGGAGGTAAGCCGATGCGCGACATTCTCGAATATTGCATTGGCGGTACGAGGCGGAGCGTCGCCGCCGGCACCGAAGTTCTTCATGAGGGCGCCCGCACCGGGCATCTATATGTGCTGATCGAGGGACGGCTCGAGGTCATCAAGGGCGACACCATCGTTGCCACCATTGTCGAGCCAGGCGCGGTGCTCGGCGAAATGTCGGTGCTGCTCGACACGCCGCATACCGCCACCGTGCGTGCGGCGCAGGATTCGGCGATCTACGAGATCGACGATGCCGCGTCCTTCCTGCGGCAGCAGCCGGCGGTGTCGCTGATGATCGCGAGGATGCTGGCGCAGCGGCTCAACGTCGCCAACACCTACCTCGCCGATCTCAAGCGGCAATATGCCGGCCACGGCAACCACCTCGCGATGGTCGGAGACCTCCTGCAGAGCATGATCAACCTTCCGCCGACACAGGTTTCACCAGGCTCGGATCGGCAATCTGATCCAAGGATATGAGCCAGGGCGGCGCGGTTTGAATCGTTGCCGCCGGCCGCTGCAACGGCGCCTTGAGGTCGATCGATTGCGCGTGGTCCGCCGAAAGCCAGAACGCGGTCGCCTCGTCGAGATCGAGCACGATGTAGGTGGGCGGCCGGCCAGGCTGCAATCCGGTATTGAATACCCAGGTATCGCCGAGCCGGTCGAACCATGAGCCCTCGGAAATGAAGGGCGATTGGTGGACATGGCCCGAGATCACCATCGAGGGCTGGTGGCGCGCGATCCACTGCACGAGATCGACATCGCCGAAATACCGCTTGCCGCCCCAGCTGGTTGGCGAATTCCCCGGCGGCGCGTGATGCACCCAGATCCAGTGCGCCAGCCGCTCCACCGAGGCCTCCTGCAACTGCGTTTCGAGGCGCTGCTTGACCAAGGGACCGTCCCACCACGGACAGACCGTGAAGAGCGTGTCGCCGATGGTCAGGCTGTCGCCGTCGCAGGCGATGCCGAGTTCGCGGAGCTCGCCGATCCAGCGCGAGATTTTTTCGCCCTCGCTACTGCGTTCGTCGAGGTCGTGATTGCCCGAGCACAGGATCACGCGGGTGATACCGGCCAGCAGTGACAGATACTTCTTCACGACGACGATCTGGGCGCGGAAATCGACGATCGAGCCGATGTCGAGCGCGTCGCCGGCGAAGATCACGAGATCGAATTGCGGTGCGGCGCTCAGCAGCCAGTCGAACTGCGGCAAGGAATAATGCAAATCGGCGACGACGAGGCAGCGCATAATCGGCTCACCCAAATAGCCTGAGAAAGAGGCGATCCGGGTCCGGATGCATTCAGGCAGCAGGATTCGAGCAAAAAATGTGCCGTGCTGCTTATATCGGGGAGCGTCAGATGCCCGCAGTTCGTCCCTTCAGCGCGTGTCGAAATTGACCGCCGTCGTGTTGCCGCCGCTGAGGACGACGGCCACGCGTTCGCCGGCGGCCGGCCGATAGGCGCCGGACAGGATCGCCGAGAACGTGGCCGCACCTCCCGGCTCCGCCACGGCGGGCGGAATCACCACTGGCGGCAGCCTCCAATTGGTTAGCTGCCGATCCGTTCATTCTTGATGCAGTGCATTGCCAATAGCGGCAACAAAGCCCCAACCACCTCGGTTAGCGCTGGAACAAACGTGATTTGGTTCACTATACTATAAATAGATTCTGTTTGACACGCGATTTTGGCGTGTAGATGATCCCTCATTTCTGATCATTGCATTCTGGTAAATGAACAAATTTGCGGCAGCCTGAGCGCTGCGGTGTGGAGGCGGACAATGAGTAAGCCCGCAAAAGAGAAAACAGCCAAGAAAAAGAAAACAGCCAAGAAAAAGAAAACAGCCAAGAAAGTGTCGTCAAGGCCGCGACGCGAGAAGTCGGACAAGATCAACGTCTTTATCAGCTATTCACACGATGATTTCCCCATCGCGCAGGCGCTTTCGCAAGTAATCTCGAACATGGACAATGCCGCATTCCATGTGTTTCTCGATGCTGAAACGATCGAACTGGGAGGGGACTGGAAAGCCGAGATCGCACGTGCGGTCAAAGAAGCTGACATCTTCATAGCAATCTATACTGGAGACCAAAAACACGTTTTCGATTACTGCGGCTTCGAAGTGGGTCTCTTTACCGCGTCTGAGTCGCCCGGAATGAAGCGAAGGATGTTCTGTATTTACGACACCAAGGATCCGCCGACGATCCTGGCAGGTCTCCAGGGCGTGCAGATCCGCTATGACGCAGGAGAGAAGCTGCTTAAGAGTACTGAGAGGTGGATGTCCGACGCTTTCGCGCCGCGAATGAAAGCGGTGTTTGCTCTTTGTAATGAACTATACGCCCAGCGCCGCGGGGGGCAGTTGGAGGATCGGAGCGAGATCAAGGCGCGCGAAATCATACAGGCGTTCTACGCGAACAAGGGCGATGAGGTCGTCGAAGAACGGCCGCTTCACGAGCGCATTTCAATTACCCTTCCTGCCGTGACAGATTGGGAAACCATGACCGGTATTCCGCCGACTTCGCGCGTGTTGGGGACGATAGCCTCCTTCAACTTGCTCGGCGTTCCAAGCGCAGTCCCACAGCGACTGAAGGATCAAGAGATCTACGCTCTGGAATGGAAGGACCTGGCCGAGATACTGACAAAGCGCGCCGGTAACGTCGTGCCCTGGATACGGTATGTCGAAGCTTCCATCATGGCGCAACTGAAGGCGGGCGTTGCGCAACCGCCACCGCTGAGCTTTATCGGTGAGGATTTGAAGCCTTATCGCCCTATCATCGGACGCTTCAAGGTGTTTCGGAACGGCACCAGGCGGTACTACGTTTCGCTCATTCCGACGCTCGAGCGACTATTTCCCGGACGAGATGAGACGTCGTTTCCGCTGATCGGGTTGATTTTTGCCGCGCGCTTCTGGTTCAAGTTCGGCGAGGAGCGGCAGAAATTGCGCGACCAATTTTCAGTGGATGCGGTGGAAAACGCGTTTGACCTGGAGGTCCGGTCGCTGGACTCTTACCTTCAACGGATGGTGATCGAGGCGAGCGAATATGGCCTTGCTGACCAGACAAGTATGAAGAAGTTCATGAAGGCTGAAGACGCCGCCATCATTGACCACTTCTTTGCGGTCTGGAAGCAGTCCTATGACGTACTCTGTACCACCTTGAAGGGCTGGGTCGACCGGAAGGTGAACAAGCCTCAGGTTGCGGATGCAATCGACAGATTCGCGAACGATGTCCTGCCGCAAAACCAGAAATTTATGACAATGATGTTTCGCGAACTCGAAACACAGCTTCCATTGCTGAATGCGAGAAGACGAGCCCCTGCAGTATCCCTCAGCACCGAGCCGGCTCCATGATAGGTATTGACGCCAATCTGCTAGCCTAGCTCTTTTCTGGCTGTTTGGTTCGACGAGTTTTGATAGGCCGCAATTAGCCCCTTGGCGGACCTCACGGCGATCTTGGTCGAGGTCTGCCAACTATCCTGAGCGTTCGTCACTCGTCGATGTACGATTTCCTAGCAGAAATTGACTGCCGTCGTGTTGCCGCCGCTGAGGACGACGGCCACGCGTTCGCCGTTGGCCGGCCGATAGGCGCCGGACAGGATCGCCGAAAAGGCGGCGGCGCCGCCCGGCTCCGCCACGATGCGCAAGGCGCGCCACAGCGTCTTCTGCGATTCGGCGATCGCCTCGTCGGTCACCAGCACGGTGCGGGGCGCGTATTTCTGCACGATCGGGAATACACGCTCGCCGACGCGGCGCGGCGCCAGCGAATCGGCCGCCAGCCCGCCGGCCTCCGCATCGACGGGATGTCCGGCCTCCAAAGCCCTGGTCAGCGTCGGCGAGGCAAACGGCTCGACGCCGATCACCTTGATGCGGCCGGCGTACCAGGCCGCTATCCCCGCAACCAGCCCGCCGCCGCCAACCGCAACGAGCACCGTGTCGATGTTGGGAAGTTGTTGGTCGAGCTCCAGGCCGATCGTTCCCTGACCCATGATGGTTTCGTTCTGGTCGAATGCGTGAACCGGCAGCGCGCCGGTTTGCTGCGCCCATGCTTCGCTTCCGGCGAGCGCATCCGCATAGCCATCGCCCTCGATGGTGAGATCGGCGCCGTATTCGCGGATGCGCGCGATCTTGGCCGGAGAAGACACGATGGGCACGAAAATCTTGGCCGGTATGCCGAGCCGCATCGCCGCATAGGCGACGGCAGCGCCATGATTGCCACCCGACGCCGCGACGACGCCGGCTTTGGGTATCTCGCGGGTCAACAGATTGGTGAAGGCGCCGCGGGCCTTGAATGCTCCCGAGTGTTGCAGCAATTCGAGCTTGAGGCCGATTGCGCCGGCGGACAGCCCGAACTCGCTGCCATCGGTCTCGATCACGGGCGTACGCCTGATATAGGGCCGGATGATCTTCTCGCACGCTGCGATAGCTTGCGGCGTTACGGCATCATCAGGTTCACCCATGGGAATCTCCGCGGCTTGTCGACATTGACAGGAATTAGTCATTTAGCTAATTAGCAATATGACTTCTTTCGAGGATGACGTCGAGTCTGCTTTTCGTGCGCTCGCGAGCGACCGTCGGCTTTTGATTTTGGAGTGGCTGAAGCGCCCGAAGGCGCATTTCCGCGCCCAGGTCGACGGCGACCTGGTCAAGGACGGGGTCTGCGGCGTGCTGATTGCCGAGAAGCTTGGGGTCAGCCAGCCCACGGTGAGCGAACATCTGAAAGTATTGTCGAAGGCGGGGTTGGTGAGCGCCAAGCGCGTCAAGCAATGGACGTTCTACAAGCGCGACGAAGTACGCATCGCAAAACTGAAGACGGCCATGCTGGCAAAGATCTGACGATTACGATCACACCTTCGCGGCCGCGTGCGAGAACACCACCTCGATCAGCGTCCCCGAGCGCGCGCCGGTCTTGATCTGGAATCGGGCGCGGTTGGCTTCGACCAGCGCCTTGGTCAGCGACAGGCTGACGCCGGTGCCCTCGGAGGCCTGATCGGACGGCGCCGGGGTGCGGAACGGCTCCAGGGCGGCGGCGACTTCATTGTCGTTGAGGCCGTGGCCGGTATCGCGGACCCGCAGCATCACCTCGCCGAAATCGGACAACGCCGTGGAGACGATGACCTGGCCGCCGGCATTGGCGAGATGAATCGAATTGCCGATCAGGTTGAGCGTGATCTGGCGCAGCGCGCGCGCATCGGCGACCACCGGCGGCAGCGTGTGTGCCAGCGAGGTGCGGATGATGATGCGTTCGCGGTTGGCCTGCGGCTGCAACACGGCGACGCAACTCTCGACCAGTTCGTTGAGATTCTGGTTGGTGAACGACAGATCGAGCTTGCCGGTCTCGATCCTCGACAGATCGAGCAGATCGTTGATGATCGAGATCACCCGTTCGCCGGAAGCGCGGATGTCCTTCATGTATTCGCCATAGCGCTCATTGCCGAGCGCGCCGAAGCGTTCGCCGATCATCACCTCGGAGAAACCGATGATGGCGTTGAGCGGCGTGCGCACCTCATGGCTGATGCGGGCCAGCACGTCGGCCTTGGCGCTGGCGGCGCGCTCGGCCAGCCGGCGCGCTTCGCGCAGCTCGTTCTCGCTCTGCTTGGCTTGCGACAGGTCGCGGAACACCGCGAAGAAGTTCGGACCGTCGGCCTTTGTCCGTCCCATGGTCATCGACAGCGGAATGAAGCCGCCCTTGCTCTCGCGCCCGAGCGTCTCGCGGCCGTGCTCGAGCAGGCTGGCGACGCCTTCGGATTTGATGCTGGCGAGATAGTCGAACACCTCGTGCTGGCTTTCCGGCGCAAACAGATCCGCCAGATTGCGTCGCGCCAGATCCTCGCCGTCATAGCCGAACAGCGCTTCGGCGCTGCGATTGACGGAGCTGATGTTGCCCTCGGCGTCGAACATCACGATGCCTTCGGCCGTGGTGTCGAGGATGGCGCCGAGTTCTTCGGCATCGGCGTGGCCCGCCGGCAACGGTTCGGGGACCAGTGGTTCGGCAACTGGCGGTTCGGCAACCGGGACAGCTTCCGCGATCGCAGCGGCGACGGCGGCGCCTTCGTTGCGCGCGCCCGAGAAGATCAAAGCGAGCGCGGAATCGCCGTCCCATGAAATCGTGTAGAGGCGCGCGTCGGTCGCCGCCGGTGGCGTCGATGCGGGCCCTTCCGGGTCTTCTTGCGCATGTTGCGGCTGGCTCGCGGAGATCATCACCGGCGTGCCGGTGTCCGACGTCGAGGGCGCGCTGGAGACGCCGGGCTCGACATAGAGCGCGTCGAGGCCGCCGGCATCTTCCAGCGCATGCAGGCTCGGATAGCCCATCTGCGTGAGGAAAGCGGGATTGGCGTAGAGCAGCCGATCGAGCCGGTAGATCAGAATGCCGACCGGCAGCAAGTCGAGCAGCGCCTTGTCGCGCCTGCTTTCGCCGCGCGCCGGCGGCTCGGAAGGGGCCAGCCATTCCGGCTGCACCGGGGCATCGCTCGCGGCTTCCTGTGAAACTGCCGCATACGCGTCCGTCGATGCGGCGTTCTCGACCACGGTTTCATCGAGGCCGGTGACGGCCTGTGTCGTCTCATTGCCGTTCTCGTTCTCGAGCCGCGCCGACAATTGCCGCGCGAGTTCGTTGAAGGCGCTGTTTTCGACCGGCGTCAGCGATGGCGGCTTGGCGTCGCCGGGGGGGCGGAACGGCAGAACGTTCTTCGGCGTTTCCGCCTGCGTTTCTGCCAGAGTATCCTTTGGGGTATCCACGGCGGCATCCAGATCGGTTGGGTGTGAAGTCTCGGAAGCAATTGGCTCGGGCAATTCCGTAACGGGAGGCGACGCGACGCTGGTCTCGATGACAAATTCCGCGGGCCGGTCATCTGCCGCGGTCGGCTGCGCGGTCACGTGCTCGCTGAAGCTTTCGCTGAAATTTTCTTGCGGCAACGCTTCTTGAGGCGCGTCCTCCACGGACGGGCCCTGCGCGGGCAACTCCTGCGCAGTCAAGTCTTGGCCGACCGAATCCGACGCTGGGCCCGCCTGGACGATATCAGCCGAGCGCGGTTCCGGCGCGATCGGCGCGGGTGCTCCACCGAAGAATTCGTAGCGGCGCAAGGCGGCCAGTCGTGCCAGGCCGTCGAGATCGCGGCAAACGCCGAAGCCGCGAAAGCCGGCAAAATGCCGTGCGCGATCGAAGATCGGCAGGCCCGACAATTCGACCGGCAGCCGCGCGCCGCCGTCAACCGGCCAGTTCAGCGTGATGCCGCTCCAGGTCTGGCGCGTGGCAAACGCCTTCGTCACACGGCCTTCGGGATCGAGCCCGAAGGCTTCCGCGATCTCGCTCCACAACCGGCCGAAGCCGGCGGTGGTGTGCGGGCCGATCAGCCGGGTGAATTCATCGGCGCCGAGCGTGAAGCGGCCTTCCTGATCCATCTGCCACATGAAGCGCAACGGAAGCCGCCGCGCATGCGGCGACCGCTCTTCGAACCACGACGGCGCCTTGACGGGTTCGGCGGCGATCGGCGCTATCAGGTTTTCGGCTGATGATTCAGGCGCGGCGTCGGCGAATGCGGGCGTGGCTTCGTCGGCGACCGCTGCGACGTCAGGCCATGGTTCAGGCGGCAACGCGGCGGATGGTTCGCTGCTGGACGGCGCCGCCGCGGCGACCGGCTCGGTTTCGGGTTCTTCCGGCGCCTCTGCGAGGGCGTCGAACAGCGCCAAGGCGGCCGGCGCTTCGCCCGGAGCGGGCTGCTGCGGTTCGGGTGCGGGATCGTTCGCGACAATTCCCGCCACCGGCGGTTCGAGTGGTTGAGGCAATTCTTCTTGCGGCTGCTCTTCTTGTGGCTGCGCGGCCGCGACGGGCTCCGGTGCTGCGGCGTGCACGGCGTCCGGCACGATCAGCGCGACAAGGCCGATGTCGGCGCCAGCGCCAACCCGTTGCAGCACCATGCGGCCGATGTCGATCGCGGTTGCGACGGCGCCCTGCTTCAGCGCGTCCTGGCGCGCATCGTCGAGGCCGGCCTCGACCAGATTGTGAACGCCGAGCAGGGGACGCGCCGCATCGCTGGTGCCGATCAGGATGCCGTCACGGGTAAACGCCGCGACTGGCATCGCGAGACCCTCGACCAGCCGCTGCAGCCGTTCCGTCAGCGGCATGGCGCGGCCAGAGATGTTGCCGGCGGCAACCAAAATACCGTGGCTGCCATCGGGCAGATCGAGACGCGAACAGCCGCAGGTCGCGAGCATGCCGGGCGTCGCGCCAAAACCTTGCAGCCGCTCCAGCCGGACCGCGCCGCCCGCAAGCAGGCGGCCGGCGAGCCGCGCGATCTGCCGCCGATGCGGATCGGCCGGTCCGAATATTTTCCCCGCCAGCGCCGTGCTGTTGGCCGTGCCGAACAAGCGCGCGCCGACCGGATTGGCCCACAGAACCCGCGTGCCGTCGCTCGACCACAGCCACGCGGCCAGGGCGCTCGTCGCGTGCGCCGCCAGCCGCGGATCGCCGAGTGCTAGCATCTGGAGTTCGGCATTATTCATCAGCGCGACATGACCGTGGATATGAGCCTTCTGCTCGAAGATGGTTTTTGCGAATCGGCGGCCGAACGCTGACTGCCCTGCAGGATCGCAAGTGGATCGCCAGTATCGCAAGCGTGGCGCGGCAGGTCCACGGCCGGCGGACCCAAGCGGTATTCTAAGCCGCGATAACCTTAATCCGGCTGAACCGAATCGGCCTCTGCGGCGTTGAGCTTGTTACAAAAGACCACCGGAGGTTCACGATGTGAACCCGAGGCCACAGCCCAAGGTGCACGATGCGGAACCGCGGACCCGGCATCCTGGACGCCTGCCAAGCAGCCCCCAACGCCACAGGAGTGGGACCATGAGCGACGATGGCCGTTTCGAGATTCCAAAGGAAATGCGATCGATGGCAGAAGCGAGCTTCGAGCAGGCCCGCCAGACCTTCGAGAAATTCCTGTCCTCCGCGCACCAGGCCGCGGGCTCGTTCGAGGATCGCGGCGACGCCGCGCGCACCAACGCCAAGGAAATCGGCAGCAAGGCGGTCGCCTTCGCTGAAAAGAACGTGCAGACCTCGCTCGACTACGCGCAAGCGCTGCTGAAGGCCAAGGATCTGACCGAGGTGATGCGGCTGCACAGCGAGTATGTGCAGGGCCAGATGCGTGCGCTGGCGGAGCAAGCCAGCGAGATGGGTCAGATCGTCAGCCGCGCCGCGATGGACGCGGCGAAGCCCAAGAGCTGAGGAGAGGCCTGAGGGGCATTTGCTTCAAGAGCCTCACCTCTTCTACTTTAGGGTCTATAGATGACTGAAATACACCCAGTACGGGCAATGTATGTCGCAGTGCACATTGTTTTGCTTTGCGTTGCACAAAATTGACATGATAAGGGTGTTTATTGGGCAAGCCCGACGATGGGCACTCCCCAAGACCGGAGTTCGATCCGGAAATATGTACCGGTATTCCGAGAAGATCGTGCTCAGACAAGCAAAGACCGTGTGATCCAGTACGGCGCTACCGGCGTTCACCGGTGGCGGTCGCAAGGGGTCACCACGATTCACCCCGTTGCGAAGGAAGCATGCGAATGACCAGTTCGACCGATCCGTTCTCCGCCTCCATCATTCCGTTCGAAGTCCCCGAGCAGGTGCGGGCGTTCGCCGAAAAGGGCGTTTCGCAGGCGCGCGACAACTACGCCAAGTTCAAGGATGTGGCCGAGAGCCATAACGGCACGATGGAAGCCGTGTTCACCTCGGCCAACAAGGGCGCCAGCGCCTACTCGGCCAAGCTGTTCGAGTTCTTCAAGGCCAACACCACGTCCTCACTCGACTTCGCTCAGGACCTGCTTAGCGTGAAGACGCCGGCAGCCGCCATGGAGCTGTGGACCTCGCACGCGAAGAAGCAGTTCGAGACGTATTCGGCCCAGGCCAAGGAACTCGCCGAACTCGGCCAGAAGGTTGCGACCGAAACCGTCGAACCGATCAAGGCGTCGGCCGCGAAGTACCAGCAGCCGGCCGCCTGAGCCCGCATTAAGGTTCGAAAAAAGCCCGGGCAGGTCAGCCCGGGCTTTTTTTGTTGCCCCTGGGCCGGTCCTTCGCCATCGAGGCCCCGTAGTAGCAAATGAACTTTGTCCGCCCCCGAAGCGACTGATAATCGGGTGGCTGGTGGCCTTGCCAAAGCGTGGCGTTGCACCTAGTTTCCCGCCCATTCGCCACCCCCTTTTTGTGGGGCTCGCGCAGGATGCAGTTGTAGCTCAGTCTGGTTAGAGCGCCTGTCTGTGGAACAGGAGGTCGGTGGTTCGAGCCCACCCAACTGTACCAACCCCATCGCGGATATTCCCAAAGACCGCCCGCTTCGTTGCGCTGGCCGCAGCGCGTGTCCGGCCAATGATGCCTGACCGGATCAGACCGGCACGCCCTTCATCTGATGGCCGATCCAGCCGTACAGCCGCGATGCGGTCGCGGCGGCCAACACCGTCGCCAGCAGCTCGAGCGGGCTGTCGAACGCTATTCTGGCTGCGCTCCACCAACTGGGCAGATCGTCGAGGTCGCCGATCAGGCCGACCGCCAGGAGCCCGGCCAATACCGGCAGCAGCACAATAAAAAAGCTTTTCAGGATCAGCCAGCTTCGACCCTTGGTATCCGCCATCACATGGCGCAGCGAGGCACCGGGCGCGTCAACCGCGATCGCCGGAAAAAGAATAGCCAGCCGCACCAGGACGACGACGACGACGATCGCGGTTGCAATCCGGCCGGTGAAATCAGCGCTGGTCGCCGCACTTGTGCTGTGGCGTGTTGTCCACCCCTGCTTGCCAATCCCGGGCGGTTCACCCACAATTCGTGGAATCATTGCCTCGGGGGGAATTCATGGCGACTTTTCGGATCAGCAATTGCGGGTTTGGTTTGGTGCTGGCGACGGCGCTCGCATTTTCATCGCTGCCGGCTTTGGGGCAGAGCTACACCCCTGAACAGGAACAGGCCTGCACCAGCGACGCTTTCCGGCTTTGCAGTTCCGATATCCCCAATGTCGAGCGCGTCACGGCCTGCATGGTCGCCAAGAAGTCTCAGCTTTCGCCGCCTTGTCGGGCGCAATTCAGATCCGGTCCCGAACCGAGCCGGGCCGCTTCAGCGCCCGCCGGCAGGCCAATGGCGATCAAGCCGGCGGCCCCGCGCAAATCCGCGGCCAAGGCGCGTAAGCCCAAGAAACCGGCAAAACCAGCCCGGACCTGAGCGCGGCATGCCATTTCAAGCCCCCTTCGCGCGACAGACTGACACCTTGTGCCTCCGGCTGCGAGTCAACATCTCTTCAGCACGAGGAGAGATCAATTGAGCAAAGAATCGCAAATGGAGCTCGACCGGCATTTTGCCTGGTTCGAAGCCAAGCTGCCTGCCGGCCCGGCCAGATTCGTCGGCTGGCTGCGCAAGCCATCGTCGCGCTACGTCAGGATTCCGATCGCCATTCTGCTGATCTTCGGCGGCATTTTCAGCATCTTGCCGGTGCTCGGACTCTGGATGCTGCCGCTCGGACTCCTTTTGTTCGCGCAGGACGTCCCATTTCTGCAGACGCCGATGGCGAAGCTGCTCGGATGGATCGAGCGCAAATGGATCGAACGACAGCGCACAAAAAGCATGCGCTGAATCGATCAAGCCACTCTGGCGATTCCGTTTTTGCGATTCCGTCACCGATTGCGCGGTCGCACGCAGTGTGACTCAAAAAGCAACTTTATTGGCTAATCAGTGGCTTCTTCGCAATAAGCAGCAAATTTTTCTTTCACGAATCAGTGCGCTGATTCATTTTCGGCTTCTGGGGTCAATCTGGAGGCCAAGGTATGAACGTCATAGTTTTTGCTTCGCGTAAGGGGGGCTCGGGAAAAAGTACCCTGGCTGCTCACATTGCTGCGCACGTCCATAAGTCGACGAAACCCTGTTTGATGGTTGATGCTGATCCGCAGGGATCGCTTACTCTCTGGCACAAATTGCGTGGAACGAACGAGCCGCCGATCAAGGCCGCGGTAAATTCGGTCAGCGGAATTATCGCCGCCGCCAAGCGCGACGGTATCGAATGGGTGTTCATCGACACGCCGCCGAATTTGTCGGCCGTCGTCGACGACGCCATCAAGAACGCCACGATGGTGATCATTCCGGCGCGGCCCGGCGTGTTTGACGTCAATGCCGTGCAGGAAACCATTCAGACCTGCCGTGCAGCGCGCAAGCCCTACGCGGTCGTCATCAACGGTGCCCCCGCGAGCCGGGACGGCGTTGAAAGCCGGATCGTCACCATTGCGCGTGAAGCATTGATCAAGTTCCGTGCGCCGGTGTGGAGCGGCCAGATCACCAACCGTGCCGATCTGTTGCTGGCGCTCGGCAACGGCGAAGGCGCCCGCGAATATTATGCGGAAGGCCGGGCCGCTGCGGAAATCAGCCGGCTGTGGGCTGCGATCGAACGTTCGATCAAGGCCATCCGCGGCAACGCGTCGGCTTCCGGCGCCATGCACAAGCAAGCAGCGTAACAACGCCGCTTACGGACTTAAAAAGACGCGCGGGACTCCGCGCGTTTTTCTTTGTCTGCGTCATTGCGAGCCAACGGGCGCGCATTCGCGCGACCCGTTGGCTCGCAATGACGGCGGAAGCAGTCCGCTCACGCCACCATCAGCATATAAAATACGACGACCGGCGACATGGTCAGGATCACCGACCAGATGCCGACCGCCCAAAGAACGTCCTCGGTCGTAAAACCCTGTTGATCAGGGAGAGTATTGTTTTCGATTTCCACGACGCGCCCCCGCGTTTGTCCGTTGTGACGAGCTTGATACGCGACCGCTTTTAAAATCCCGGTCGCAATTTTGCTCGCATTTGACCGCAGGTGCTACCGCCGATTAACCACGGCAGCTCCTGCGTTTTCGTTCAAGCCATCAGCAGACGCCAGGTCGCAACCGGCGCGAAGCCGATCAGCGTCGCCCACAAGGCAAAGGACGAAACCAGCAAAACGTCCTGCACTCGCTGGACGCGTTCGCTGGTCGGAAATTTCCAATTGTCACTGGTGTGGTCGATCATTTGATGTCCCCCGTTTTCTCAATGAGGACATCAATACGCCCGAGATTTTAAAGTTGACGGCAATGCTTTGGACGATTTTGAAGCGCCGCCCTCACCAGCCGTTAACCAGCGTTCCGGAAGGCCGCGGCGTTTGCAAAGGTCACGCGGCGATCGGCGAGGCGACCGCGGGCGAATGCGGTTAACATTGCGCCAACGCGGTCAGGCAATTTTGCTGGCCGGCGTCCACGCCATTGGAAGATATTCTGGTCACCTTATGCGCCTCCGCATCATCCGAGCCGGTGTGGAGCGACAGAAAAGCCGTCGCCGCGGTCTTCCGCGTGCGGCGGCTTTTTTGTGCGCAACGCTCCCTATAAGCGGGAGGGACCCGGCTGCGACGCCTTGCTACGCCCGCCGCAACAGGGCCGGCGCGCGCCGTTCCCGCTCCGCATCGAGCCGCGCCGCGAGCTCCGCGCTGACTTCCACCATCGGCAGCCGGACCTCGGCACTGTCGATCAGCCCGCTCTGCGCCAGCCAGTATTTTGCAGGCGCCGGGCTGGGTTCGGCGAACAACAGCCGCGTCAGTTCGGAAATATTGTTCCAGCACGCCTGTGCGCCCTGGTGGTCGCCCTGCTGCATCAGCGTCCGCACCGAGGCGAACGCTTCGGTCTCCAGATGCGCCGACAACAGGATAGCGCCGTCGGCGCCGTCGACGAGCGCCTCGTGATAGTGCGCGTCCTCGCCGGTCAGCACGCGAAAGCCTTTCGGCCGCAGGGCCAGGAACTCGATCGACTGGGCGCGGTCGGCAGAGCAATCCTTGATGCCGACGATGTTGCGATGTGCGGCGAGCTGCAGCAGGGTCTCGTTGGAGAGATTGACCGCGGTCCGGTAGGGGATGTTGTAGAGCACGATCGGCCATGAGGCGTGATCGGCGAGCACCGTGAAATGCCGCAGCAGGCCGCGCTGCGACGGCCGCGTGTAATAGGGGCTGGCGATCAAATAGAAGTCGATCGGCCAGGCGGCGGTCTCGTCGAGCGTATCCAGCATCTTGCGCGTGCTGGCGCCGGACAGGCCGAGACAGATCGGGATATAGCGGCGGCTAGCCGAGATCTCGGCCCGGGTCACCGACACCAGCTGCTCGAGCTCGTGGAGGTCCAGCGTCATGCCCTCGCCCGAGGTGGCGGCGAGGATCAAGCCGTCGACCGGGCTATTGGCGTAGTGCCTGATCATGCGGCGCAGCGACGGCTCATCGAGTTCGCCGTTGCGAAACGGCGTAACGAGGGGCAGCCAGAGGCCCTGTAATCGGTCTTGTGGATCGGTAGACATGGTTCCATCTCCTTGAAGGCTATTGCCGGAGACGGGACACATGAAAAAACCCCGTCCAGACGGCGGGGTTTCGGGATCGGCTTGGCGGTTAATCTATCGCGCGCGTCGATCTCGGGTCCCCGGGTGGGGACCTTTTTTCGACGACAGAGCGGCGCACGAATTCGTGATCATGTGACGATGATGATGGCGCAACGGCGCGCTGTCAATCCGCGCACGCTCGATGACGTTTGTTTTACGGAAGAAGAAAAGATCTGGAGACGACGAAGGATCAGCTGAAATCATCTGCAGACGAAACGATCCGGAGAAGAAAAAAAGCCGGGCCCAAAAGAGCCCGGCTTAAGGTATTGGCCACGTGAGGCCGACACAATCACCTTCCAAGAGGGATTACTGAGCGCCCGCGCCACTGGAGGAGGGGGACATATGCGCGACACGATCGCTCAGCGTGTAAGCACTATGATCCCCATCTGCGGCTTGCGTAAACCGGTTAAGCCGCATGTCTGACATGCGGAGACCGGGGGCTTTATAAGAGCCGCTAATCGGGAAGGCGGGAAACGTCAGCCGCTGCGAAAGCGTTTTCGTGCGAAGCCCGTGCCGCACGTGATGCGGGATCGATACCGGCTCGCGTCAAGAAAACGCGTCAAAACAAGAATCTAGAGCTTCGGTTCTGATTCAATCAGAACCGAAATTCCAGTCAGACCGAAATGCTAGGAGGGCCAGCGCTGCGCCTTGCTCACAACGAAATCGCGGAACACCTGCACCCGCGCCACCGTCTTCAACTCTTCGGGATAGACGAAGTAGGTGTCGATCTGGATCGAGTCGGTCTCGCCGAACAGCTGCACCAGACGGTTGTTCTCCTCGACGAGGTAGTCGGGCAGGGCGGCGATGCCGAGCCCCTGCTGACAGGCCCTGACAAGACCAAGGATGTTGTTGACCTTGAAATAAGCCTCGCGCGGACCCGAGCCGTTGCGGCCGGCGTCGATCAGCCAGCTGCGGTTCTGCAGGTGCGGCGGCACCTGGGAATCGCCGAGCATGATGATGCGATGCGAGTCGAGGTCATCGAGGGTGCGCGGCGTGCCGAAGCGCTTGATGTATTCCGGCGAGCAATAGGCATGGAAGCCGATCGAGAACAGCTTGCGCTGGATCAGGTCCGGCTGGGTCGGCTTGCGGGTCCGGATCGCGACGTCGGCCTCGCGCATCGACAGATCGAGATCCTCGTCGGTCACGATCAGCGAGATGCGGATGTCCGGATAGAGGCTGGTGAACTCGTCGAGCCGCGGAATCAGCCAGTTGATGCCGAGCGCCGGCGGCGTGGTGATCTTGAGGTCGCCTGACGGCCGCTCGCGGCTGTCGGTGAGCTTGGCGCGCGCCGCCTGCAGCTGCATGAACACGTCATGCGCGGTGCGGAACAAGAGGTCGCCCTGTTCGGTGAGGATCAGCCCGCGCGCATGGCGATGGAACAGCGATACCGCAAGCTCCTGCTCCAGCGCCGAGACTTGCCGCGATACCGCCGATTGTGAAAGCCCGAGTTGCTCGCCGGCATGGGTGAAGCTGCCCGCTTCCGCCGCCGCGTGAAACACCTTCAGCTTGTCCCAATCCATGTCCGTGAATCCGTCCCGTGTTCGACGCGTAATCATTCTGCTGCCGCCCGATCACTCGCACGCAAGGCGAGAAAGCGCTCGGCCTCGAGGGCCGCCATACAGCCAAGGCCCGCGGCCGTGACCGCCTGCCGCCAGGTTTCGTCCGCGACGTCGCCGGCGGCGAACAGGCCGGGCACCGACGTCGCCGTCGAGTTCGGCGCCACCTCGACATAGCCGGAGGGTTTCAGTTTGACTTGGCCGGCGACGAGTTCGGTTGCCGGCGCGTGGCCGATGGCGATGAAGACGCCGTCCGCGGGCACCTCCGTCAGCGCGCCGCTCTTGACGTTTTTCAGGCGCACATGGGTGACCTTGCCCGGATTTTCGGTGCCGCAGATTTCGTCGATCGCACTGTCCCAGATCACCTTGATCTTCGGGTTCTTGAACAGGCGATCCTGCAGGATGCGCTCGGCGCGGAAATGATCGCGGCGATGCACGATGGTAACTTGCGAGGCGAAGTTGGTGAGGAACAGCGCTTCCTCGACCGCGGTGTTGCCGCCGCCGACCACCATGACTTCCTTGCCCCGATAGAAGAAGCCGTCGCAGGTCGCGCAGGCCGAGACGCCAAAGCCCTTGAACTTCTCTTCCGACGGCATGCCGAGCCAGCGCGCCTGGGCGCCGGTGGCAAGGATCACGGTTTCGGCGAGATAGACCTCGCCGCTGTCGCAGGTCAGACGGAACGGCCGCTGCGTGGTGTCGAGTTTGGTGACGAGATCGGTGACGAGCTTGGTGCCGACATGGGCCGCCTGTTTTTCCATCTGCTCCATCAGCCACGGACCCTGGATGACATCCGCAAAGCCCGGATAGTTTTCCACGTCGGTGGTGATGGTGAGCTGGCCGCCGGGCTGGATGCCCTGGATCAGCACCGGCTCAAGCATCGCCCGCGCGGCGTAGATCGCTGCGGTGTACCCGGCAGGGCCGGAACCGATAATGACGACCTTGGCATGGATAGGCGCGGGCATCGGCAGATTCCCTCTCTTTGGAGGATTTTGATGAGGACTTGTGCGAGGAAGCGCCGGGAAATGCGTCGCGCGGCGCTAAAAGTGTCAAATCCAAGTCTATGATATCTGGGTAGCCATGCAAGATTTGCAATTCAAATAAGCGAATTTTCCCCGGAACTGCGGTATTTTCTCCGGATTCACGCAAAATGGCGCAGTGCACGCGCAATAAAATTGCGCAATCGATGCCAGCTGCGCTAAGAGTGTTGCCTGCAAACACCTTCCCAAGCCAAACCAGCCCCAAAGAACCTAGGGAACCCAAAGGAACCGGACCGCGTGTCGAAGAATCTCGACGAGATCGACCTTAGAATTCTTTCCGAAATCCAGGCCGATGGCCGAATCACCAACGTCGAACTGGCCAAACGGGTCGGCATCTCGCCGCCGCCTTGCCTGCGCCGGGTCAGGACGCTGGAGGAAGAGGGCTACATCCAGGGCTACCGCGGCATGCTGGATCCGCGCCGGCTCGGCTTCGACGTCACCGTGTTTGCCTCCGTGCACCTGTCGAGCCAGGCCGAAGCCGACTTGCGCGCCTTCGAGGAATTTGTCCGCGCCGAGCCGCTGGTGCGCGAATGCTGGATGCTGTCGGGGGAGGTGGATTTCATCCTGAAATGCGTGGCGCCCGACATGGCGACGTTCCAGGATTTCGTCACCCATCTGACGTCGGCGCCCCATGTGCGCAATGTCAGGACGTCGCTGGTGCTGCACAATTCCAAATACGAGGCGGCGGTGCCGCTCGATTTGAAGGTGACGGGATAACGCTGCGCGCTATCCCGTCATTCCGGAGCGATGCGGAGCATCGAACCTCAGATGCGCAATTGCGCACCTGCGGTCTGGTCCTGCGGACCATCCCGGAATGACGGTATTAGCAAAAGTGCCGTTTGCTCCTCAGCTCTTCTTCCGCATGGCGTCGACGCTGATCGGTCCACCGCCGGCGGTCGACAGATAGAGGCAGGCGAAACAGAACAGGATCGCGAGCGTGCCGCCGTTGATGAGCGGATAAAAGCCCTTCGGCGCGTGACCCATGAAATAAGCAAAGGCCATCTCGCCGGCAAGAATGAAGGCGACGGGCCGTGTGAACAGTCCGAGCAGCAAGAGAGCGCCCAGAATCAACTCAATCGCACCGGCGGCTCCGGATAGCGACATCAACTCCACCTTGTTGAGAAAGGCGTAAGGATTACCCTGCGGAATTGTCGGAAACTTCAGAATCTTCGCGACGCCGAATTGAAACAGCAGCAGGCCGGTGATGAAGCGAAACAGGCTCAGTGCTGGCGGCTGGAATTTCGAAAGCAGCTTATCGATTGCGTCCATGTTGTCCCCCAAGTTGGATCGAGTTCCACTTGGTATCGCGTCGCGGCCTTAAGGAAAAGCGCGCGGCGGCCGGATTCCGATGACGTTTTGGCGAGCAGCACGGGATTCTACGGGAGTGCTGACTGTTTGCCACACCGCTGTGCCGGTTACCTCGAGGTGACTTTGCGGCACTGTGCCACCAGCGCAGAAACGCCGAGCACTGGAATCACTGCGTGCCGAGGCAGCGGATGGCTTTGGGCTGACAGGCAATGCCGATGTTGGAGCAGGTCGCGGGCTCATTCTTGGCGCCGCGCGCGCAGTTGACGCAGTCGTCGGTCCAGCGGCTGCAGTTCGGCGGACCGGATTGCATCGAAAAATTGCCGGCGTCTTTGGGCGCTTTGCGCGGCGGAATCGCGAGCTCAGTCGCAGCCGAGATGTTGCATCCGGTGATCACGATCGTCAGTGCGAAAGCAAGGCACGCAACGAGATCGTGATCTGGCCGCATGCCGTCTTCCTCAAGGCGATGAACGCATCTCCCGGCCCCGGACCGGCGGGCAGTGCCCGCCGGGGCAAACCTGGCTCCAGCCTAGCGCCACTCGACCTTGGTGATCTCGTAGGCCTTGGCGCCGCCGGGCGCCATGACCTCGACGGTCGTGCCCTTCTTCTTGCCGATCAACGCGCGGGCCAGCGGCGAGGTGATGGAGATGCGGCCCTTCTTGGCATCGGCCTCCGGCTCGCCGACGATCTGCCACACCGCTTTCTTTTCGGTATCCTCGTCGACCAGCGTGACGGTGGCGCCGAACATGATGGTGTCGCCGGAGAGCTTCGAAATATCGATGATGTCGGCGCGCGCGAGCTTGTCTTCGATCTCGGCGATGCGGCCTTCATTATGCGACTGCTCTTCCTTGGCGGCGTGATATTCCGCGTTCTCCGAAAGGTCGCCATGCGAGCGCGCCTCGGCGATGTGCTCGATGATGCGCGGCCGGTCCACCGACTGGCGCTGCTTCAACTCGACCTCAAGCGCGGCATAGCCGCCGGCGGTCATCGGAACCTTTTCCATCATCTCTTCCGTCCTTCGCCCGTGCGAGCCGCTCCTTGAGAAGTTGCGCGCACGAAGCAGTCTTTCGATTTCGATTCGGAGCCATTCGGGCTCGAAACGCGAGCCCGCCAGCCTATTAATTTTCGGCCCCGTCAGGGGCCGATACAACTTCCAAACGAGCGGTGGGTTCCAGCCATATGGCTTTGTTGCCAATCGTTTAGCGGGCAATTTGGCCCGGCGAACGATCAGTTTTCGGAAAAGTAACTCTGCAGCGTGCGGACCTCAAGGTCTCCGCCCAGATAGGCGCGGATGCCCTGTGCGGCCGCCACAGCACCCGAAAGAGTGGTGTAATATGGCACTTTATGCAAGAGGGCAGCCCGTCGCAACGAACGGCTGTCGGCCAGCGCCTGCGGCCCCTCGGTGGTGTTGAAGACGAGCTGGATGTCGCCATTGGTGATCGCGTCGACGATATGCGGCCGGCCCTCCAGCACCTTGTTCACTTTTTCGGTCGGCACGCCCGAATCGGTGAGGAAGCGCTGGGTGCCCGATGTGGCCATCACTCTGAAGCCGAGCGAGTGCAGCAGCCGCACGGCGTCCGCGATGCGAGTCTTGTCGCTCTCGCGCACCGAAACGAACACGGTGCCCTTGCGTGGCACGCGGGTGCCGCCGCCGAGCTGGCTCTTGGCGAAGGCGACCTCGAACGAACGGTCGATGCCCATCACTTCGCCGGTCGAGCGCATCTCCGGACCGAGCACGGTATCGACACCGGGGAAGCGCGCGAACGGGAATACCGATTCCTTGACGCCGACATGGCCGAGCTTGCGCTTCTTCAGATTGAAGTCCGCGAGCTTCTCGCCGGCCATGATCCTTGCCGCGATCTTCGCCACCGGCGTGCCGACCACCTTGGCGACGAACGGCACGGTGCGCGACGCCCGCGGGTTGACCTCGAGCACGTAGATGTCGCCGTCCTTGATGGCGTATTGCACGTTCATCAGGCCGACCACGTCGAGGCCGAGCGCGAGTTCGCGGGTCTGCCGTTCGAGCTCGGTGATCATCGCACCATCCAGCGAATGCGGCGGCAGCGAACAGGCGGAATCGCCGGAGTGAATGCCGGCTTCCTCGATATGCTCCATGATTCCGACGACGAACGTGTCCTTGCCATCGCACAGGCAGTCGACGTCGATCTCGGTGGCGTCGGAAAGATAGCGGTCGAACAGTAGCGGGTTCTTGCCGAGCACGGTGTTGATCTGCCCGGTCTTGTCGTTGGGATAGCGCGCCTTGACGTCGGCCGGCACCAGCTCGGGCAGCGTGCCGAGCAGATAATTGTTGAGCTGCTCCTCCTCGCGGATGATCTGCATCGCGCGGCCGCCCAGCACATAGGACGGACGCACCACCAGCGGCAGGCCCAGATCGGCCGCCACCAGCCGCGCCTGCTCGACCGAATAGGCGATGCCGTTCTTGGGCTGCTTTAACCTTAGCTTGTCGAGCACGCGCTTGAAGCGGTCGCGGTCTTCGGCAAGGTCGATGGCGTCGGGCGAGGTGCCGAGGATTGGCACGTCGGCGGCTTCCAGCGCGCGCGCCAGTTTCAGCGGGGTCTGGCCGCCGAACTGCACGATCACGCCGTGCAGCGTGCCGTTGGTCCGTTCGGTGGCGATGATTTCCAGCACGTCCTCGGCGGTGAGCGGTTCGAAATAGAGCCGGTCCGCGGTGTCGTAGTCGGTCGACACGGTTTCCGGATTGCAGTTGACCATGATGGTCTCGTAGCCGGCGTCATGCAGCGCAAAGCAGGCGTGGCAGCAGCAATAGTCGAACTCGATGCCCTGGCCGATCCGGTTCGGCCCGCCGCCGAGGATGATGACCTTCTTCTTGTCGGACGGCGCGCTCTCGTCGGCAAGATTTCCGGCAAAAGGCGATTCATAGGTTGAATACATATAAGCAGTCGGCGAGGCGAACTCCGCCGCGCAGGTGTCGATGCGCTTGAACACCGGGCGAACCCCGAGCGCGTGGCGTTTGGCGGTCACGTCGGCCTCGGTGGCTTCTGCAAGCACGGCGAGCCGCGCGTCGGAAAAGCCCATCGCTTTCAGCGTCCGCATGCCGAACGCGTTGCCGGGCAGGCCGTTCGCCTTGATCTTGGCTTCCATGTCGACGATGCCGCGCATCTCGGCGAGGAACCAGGGATCGATCTTGCAGGAATTGAAGATCTCTTCATTGGACCAGCCGAGCCGCATCGCCTGGGCTACCTGCAGGATGCGGTTGGGCGTCGGCGTGCCCAACGCGGCGCGGACCGCGTTCTTGTCGTCGCCGCGGCCGAGGTCCTCGATCTCGATTTCATCGAGGCCGGTGAGCCCGGTCTCGAGCCCGCGCAGCGCCTTCTGCAGGCTCTCCTGGAAGGTGCGGCCGATCGCCATCACTTCGCCGACCGACTTCATCGACGTGGTCAAGGTGTGGGAGGCGCCGGGGAATTTCTCGAACGCAAAGCGCGGTATCTTGACGACGACGTAGTCGATGGTCGGCTCGAACGAGGCCGGCGTGGCGCCGCCGGTGATGTCGTTGGCGATCTCGTCCAGCGTATAGCCGACCGCGAGCTTGGCCGCGACCTTTGCAATCGGAAAGCCGGTCGCCTTCGACGCAAGGGCAGAAGAGCGCGACACGCGCGGGTTCATTTCGATCACGACCATGCGGCCGTCGGCCGGGTTGATGCCGAACTGCACGTTGGAGCCGCCGGTCTCGACCCCGATCTCGCGCAGCACCGCCAGCGAGGCGTCGCGCATGATCTGGTATTCCTTGTCGGTCAGCGTCAGGGCCGGCGCGATGGTGATGGAATCGCCGGTATGCACGCCCATCGGATCGAGGTTCTCGATCGAGCAGATGATGATGCAATTGTCCTTTTTATCGCGCACCACCTCCATCTCGTACTCTTTCCAGCCGAGCACGCTTTCCTCGATCAGCACCTCGTTGGTCGGAGAGGCGTCGAGCCCGCGCTCGATGATGTCGAGGAACTCTTCCTTGTTGTAGGCAATGCCGCCGCCGGTGCCGCCCATGGTGAAGGAGGGGCGGATAATCGCAGGCAAACCGATTTCGGACAGCGCCATCAGCGCCTCGCCGAACGCGTGCTCCTGATAGCGCTTGCGGCGTTCGTTCTCGCCAAGCGTCCATTGCCGCTCGAGTTCTTCCAGCGCATCGCCCGACAGTTTCTCTCGCTCGGCGAGGTATTTGTCGCGGTAGGACTTCTTCAGCGCCGAGGCGTTGGCCAGCCGCGATTTTGGCGTCTCCAGACCGATCTTGGTCATGGCCTCGCGAAACAGCTGGCGGTCCTCGGCCTTGTCGATGGCGTCAGCGGTGGCGCCGATCATTTCGACGTCGAACTTGTCGAGTGTGCCCTGACGGCGGAGCGACAGCGCGCAATTCAGCGCGGTCTGGCCGCCCATGGTCGGCAGCAGTGCAAAGCCGCCGGGAATGACGTGGCGTTCTTTTTCGATGATCTTGCCGACGATTTCCGGCGTGATTGGCTCGATATAGGTGGCATCGGCCAGTTCCGGGTCGGTCATGATCGTCGCCGGATTGGAATTGACCAGGACGACCCGGTAGCCCTCTTCCTTTAGCGCCTTCACCGCCTGGGTGCCTGAATAGTCGAATTCGCAGGCCTGGCCGATCACGATGGGGCCGGCGCCGATGATCAGGATGGTGGAGATGTCGGTTCTTTTGGGCATCAGGTCTCGCGGACTGGAATTTGGGCACAAAAAAAGGGCGCGCATGCTGCGCGTCCCCTAAGCCAAGAGCGCGGGTTACCCTCGCGCGCGGGTGGTCTTTAGACCAGATTCCGCACCCGCGAAACCCCCAAAAGCGGGCCATCAACCGGCAAATTGGCTATTTTGGGCTGCGGCTTGGTGAGTTGGGAAAGGCTGGCCGAGGCCCGACTTCGTCCTTCGGGCTACGTCGCGGCAGCCTTCGCTGCGACGGGGCTTGCCGAGCCGTAGCTTGCGCAGCAAGCGAAGGCTGGAGGCCCGGCCTGGACTTGAACCAGGATAAGAACGTTGCATCGTTCTCGCGTTGTCGCTTCCGCCACCGGGCCAAGGCGATCATTACCGATCACGGGCGGGTGAGCTACGTTTACCTTTTATTAACCCTAACTAGCGCACCGATGGGTGGTGGGCGATGAAGGTCATCCTCCAGGGGTTGTGGCCGATATTTGTCTGCGCGCGCGAAGCGGCGAAGCCGGCCCGCGTCAGCTTGGCGATCATCTCGCTTTCGCTGTAGCGTTGCAGGCCGACGCGGGTGCGCAATTGCCGGTAGTCCGACAGCGCGGTCGAGGCGAGGCCGTAGAGCGCGTCCGTCAGGAAGCCGTGGGCGCTTGCGAATTTCAACAGCGCCAGCACGTCTCGCCCCATGCCGACCTCGGGCCGCAGGATATCGCCCAGCACCAGCCGCCCGCTCGGCTTCAACAGCCGGCGAACGACCGCGAATGCGGAATCCAGCTCTTGCTGCGTCATGTATTGCGCCACCGAGTTCATGACGACGAGATCGACCGAGTGCGCGTCCATACTCCGGAGCTCATCCAGCGAACGGACGCGGATCTTGGTGTTCGGCGCAAAGCGCGCGATCAGCCGGCCGCGCACGCCGGGGGCGGGTTCGGCGAGATAGAGTTTTGCGCAGGCGTCCGCCACCTTGGCCGCCGACAGCGCCTCGCCGCAGGCATAGTCCAGCACCACGGCGTCAGGGGATGAGATGTAGCCGATGATGTCGCGCGCGATGATCTGGAAATGCAGGTCCCGGTGCAGTTTGCTCGCATAGATCGTATGCGTGGAATCGTAATAGTCGATCCATTCGTCCATCGGGGCTGCGTCCGGCAAAACAGGGGTTTCCGGCAAGGAACCGCCGGGAAAGTGATGCGTTAGGGTGTTCGGCGGCCAATGTCCAATGCCACCGCTGTCCGGTTTCCTAACAGGAAGGTTCAACGTGAGCAAAGCCAACAAATCCGAAAAAGTGTCCCCCGATCTCGATACGCCGACCGATCTGCCGCAGGCCGCGGTGGACAAGATTTCGGCGTCACTCAACGTGCTGCTGGCCGACGCCTTCGCACTCTACATGAAGACCAAGAATTTCCACTGGCACGTCTCCGGCCGGCATTTTCGCGACTACCATCTGATGCTGGACGAGCAGGCGGAGGCGATCTTCGGTACCACCGACCAGCTCGCCGAGCGGGTGCGCAAGCTTGGCGGCGTCACGCTGCGTTCGATCGGGCAGATCGCAAAGCTGCAGACCATTCAGGACAACAACGAGGCTTACGTCCCGCCGCGCGAAATGCTGCGCGAATTGATGGAGGACAACAAGCACATGGCCGCCGCCATGCGCAAAGCCCACAAGCTTTGCGACGACCACGAAGATACCGGCACCGCGCAGTTGCTCGAATTGTTCGTCGACGAGACCGAGCGCCGCACCTGGTTCCTGTTCGAAGCCAGCCGTCAGGAAAGCGCCAACGCGGCGTGAGATTGCTTCTTCCCCTTCTCCCCTTGTGGGAGAAGGTGGCGCGAAGCGCCGGATGAGGGGTTCTCTCCTCACGATAAATCTTACGGTGTGGATAGAACCCCTCATCCGTCGCGCTTCGCGCGCCACCTTCTCCCACAAGGGGAGAAGGGAAAAGAGTATGCCGCTAAATCCTGTGCTTCAGCACCTCTTCCTTGAACTGCAGCCCATGTCCCGGCCGCTCCGGCGCGGTGATCATGCCGTTGGCAATTTGCGGCGGATCGACCCAGAGGTCGTCGATCAGCCCCATGTTCTCGCACCAGATGCCGTTCGGGATCGAGGCCAGGAGGTGCACGTTGAGTTCGGGAAACAGATGCGGCGCGATGGTGATGCCCCAGGTGTCTGCAAGGGATGCGATCTTGCGCAGGTCCGTCATGCCGCCGCGCATCGGGTCGGGCTGCAGGATCGGCAGGCAGGGATTGATAAAGAACGGCCTTAGATCGTAGCGCGTGAAATGGGTCTCGCCGCCGACGACGCGCATGTCGAGCGCTGCGGCAATGCGCTGGTAGCCGGCGAAATCGTCGGCCGGCACTGGCTCCTCGAGCCAGTAGATATCGTACTTTTCGAATTTGCGTCCCATCTCGATCGCGACGTCGGCGCTCCAGCCCATATTGACGTCGATCATGATGTCGATGTCGGGCCCGAGCGCCTCGCGCATGCGGCGTACATTATCGAGGTCCTGCGCGGGCGTGTGCACATGCGCGACCTGCATCTTGATCGCCTTGTAGCCCTGCTTCACGAAGTGCAGCGCCTTCTCGATCATGCCGTCGCCGCCGGCGCCGCGGAAGCAGCCCGAGCCGTAGATCGGGATTTCAGAGCGATAATGGCCCCACAACCGGTGCAGCGGCAGGCCGGCGCGCTTGCCGACCGCGTCCCACAGCGCGATGTCGATCGCCGACATCGCCATCGCGGCGATGCCGCCGCGGCCATAGGTCATCGTCGCCGTCCACAGATCGCGCCAGATCGCCTCGATCGCGGTGGCGTCCTTGCCCTTCACGCGCGGGATGATGCACTCGTCGAGGCAGGCCGCGATCGACTGCATGCCCGGGCGGAACACGAACAGATAGCCCATGCCGGTGACGCCGCCTGCGGTCTCGACTTCGCAGATCAGGATGTCGCGCGTCGGGCCCAGCGCGTGTCCCTTGAGCGAGGGATCGTCGGCCCAGGGCAGGCGCAGCATCGTCACGGTGATGTCGCGGATGGTCATGTCTGGGTTGGCTGTCATTGGACGTTTCCCTGTGCGGGCCGGATCACGTTGGCCTGATCTCGGACAGGGAAAGTCAATCACATAACGGCGGCGCTGATCCAGCGCTGCGCGTCATGCCTCCAATGCGGGGACCTTATTTTGTCGCCCTCTCCCCTTGTGGGATCGAGACGAGCGAAGCTCGCTCTTGGGGTGGCTTCGCGAAGCGAAGACGGGTGAGGGGTTCTCTCCTCGCGGCAAGATTTCCAGATGCGGATAGAAACCCCTCATCCGGCGCTTCGCGCCACCTTCTCCACAAGGGGAGAAGGAAGGAAGTGTCAGCCGCGCTTCCATAGTTTTACAAGCGGTCCATTCGTCCCCATCACCGGATCGGACTTCGGCAGCTTCACTTCCGGAATCGTCTTCAACGCCTTGGCGTGATTCTCCGGCGTCGCGCGCGTGATTTCGGCCGGCGGTCCCGGTGGATAGGCGCCGACGACGGAGAAATCAGCGCTCGACGACAGGCATTGATGGCCGGTGCCGGCGGGCAGGATCGCGACGTCACCGGCCGCGATCGCAAGGTCCGTGCCATTGTCGCCGCCGAACCGAACGACGGCGTTGCCACGGGCGACGCCGAGCACTTCGTGCACGGTGGCGTGGTAGTGCAGATAATCATAGACGCCGTTGCGCCACATCGCGCCCCAGCCATTGGCGCCGAACAGGCCCTCGATGGTCTTTTCGGGATGATCGTTGTCGACGTCGATCGCGCGCTTGTAGACCAGGAACGGCATCTTGCTGTTCGGCACCAGGCCGTCATCGACGAAGTCGAAGGTGAGGGGCTGAAGGTCTTCGCTGACCACGGACATGATCGTTCTCCCGCGTACAAACCATACGTCGGGATTCAACCGCTGTCAGGGCCTCGCGTTCCCTTGGCTCATGCTTTCGGGATTTCAAACACCAGACAGGTCGTGGTGGCGTGGGCGAGCAGGCGGCCCTTGGAATCGGTGATGCGCGCTTCCGCGGTAGCGGCGCGGCGGCCGACGCTGAGCGTGCGGCCCTCCGACTTCACAGGGCCGGTGTCCTTGGTCATGCCCTTGATGAAGGAAATCTTGAATTCCAGCGTGGTGTAGCCGGTGCCGGCCGGCAGCGTGGTGTGGACGGCGAGCCCCATCGCGGAATCCAGCAGGATCGCGGCGTAGCCGCCATGCACCGAGCCGATCGGGTTGTAGTGCCGGAAGCCCGGCACGCTGTGAAAGGTCACGACGCCGTTCTCGGCGGTGGAATCGAACGGCTCGACATTCTCCATGATCGGCGGCGCCGGCAGCTTGCCCTCGAAGATCGCGCGGACGAATTCGAGGCCCGTCATTGACGCCATCACGCTGGTCGGCGTCACGCCGTATTCGACCTTGGGGGCGGGGGCGGTGTCCATGAGGAGGTTCCTGTTTAATATTACCGACATCATACTAAGACTTTAGACGGCAATCCAGTGACAGATTGTCATATGCGGACGACAGATTGTCATGCCCGGACTTGATCCGGGCATCCATCAATCTTCAAAGTGGATGGATTGCCGGGTCAAGCCCGGCAATGACGGTGGCGCTTACGCCCGCTTGTTCGCCCGCATCAGATCCGCGAACCGCTTGAAGAGGTAATGCGAATCCCGCGGCCCGGGCGAGGCTTCCGGGTGGTACTGCACGGAAAATACCGGCTTGCCGTCGAGCTGGATGCCGCAATTGGAGCCGTCGAACAGCGAGATGTGGGTCTGCGTGGCGCCCTTGGGCAGCGTGTCCTGGTCCACCGCAAAGCCGTGGTTCATGGACGTGATTTCCACCTTGCCGGTGGTCTCGTCCTTGACCGGATGATTGGCGCCGTGATGGCCCTGATGCATCTTCTTGGTCCTGGCGCCGACGGCGAGGCCCAGCATCTGGTGGCCGAGACAGATGCCGAAGGTCGGCGTGCCCGAATCGATCACCTGCTTGATCACTGGCACCGCGTATTTGCCGGTCTCGGCGGGATCGCCGGGGCCGTTACTGAGAAACACGCCGTCCGGCTTCATTGCCAAAATGTCTTCGGCTGATGTCGTCGCCGGCACCACGGTGATCTTGCATCCCTCGCCGGCGAGCAGCCGCAGGATGTTGCGCTTGATGCCGTAGTCGATCGCGACCACGTTGAATTCGGGCGCGGTCTGGCGGCCAAAGCCCTTTTCCCAGCCCCACGGCGTCTCGTCCCAGGTGAAGCGCTGGGCGGAAGTCACCATCGGCACCAGGTCCATGCCTTCGAGGCCGGGCCATTCGCGCGCCTCTTCCTTGAGGCCGTGCAGGTCGAACTTGCCGTCCTTGGCGTGCGCGATCACAGCATTCGGCATGCCCTTGGAGCGGATCAGCGCGGTCAGCGCACGGGTGTCGATGCCGGAAAGGCCGATGATGCCGCGCGCCCTCAGCCATCCGTCGAGATGTTTCGCCGAGCGGTAGTTCGAGGGATCTGATATGGCGGAGCGCAGGATCACGCCGCGCGCGCCCGGCGTCGCCGCCATGTTCACCGTCTCGATATCCTCGTCGTTGGTGCCGACGTTGCCGATATGCGGGAAGGTGAAGGTGATGAGCTGCCCGGCATAGGAGGGATCGGTGAGGATCTCCTCATAACCGGTCATCGCGGTGTTGAAGCAGACTTCGCCGACCGCCTGGCCTTCCGCGCCGAGGCCAAAGCCTTCCAGCACGGTGCCATCGGCGAGCACGAGGAGCGCGGTCGGTTTGAGGTCCGGCCAGGCTGACGAGTTTTCAGGGATTGTCATGAGCGCATTACATAGTCGGCGTACCCCGCCGCGTGAACCCCCAAAAACGCGGATTCACACGCGTTTCACTGCATATTTGACAGGCTGTGCCACCAGCCTAATCTGGAGTTCCCATTTCATAGCGTTTTCGAGCGAAGTGGACGCCGGTTCGCGTCAAGAAAACGCGTCAAAACAAGAAGCTAGGGCCGCTTTTCACCCCAAGGCGCCCAATCAGGAGTCCGCATGGACAATACGATGCCGATCCTGCTCGTTCCGGGTCTTGCGTGCTCGCCGCGGCTCTTTGGCCCCGTGGTGCCGGCCCTCTGGCAGTTGGGGCCGGTGACAGTCGCCAATCACAAGCGCGACGACAATATGGGCGCCATCGCCCGGCGGATCCTGGCCGAAGCGCCGCCGCGCTTTGCGCTCGCCGGGCATTCCATGGGCGGCTACATCGCCTTCGAGATCATGCGACAGGCCCCCGAGCGGGTGGCGAAGCTGGCGCTGATCAGCACCCAGGCGCGGCCCGACACCGGCGAAGCGACGACGCGCCGCCAGGGCATGATTGCCCGCGCCAAAGGCGGCGAATACCGCGCCGTGCTCGACGAGCTGTTTCCCGGCTTCGTGCACCCGTCGCGGCAGGGCGATGCCGCGCTACGCCAGCTGGTCCAAGACATGGGCGACGATATCGGGCCGGAAGGGTTCGTCCGCCAGCAGACCGCCGTGATCGGGCGGCCGGATTCGCGCCCCACGCTGGCGTGGATCAGGTGCCCGACGCTGGTGCTGACCGGCGACCAGGACAACACCATCCCGAACTCGCTCTCGATGGAGATGGCGAGCGGCATTCCCGGGGCCAAACTGGTGGTGCTGGCCAATTGCGGTCACCTGCCACAGGTGGAAGCGCCGCAGGAGACCGCCGACGCGCTGACGGAATGGCTTCGGGGCTAGGTTGTTTCGAGAGCGCGAACAGCCTAGATCAGGGCTCTGATAGCCGAAGGATACGAACATGCTGCGCGACGACATCAACAATGCGGTCAAGGACGCGATGCGGGCCAAGGACGAGCGCAAGCTGTCCACGCTGCGCATGGTCAATTCGACGATCAAGAACGCCGACATCGCCGCACGCGGGGAGGGCAAGCCGCCGCTCAGCGATGCCGACCTGCTCGGCGTGTTCCAGAAGATGATCAAGCAGCGCCAGGAATCCGTCGAACTCTACGACAAGGGCGGCCGCGCCGAACTCGCCGCGCAGGAGCGCGAGGAGATCGCGGTGATCGCCGCTTATTTGCCGAAGCAGATGTCGGAAGATGATGTGAAGGCGGCGATATCGGCCGCGGTCACTGAAACCGGCGCCGCCGGGATCAAGGACATGGGCAAGGTAATCACGGTGCTGAAGGCGAAATACGCCGGCCAGATGGATTTTGGCAAAGCCAGCGGATTGGTGAAGGCCGCGCTCGCGGGATGAGTGGATATCTCATTGGATGTCGTCCCGGCGAAGGCCGGGACCCATAGCCACCGGCGGTAATTGTTTTTACGCGCTGGTGGTTGTCTTTCTTCTCCAACAACCCCTGCCGCGGAGTGATGGTGTGGACGGCCCCCTACGGCATCAGTTGTGCCAGAATGAGGTTGTTGAGATCTCAGACAAGG